>NZ_QTPU01000002.1:0-385242 GCF_003857805.1 Burkholderia sp. Bp9099
GCACCCCGCACCCCGCACCCCGCACCCCGCACCCCGCACCCCGCACCCCGCGGCTGGCGGCTGGCGGCTGGCGCGGCAATCCGCATCCGCGCATCACCGGCTCATGCGCGTGCCAATGCCCGGCGAAATGCATCTCCACTCACTGTAGACGCAACCCCACCTTGATTCCGGATCGTATGAATTAAGATGCAGCCGGCACTTCGGGGTGTCCGGCGCTGGGCGACAGAGGCAGTACGCAAGCCGTCGTCCGTACCGGAAGCAAAGGCCGTCCGTGCGATCGAACCGGGCGAGGCTCGACGAAAGCGCGGCATTCCATATCCATTGAATGGCACTGCTTATCAATATGCGCGGCAGGTTCGACCTGCTGCACGGGCAAGCACATGCCGTCAATCCAGAACAAGAGGATTGTGATGAAACCCGTTACCTGGACGGCCATGGCCGTCGTTCTCGCGTTGACCGCATGCGGCGGCGACGACGTCTCGACCAAGAGCGGTGCGTCGCAGTCGACACCGACCTCTCCCGGATCACCTTCCGGCACGACATCGCCCGGCGGCGGCTCGAACGGCGGCTCGAATGGCGGGCCGACCGGCGGCGGAACCACGCAGCCGCAGGCCGGCTGGTCGATGGCCGTCGCGGTGGACGGCAAGGGGCGGGAAGGCGACCCGAGCGTGACGATCGACGCGAGCGGCAATGCACTCGCCACCTGGATGACCGTCGACCCGGCCAGTCCGTACGGCAACGAAATGTGGGGCGCGCGCTATGTCCCCGGTTCGGGCTGGCAAAGCGCGACGCGGCTCGACACGAGCGACGGTACGCATTCGATGAACGGGTTGACCGGCGTTCTGCCGCTGCTGGTCGGCAATGCGAGCGGCCAGGCGGTCGCGTTCTGGACCGAATGGATGCCGGGCCCCAACACGTACGCATTGTGGGCGCGCCCGTACAGCCCGGGCGCCGGCTGGGGCACGGCGTCCGAACTGGCAGCGGACATGAGCGGTTCGTCCTATACGGCCGGGATCGACAGCCAGGGCAACGCGCTCGTCGCCTGGACGCAGTCGATCAGCCTGCTCGATACGCGCATCGCCTGGACGCGTTATACGCAGGCGGGACAGTGGTCGCCCACGGCGCTGATCCAGATGCCGGTGCAGACCGGGCCGGGTGCGGTGACCGGCGATACGGACAACGTGAGGCCGATGATGTCGGTCCTGTCGTCCGGCCGCGCGGTGCTCGCGTGGCGGCAGACCAACCATACGCATTCGGCGCTGTGGACGGCCACGTACGACCCGACCAACGGCTGGACCGACGTCAACCAGGCCGTGTCGAACACGAGCCTGTTTACGACGATCATCTCGCCGGCGGCCGGCATGGACGCGAAGGGCAACATCACGCTGGTGTGGGGGCAGCTCGATGTGACCGGCGGGCATCTCGAGACGACCACGATGGCGCAACGCTTCGTCGCCGGCACCAGGTGGCAGCCGGCCGCACCGGTGGCGCCGGCGATCACGGAGCCGACCGGCTTCATCGCGACGCCGATGCTGACCGTCAACGACAACGGCATCGCGGCCGTGATGTGGGCGGAGGGCGGCGCGGTGCTGCAGGCGAGCGTGTCCGATGCCAGCGGAAACTGGGGGCCGCTGCAGCGGCTGACGGAACACCTGAACGGGGCGGCCGCCCAGTACCCGCCGCTGGTGATCGACGCGGCGGGCCACGTGACGGTCGCATGGCAGGACACGGGCTTGCCGGGCGCGTCGGCCGTCATCGCGGCCCGCTACCGGGACGGGGCGTGGAGCGCGTCGACGGTGGCGCCACAGAGCGCATCGTGGCCGGCGCTGGCCGTCAACGCGACGGGGTCGATGGCACTCCTCTGGCAATCGTACGTCGCGAGTATCGGCAGCCAGCTGCAGTCCAGTTTCTATACCCCGGGCTCGTGATCGCGTTGCACGGGAAACCGAAGGAGAAGCCATGAAGAAGACCTTGCTTTGCACCGTACGGACCGCGCTGGGCGCCGCGGCCGCCGGCCTCGCGCTGGCCGGTTGCGGCACGACGCAGATGAACATGACCGACGTGCAGACATCGACCGCGAAGACGATCGGCCTTGCGTCGTCGGACGAAATCACGATCGCCAACGTGCAGTACGGGAAGAAGAACGGGCTCGGCGGCCAGCAGGTGAGTTACGACGCGACCACCGGCAAGGGACGGCGCTTCACCTGCACCGTGTTCATGATTCCCGGTCTCACGCCGATCGACCGGCCGACGTACAACGACTGGGAATGCCATCCGCGTCGCTGACGCCCGCGCTGCCCGCCGCGCGCCTGTCGATCGACGGCGCGGCGGGCACTGCGACGAACCCGCTGTCCACCGCCGCATTTTGGTCCGATAATCGACGAACCGATCCCTTCCTTTCCTGTCGGCTCGAATGAAAACTGCCATGGATCAAGCGGATGCCATCCCCGTCTTCAAGTTTCGTACCACCGACTATCCGGTGCGGGACCGATTCCACGTGTGGGTCAAGGACATGCTCTGCGACTACCGGCTGGACGACGTCGGCGGCTACGGCGCGTTCAACGCGGAAGCGACCGGCGCGGCGCTCGGCCCGCTGATCTTCTCGAGCCGGCGCTGGCGGTCGCGCGCGCCGACCTACTCGGTGCACCGCACGACGCGGCGGATCCGGCTCGACGGCCAGGATTCGATCCGCTTCACGCTGCTGCTGGGCGGGCACCTCACGTGCCGCACCGGCGGGCCGGAGCTGGTCAAGCGCGCGGGCGACCTGTTCGTCTATGACGTCGCGCAGGTCAACGATTGCCGGGTCGAGGCCGGCGACGTGATCAGCCTCGTGGTGCCGCGCTATCTGCTGCCGGCCCATGCGGCGAACGCGCACGGGCAGACGCTGGCGAGCGGTGTCGGGCGGCTGCTCGGCGACCAGATGCTGTCGCTGCACCGCAACCTGCCGAACCTGCGCACGCACGAATTGCCGAGCGTCGTGCAATCGTTGCTGCTGCTCATGAGCGCGGCCGTCGCCCCGAGCGCACAGGCGTTCGACGAGGCGCGCAGCCCGATCGACACCGCGCTGATCGAGCGCGTGCGGCGCTATATCGACGCGCACCTGCTGGAGCCCGACCTCGCACCCGAGCGGATCTGCCGGGACATCGGCGTGTCGCGGGCGCGGCTTTATCAGCTGTTCAAGGAAGAGGGCGGCGTGATGCGGCAGCTCACGCGCAGGCGGCTGCGTCACGCGTACCACGTGCTCGGCGATCCGCAGCGCCGGCACCAGCGCATCGCGGAGATTGCATGGGCGCACGGCTTTCCGGACGAGAAGTACTTCCATCGGCTGTTCAAGGCCGAGTTCGGCCATACGCCGAAGGAAACGCCGGCATGCGCGGCGGCGCCGGTTCTGCTGCCGTTCGGCGCGGACGATGAAAGCCGCTGGGGAGACGGCGGGCGACTGAAGGGGTGGACGCTACCGTTCGGGGTGCTGAACAACTGAGCAAATGACGCGTGACGATTCAACGCGGAAGTCGCGCCATTCGTTCCATTCGTTCCATTCGCGCTCGCACGTCACGCCTCGTTCGCAGCGCTGTCGCCCAGGTCGCCTTCGATCGCGGCCATCAGATCGTCGACGCTCACCATCAGCGCCCGAACCTGCCGCAGCGATTCGTACTGATGCAGCACCGTGCGCCATGACGGCAGTTCCAGCAGCGCTTGCCAGACGGCGCCGAGGCCGTGCGGATCGGCATCCGTGCATTGCGCGAGCGCGCTCGCGTATTCGAGGCTCGCCGGCGCCGACAGCAACTGCATCCGGCTCGCGGCACCCAGCAGGCGTGGCGCCGGGTCTGCCGACGCATCGCAGCAGTACAGCACTTCGCGCTGCAAGGCCGCGTCGTCGATCGTCAGCGCGCGCAGCGACGCGCCGTGCAGGCGTACCGTGCCTTCGCGCGTGTCGAACGCATAGACGGTGTCCGGATCGGCTTGCGCGAGCAGGCTCAGGCCGCGCAGCAGGCGCGGCAGATCGGTCGTCGCGGCATCCGCGGACGCTTTCGCTTCGACGAGAAATACGACGTGCCACGCGGCCGACGGATCGTCGCCGCGCGCGCGCCCGAGCAGCACCGCATCCCACTCGGTTTTCGCGCGGTCGTGCTTGGCCGGTATCGAGGCCGGCACGCGCATCGACGTGACCACGCGATACGTGCGCTGCGCATCGCTCGCGTCGAGCTGCGCGGCCAGGGCGTCGAGCGCCTGCGCGGCCAGCGCCTCGACGGCCGCGCCCCGCTGTTGCGACGTGACACCTTGCGCGACGGCGAGCGCGCTGCCTTCGAGCGGACCCTGGCGGCTCCACAGCGTGCGGTACTGCCGGACGTCCGGATCCGGCGCCAGCGCATCGAGACGCCGCAGCCGGGCGAGCGCGGCGCTGTCCTTCAGTCTGGCGACGTCCTGTTCGAACGCGGTGTCGGTCGCCATCTCCGGCCGCGCGAGCAGCTGCCGCAGCGCGGCGTCGAGATCGTCCCACGACGCGCCGGCCGCAGCCGCATGCAGCCGCGCGAGCGGCTCGCGTTGCCATGCCTGCGCATGCCGTTCGAGCCGGGCCGGATGCGCGATCGTGTTGACGGCCGAGCGCAGCGCGCGCCGGTCCTGCTCGGCATGCGCGGCGAGCGATGCGTATTCGCGCACGGCCGCCGCGCGATGCCGAAGCACCGCGGCCTGGAAGGCGGGGTCGCCGGTTTGCGGGTCCATCGCGTCGCCGATCATCCGCGCGAGCGCATCGATGAAGCGGCGTTGCAATGCGGGGTCGGGCGTGCGGCCGTCGGCCTGCATCCGGCGCGCTTCCTCGATCGCGACGGCGATGACGACGGCCGGGTTCGCGGCGTCGGCCAGCGACGGCGCGCGCACGAGCGGCGGCAACCGGTAGCGGCGATCGACGGTGCGCAGGACTTCGTCCAGCAGGGCGGGCAACGGTGTCGGCGGCATGGCGAATGACGGAAAGGCACGCGGTTCAAGCGTGACGGGCGTTGTGCAACGGTATCACGCAGCGTCGGCAGGCGGGGCGGGCGCCGCGTTCGTCGCGAGCCGCCCCCGCCGCTGAACGTCAGGCCGTCAGCCCGTCAAGCCGTCAGCGTCACCGACAGGCTGCCGAGTTCGCCGAAGCGCACCGTCAGCGCATCGCCGAGCGGCACGTCGATCGCACCCGCATACGAACCGGTCGTCACGATCTGGCCGGCCTGCGCGCCGGCGCCGCGCGATGCGAGGAAATTGACCAGCCATACCAGCGGCTTGAGCGGATCGCCGTCCGGATGACGGCCGTCGATCGTGCGATTCAGCGCACCCTCGAACGACAGCGCGAGCGTCTCGAGCGGCACGTTCAATCCGTCGGGCACGACGGGACCCACGCACAATCCCTGGTTGAACTGCCCGTCGGCAAGCAGTTCGAACTTCGATGCGCGTGCGGGCTCCGCATAGCGGCAACCCAGCACCTCGAGCACGATGCGCACTTCGCGGATCGCGCCGCGCACGTCGTGCTCGTCGTACGGCTGCGCGCGGGCGGGCAGGTCGCGATCGAGCACGAACGCGATTTCCGGCTCGATCCGCACGATCGGGCCGCCGACGACGCGGTACGGCGCATCGGCCGCGCGGATCGTCGACGCGAAGATCGGCGCGACGATCACGCGGTCGGGCGGCGGCAGCGCGCATTTCCATCCGCCGATGGATTCGCCGAGCAGGTCGGCGACGCGATGCTGGATCGCGAGTGCGGTATCGACGTTCTCGGGGCGCAAGGCGTCGGGCAGCAGCGGGCCGGGCACGCCGGCATGGCGGGCGGCGACGAGATGCTGGGCGGCGCCGTCCACGCGTTCGGTAGTCGTTGTCATGTCGGTTGAGCGAGTTGAAAGTGGGCCGGCAAAAAAGGGCCGGACGAAGGTCGTAACGTCGATGATAGCGCCTTCGGCGGCATGGCCGCTCGGCAGCACGGTTCGGCCACCGGGACGGCGCCCCGGCTGCTCCGCGTGGCGCTTTGCCGCACGACCCGCTTTCGGGGAATCTTGATCGCCGTCAACCTTCGAACCGGCCGTCCGCCGATGATGGGCACATGGCCGCGCGCGACCGCGCCCGGCAACTCACCCCAGCGAGGTTCGCATGTACAAGAAGATCATGGTGGCCGTCGACGGCAGCGCTTCGTCGAAACAGGCGCTTGCCGAGGCAGTGAAGGTGGCACTGGCGGGCGACACGCACGTCAGCGCCGTCTATGTGGTCGACAAGTCGGTGCTGTTCACGTACGCGGGCCGTTTCGACCCGCACGCGCTCATCGAGGAAATCCGCGACGACGGGCGCAAGGT
This sequence comes from Burkholderia sp. Bp9099, assembly GCF_003857805.1. NCBI lineage: Bacteria > Pseudomonadati > Pseudomonadota > Betaproteobacteria > Burkholderiales > Burkholderiaceae > Burkholderia > Burkholderia sp. Bp9099. The sequence goes on from NZ_QTPU01000002.1 coordinate 6,321, forward strand.
GCTGCGTGAAGCCGAACAGATCATCGCGCTGGCCGGCGCGAAGGGCGAGGGCGAGCTCGTCGAAACCGAGAGCATCGGCGAGGACGTCGCGGAACGCCTGCAGCGTTACGTGACGGAGCGTGGGATCGATCTCGCGGTGGTCGGCACGCACGGGCGGCGCGGCATCCGGCGCGTGCTGCTCGGGAGCGTCGCCGAGCGCTTCGTGCGCGGCGCGAAGTGCCCGGTGCTGCTGATTCGCGGCGACGATGCCGGCGAGCCGGCGTCCGCCGCGGCAGCCTGACGCGAGCGCGCGATGATACGTCGCCAGTACCGGATCGTCGTCGCGGCGATCGCCGTGTTCGTGTCGCTTGCGGGGATGATGGCCGTCGTGACCGGGCTGCTGTTCGACACGACGATCGCGCTGCGCGGCGGTGCGATCGCGTTGATCGTCGGCGTGGCGTGCTTTGTCGTGATGCTCAACCCGGGGCCGAAGGGCGAGGGGTGACGCGCGGCCGGCGTCGGTTGTGCCCATGCGGCGCATGCCTGTGACAGGCTGACCGTTCCCGCGCGAAGCCGTAAACCCCGGCATCGCGCGCGTGTCTCGCAGCGCTCGAGGCGTTTTCGAGCGTCGGCAGTTCTGTCAAACTGGCGCCCATGACACCGCGCCTCGCCTCACCGCCTTCCTCCGATTCCGCGCCTGCGCCCGCAGGCTTTCCCGATGCCGACGAACTGGCCGCGCTGCGTGCGTGGTATGCGGGCATGACCGTGCGTCAGGCCGTCGAGCGCTATCTGCCCGATCGTCTTGGCGACGGGCGGTCGGCGCGCGGCGTGATCGGCGGGATTCGTCGCGGCCTCGTGCGCGTCGCGCGGCAGGCCGGGCGACCCGACCTCGCGGAGCAGCTCGGTCATGCCGACAGCGCGCGCATCCGGATGGCGAAGGCCGCGACCGATGCGATCGGCGTGCTGCGCCATGCGCGCGCGCCGGTGCCGCAGATCAGCGACGACGTCGGCTTGTGGCTGCCGGCGCGCGCCGTCGTCGCGCTGCGTGCGCACGGGATCGCGACGCTGGCCGACCTGACCGTGCGGATTCCGCGGCGGCGTCAGTGGTGGCGCGCGATCGCGGGGCTCGGCATGGCGAGCGCGCGGCATATCGAGGCGTTCTTTTCCGCGCATCCCGACCTGACCGAGCGGGCGCGCGCGCTGATCGCGGCCACGCCGCGCAGCGGCATCGTGCCGTGGGAGCAGCTGAAGCTGCCGCACGAAGTCGACGGATCGAACGGCACGTTCCGCGCCCCGCGCGCAACCAGCACGCTCGACGCGGACAACGATTACGCGGCCGTGCACGCGTGGCTGTCGCTGCACGAATCGGCCGCGACGCGCCGCGCGTACCGGAAGGAAGCCGAGCGGCTGATCCTGTGGGCGATCGTCGAGCGCGGGCGCGCGCTGTCGTCGCTGACCACCGAGGATGCGGTCGCGTATCGCGCGTTCCTGCGCAACCCGGCGCCGCACGAGCGCTGGGTCGGGCCGGTGCGGCCGCGCGGCGCGCCGGACTGGCGGCCGTTTTCGGGCGGGCTGTCCGCGCGCTCGGCCGCGTACACGCTGTCGGTGCTCGGCGCGCTGTTCCGCTGGCTGATCGAGCAGCGCTACCTGCTCGCGAATCCGTTCGCGGGCGTCAAGGTGCGCGACACGCGCGGCGCGAATGCGCTCGACACGTCGCATGCGTTCACCGAAGGCGAGTGGCTGCTCGTGCGCACGATCGCGGACGGGCTCGAGTTCCGCAAGGACAAACCCTCCGGCGCGCCGCGGTCCGGCTGGACGCCGGCCGCCGCGCAACGGCTGCGCTTCATCCTCGATTTCGGCTATGCGACCGGGCTGCGTGCGAGCGAGCTGGTCGGCGCGACGCTCGGCGACATCGAAACGGACGCGCACGGCGATGCATGGCTGAAGGTGATCGGCAAAGGCAGCAAGGCCGCGCGTGTCGCGCTGCCGCCGCTCGCGCGCACGGCGCTCGACCGGCATCTGGTCGCGCGGCGGCTGCCGGTGACGCCGGCGCGCTGGCGGCCGGATACGCCGCTGATTCCGAGCCTCGCGGAAGACGGCGCGGCCGGCATCACGAGCGTGCGGCTGTGGAAGGTGATGCAGCGGTTCTTCGCGCAGACGGCCGCGCTGGTCGATGACGACAAGCCTGCGCTCGCGCAGAAGCTGCGGCAGGCCAGCCCGCACTGGATGCGCCATACGCACGCGACGCATGCGCTCGCGCGCGGCGCGGAGCTGACGACGGTGCGCGACAACCTGCGGCATGCGTCGATCTCGACGACGTCGATCTATCTGCATGGGGACGACGTGAAGCGGGCGCGGCAGATGTCGAGTGCGTTTTCGGCTGACAAATGAGCTGGGGAGCAGGGGGAGCACGGTGCACGAGCGATTGCGCGACGATTGAACGGAACGACACCGCATCGGTGACGGTCAGAACGGTTATTCGATCACGGAGCGCATGAATGGCATCGAGTCAGGGAACCGTCGATTTCATCGTCGAGCAGATGGCTGCGGCGGGCGCCGTGTCGGCCCGCAAGATGTTCGGCGAATACGGCATCTACTGCGACGGCAAGATGGTCGCGCTGGTGTGCGACGACCGGTTGTTCGTCAAGCCGACGCCCGACGGGCGTGCGTTTCTCGGTGCGTGCGAGGAAGGTCCGCCGTATCCGTCGGCGAAGCCGCATCTCGTCATTGGAGGAGAGCGCTGGGACGACCGCGAATGGCTGTCGACGCTGATCCGGATCACGGCCGCGCAACTGCCGGTGCCGGTGAAGCGGAGCCGATAGCGGTCGGCGTATTCTGTGAACCATGCGCGCTTCCCCCGCGCCCCCGCTGGAGCACAAGAATGGAGACATCCACATACCCGCAAGCCCCGCGCTACGCCCGCCGCGCCTGGCACGCGCTCGTCGCGGCGCTATGCGTCGGCTGGAGCGCGCTGTCGTTCGGCGCGGATGGCGCCGAAGGCGCGGCGGCCCTGCTCGACCGTTACCACAGCCTCGGCGAGCAACTGAAGAACAACCCGTTCCACCGCCCGCTGTACCTCGAATCGTCCGAGGCATCGTCATCGCTGAAGGGCGATATCTACGCGGTCGTCGACTATCCGTTCGCCGTCGTCAACGGCAAGCTGAACGATCCCGCGCAGGGCCCCGCGAACTGGTGCGCGGTGCTGATCCTGCACCTGAACACGAAGTACTGTCACGCGTCGACCGGCGGCAACGGTCCGGTGCTCGACGTGAACCTCGGCCGCAAGATCGAGCAGAAGCTGTCGGACACCTACCGCGTGCAGTTCCGCTACCGCGTGGCCGCCGCGACGCCCGACTACTTCCAGGTCGACCTGACCGCCGACAGCGGCCCGATGGGCACGAAGGATTACCGGATCGCGCTGGAGGCCGTGCCGGTCGGCGCGTCGCGCACGTTCCTGCACCTCACGTATTCGTACGGCTTCGGCACGGTCGGCCGCATGGCGATGAAGACCTACCTCGCGACGGTCGGCAGCGACAAGGTCGGGTTCACGGCCGCGAGCGGCGCATCGGCTGCGCAGCCGCAATACATCGGCGGCGTGCGCGGCTTGCTGGAGCGCAACACGATGCGCTACTACCTCGCGATCGACACCTATCTCGCGACGCTCGACAAGCCGCTCGACCAGCGCCTCGCGCGCTGGTTCGACGCGACCGAGCAGTATCCGCAGCAACTGCACGAAGTCGAGCGCGGCGCGTATCTGCAGATGAAGGCGCAGGAGGTGCAGCGGCAGCAGACGGCGCGATGACGCCGCCTGCCGCGCGCTGCTCGGCGTCGATCAGTTCGACGCGCCGCCGACCGTGCGAATGCTGTGCCACTGCCCCTGTTCGACGCGGAACAGCGTGTAGGGCGGCTTGATCAGGTCGCCGCGCTCGTCGAACGAGATCTTCCCGGTCACGCCCGTGACCGACACGCCCGGCAGGCTCGCGACGATCTTGCTGCGGTCGACCGAGTCGGCCTTGCGGATCGCCGCGATCATCGCGAGCGTCGCGTCGTACGCAAACGGCGCATACAGCTCGACGTCCTGGTTGAAGCGCGCCTTGTAGCGCTGCGCGAACGCGATCGCCGACGGCAGCTTGTCGAGCGCCGGCCCCGGTTCGAGATCCTGCGTACCTTCGCCCGCATTGCCGGCGATCTTCAGGAACGCATTGCTTTTCAGCGCGCCGGCGCCGAACAGCTGCGCGCGGATGCCGAGCGAGCGCATCTGCTTGACGAGCATCGCGCCCTGTTCGTCGAGGCCGCCGAAGAACAGCAGGTCGATGTTGTTGCTCTTCATCGTGGTCAGGATGCCGCGGAAATCGACCGCCTTGTCGTTCGTGTATTCGCGGCCGACGATGGTGCCGTGCGCGTCCTTCACGCCTTTCTCGAATGCGTCCGCGAGCCCCTGGCCGAATGCGGTGCGGTCATCGATGATGCCGATCCGCTTGGCCTTCAGCTGCTCGACCGCGAAGCGTCCGGCGACCACGCCGCCGACGCCGTCGTGCCCCATCGTGCGGAACACGTTCTTGAAGCCCTGCATCGTCAGTTGCGGGTTGGTCGAGCCGGGCGTGATCATCGCGACGTTCGCCTGCCGGTAGACGGCCGACGCGGGGATGCTGCAGCCCGAGTTGTAGTGGCCGACCACGCCGACCACGCCGTCGTCGACGAGCTTCTGCCCGACCTGGATCGCGATGCGCGGATCGGCCTGGTCGTCCTGCACGTCGAGCACGAAGCGCACGGGCTTGCCGCCGATGGTCGGGTGTTTCGCGTTCTCCTCGTCGAGCGCGAGCTGCGCGCCGTATTGCAGGTCCTTGCCGACGCGCGCGACCGGGCCCGTCAGCGGGCCGGCGAAGCCGATCTTGACGGTTTCCGGGTCCGCGGCCTGCGCGGACGCGGTGACCGTGCCGATCGAGCAGACGGCCAGCCATGCCAGCCAGTTACGACGATTCATGATGCCTCCTTGCAGTGGTGGAAGTGGCGGCGCGCGTCAGAATCGCGCGGCCCGGTATGGGGTGAGATCCAGCGGCGGCGCGCGTTGCGCGACGAGATCGGCGACGATCCGCCCGGTGATGCCGGCGAGCGTGACGCCGAGATGCTGGTGGCCGAACGCGTGGATCACGCGCTCGCTGCGCCGCGCGCGGCCGATCACGGGCACGCCGTCCGGCAGCGTGGGCCGAAAGCCGAGCCAGCTGCGCGTCGGCGCGCCGAGCGATGGCAATGCCTCGCGCGCGGAGCGGGTGAGCAGCGCGACCAGCGAGCGGTTCATGCCGGCGTCGAAGCCGCCGAGTTCGACGGTGCCGGCCGCGCGCAATCCTTCGTCGAGCGGCGTCATGTAGAACCCGCGCTCGGCCCAGCCGACCGGCCGCGTAACGATCTGCTCGTGCGCGGCGAACTGCACGTGGTAGCCGCGCTCGGTGTCGAGCGGTACGGCGTCGCCGCACGCGGCGGCGAATGCGCGCGAGCGGGCGCCGGCGGCAATCACCACATGATCGAAGCGGCGCACGGTGCCGCCCGCATGCAGGCTCACGCCGTCGCCGACGGGCTCGATCCGTTCGACCTGCGCGCGTTCGAGCGTCGCGCCGCCGGTTGCCAGGTGCGCGAACAGTTCGTCGAGGAACCCGCAGGGATCGGAGAAATGCCAGCTCCCGTGGAACAGCACGCCGCGCGTGAAGATCGGCGCGAGCGCGGGCTCGAGCCGGCGGATCGCGTCCGCGTCGAGCGTGTCGAACGGCACGCCGAGCCGGCGCCGCAGCGCGAGCGACGGCTGCGCGGCGTCGAACGACGCCTGCCGTGCGTACAGATACAGGCATTCGCGCGGCCGCACGAATGCCGCGAGCCGCGACGGCGCGAGCAACGGCGCATAGCCGTCGGCGGCGCGCGTCAGCAGCGCGGCCAGCGCGCTCGCGCTGCGCGCGTGATGCGCGGGCGTCGACGCGACCAGGAACCGTGCGAGCCACGGCGCGCCGCGCAGCAGGTAAGGCCAGCGGATGCGCAGCGGGCTGTCGGCGCCGAACAGGAAGTGCGGCATGTCGCGGAACACGGACGGGCCGTTGACGGGCACGCAGCCATACGGCGCGAACGTCGCGGCGTTGCCGAATGATGCGCCATGGCCGACGCCGGCCGGATCGAACAGCGTGACGCGGTGCCCGTCGCGCTGCAGCCAGGCCGCCGCGCCGAGTCCGATGAAACCTGCACCCACGATGGCGATGTTCGCCATGTCGCCTCTCCTCCGGCACGCGTGATTCACACAAAGATGGGATAAAGAATCACACAGTAATTTTTTGTGTGCAATCAAAAAGCGATTGTATGGCGCTAGCGTTTACCCGATTTCAAGTCACTGTTTTGACTGACCTTTCGGCTGACGTTTGACCGGAAGGGGATGTCATATACAATCGCTGGGCAGGCTTGAACGGCAGACAAACGCTTTTTGTGTGGATACAGGCGACGAATGGCAGCAGACAAATTTTCCGGTGAGCGCGACGGCGACGCGCCGGCGCAGGCGAAGCGGCCGACCTATGTCGAGGTATCGAGCTCGATCGAGGCGGAAATCCGCAACGGCATGTACCCGCCGGGCAGCCGCCTGCCGCCGCAGCGCCAGCTCGCGACGGAGCTCGGCATCAACGTGTCGACCGTGTCGCGCGCGTACAAGGAGCTGCAGCTGCGCGGCCTCGTGATCGGCAGCAAGCGGCGCGGGTCGCTCGTCACCGGCGGCGCGATGCCGAGCATCGAGCCGGCCCGCGCGTCGCTCGCGGCGGGCAACGGGGTGATCGACCTGACGGTGAACAGGCCGGCGACCGGCGAGTTTCTGGCGTGCCTCGCGCAGACGTTCGGCACGCTGCCGGCCGATCCGCGGTTCGCTTCGCTGCAGGAATACCAGCCGCCGCAGGGCCCCGACTGGGCGCGCGCCGCGGGCGCGCAGTGGCTGGCCGCGCCGGGCTTCACGCCGTCGCGCGACCAGGTGGTCGTCACGAGCGGCGCGCAGCACGGGCTTTATGCGGTGCTGAACAGCCTGATCGGCACCGACGGCGTGATCGTCGCCGACCGGCTCACGTATTACGGCCTGAAGGCGCTCGCGCCGGTGTTCCAGTTCGAGATCGTCAGCGCGCCGGCCGACGACGACGGCCTGCTGCCCGACGAGATCGAGCGGATCTGCCAGCGCATGCCCGTCAAGGCGATCTTCGTCGTGCCGAACCTGCAGAACCCGACCGTGACGACGATGAGCCTCGCGCGCCGCATGGCGCTCGTCGACGTCGCGCGTCGCCATCACGTGACGATCATCGAGGACGACGTGTACGGGCCGCTCGTGCGCGACCGGCTGCCGGCGATCGCGGGCTTGTGTCCCGAGCTCACGTTCCATATCGGCGCGACGTCGAAGATCCTCGCGCCCGGGCTGCGCCTCGGCTACCTGAGCTGCCCGCGCGACAGCGTCGCGCTGTGCGCGGAAGCCGTGCGCACCACCGCGTGGATGCCCGCGCCGACGTCGATGCTGATCGCGACGGTGTGGATCGAGAACGGCACCGCCGAGCGGATCATGAGCGCGCAGCTGGCGGAGATCCGTGCGCGCGTCGATCTGGCGCGGGAACTGCTGCCGGCCGGTCACCTGAAGTCGGATCCCGCATGCATGTTCGTGTGGCTGCGGCTGCCGCCGCCGTGGCGGGCCGACGACTTCGCCGCGAACGCGAAGGCGCGCGGCGTGATCGTGATGCCGTCGTCGACGTTCGCGGTCGATCGCGCGGAAATCGAGCACGGCGTGCGCATCAATCTCGCGTGTCCGGCGACCCGCGACGAACTCGTGAACGGGCTGCGGATTCTGGCCGGCACGCTGAAGGACCGGCCGCGCGCGCTGTTCGGGTCGATCTGACGCGCGCCGTTCGCGCCGAGCCAACCCGCAACGACTTCGACGATCCGCCGCGGCAGCGGCGCTGTGCCGTCACGCAGCGCGCGATATCGCGTGCAGCGGCTGGCGGCTGACGGTTCGCTGCCTGTATCGGGCCAGCCGATGGTGATCCTCACGCCGGGCGTCGGCGAACGGCCCGCATGCCGTGTTCTCACCGGAGCGCGACCGCACCTCGTCCGGGCCCGATTCCTCGACCATGGAGACACGCGCTCACGCGCGTGCCAATCGCCGCGGCGTTCTGGCGTGATTTTCACGACGGGACGATCGCGGGTCGGCGCGACCCATTCCTGCCGGGCCCGGACTGCATCGCAGGATGCCGCGGACGCAACCGCGAACTGCGCGATCGCACGGTACCGCTCTCGAATCCCCAGCCACCGCATCAATTTCCCAGCCTCTGCGCCCAATTCATAAGACGTACAGTTCGCTAGAAATCGCCAATTCGCGCCGAACTGTACTCTTGTGTGCGTATCCGATGTGTGTACTCCGCGCCAACTGTTCTGCTTTTAAGATTCGATCATCAAGTGCACAGTGCCGCAAGCCCAGACGTCACGGGCCGCCCGGCGCATCTTCAAAAGCGAGCCACGGCGATGGAAAAGGCAAAACCGGAGGAAGCAGTCAGGCATCACGACAGCCCGGTCGGCGGGCAGAACACGCGCGCATCGGACGCGCACGGAGGGGCGGCGCGCATGCGCGCGCCGGCGGGGAGCATGCGATGAAGCTCTACGAAAAACTCGCGGACGACATCGAACGCCTGATCCGCCAGGGCGTGTACCGGCACGGCGACCGGATTCCGTCGGTGCGGCAGGCGAGCCAGCAGCACCGGATCAGCATCACGACCGTGCTGCACGCGTACCTGCTGCTCGAAAGCCGCGGGCTGCTGGAAAGCCGCCCGCAGTCGGGCTACTTCGTGAACCTGCGGCGCGACGACAACCATGCGCCGGTGCGCGAACTGCGCCCGTCGAAGCCGATCGCGATCTCGTCGTCGGTGGACATGAGCCGGCTCGTGCTGTCGACGCTGCGCTCGATCGGTACCGACGACGCGGTGCCGCTCGGCTCGCCGTATCCGGACCCGAGCCTGTTCCCGTTCGAGAAGCTGAACCGCTACGCGTACGCCGCCGGCCGCGACAAGTCGCTGTGGGGCGTGACCGACGGGCTGCCGCCGGGCCATCCGCGCCTGATCCGGCAGATCGCACGACGCTACCTGGAAAACGGGATGTCGGTCGACCCGAACGAGATCATCGTGACGGTCGGCGCGACGGAGGCGATCAACCTGTGCCTGCAGGCGGTCGCGAAACCGGGCGACACGATCGCGGTGGAATCGCCGACGTTCTACGCGATGCTGCACGCGATCGAACGGATGGGGATGAAGGCGATCGAGGTGGCGACGCATCCGGAATACGGAATCGACATCGCGGCGCTGGCGGCGATCGCGAAGTCTCAGCCGATCGCCGCGTGCATGGTGATGCCGAACTTCCAGAATCCGCTCGGCTTCCAGATGCCCGACGAGCGCAAGCGCGAACTGGTTGAGTTCGCAACTAAAATAGACATGCCGATCATCGAGAACGGTGTGTATAACGAACTGTATTTCGGCGAGTCGCATCCGAGCACGCTGAAGTCCTACGACCGCAGCGGGATCGTGCTGCACTGCGCGTCGTTCTCGAAGAGCCTGACGGCCGCGTACCGGATCGGCTGGGCGTTGCCGGGCCGGTATCGCGATCAGGTCGAGAAGCTGAAGTTCCTGAACACGCTGGCGACGCCGTCGCTGCCGCAGCTGGCGATCGCCGAGTTTCTCGAACGCGACGGTTACGAGCATCACCTGCGGCGCCTGCGCAAGGCGTATGCGCAGCAGGCGAACCTGATGCGCGCGATGGTGTCGCGGTTCTTCCCGGAAGGCACGCGCATCTCGAGCCCGGCGGGCGGCTACGTGCTGTGGGTCGAGTTGCCGGCGCAGGTCGATGCGATGCGGCTATACCAGCTCGCGCTGGAGCAGGGGATCACGATCGGTCCGGGTTACATGTTCTCGATCACCGACAACTACCGGAACTTCATCCGGCTGAACTACAGCAGCCCGTGGTCGCCGGAGATCGAGCAGGCGGTGATCGCGGTCGGCAAGCTCGCGGCGTCGTGCATGCGGTGAGTCGAAGGCCGGTGCGCGTCGCATGCGCCGGCTCGCTCGATGCCGATATCCGGGCTGATGCGCGCCCGGGCGTCGGCGTGCGGCGATCAGCGGCTGCCGCGCGCGATGGCCAGCATCACGCCAAAGCCGACGAGCAACACGCCAAACGTGCGATCGATCCAGTGACGCAAGGACAGCAAGCGATCGCGGACGGCGTCGGCGGAGAAACAGAGCGCCACGAGACTGAACCAGCCCGCGTGCGCCAGCGCGATGAACAGGCCGTAGCCGATCTGCACCGGTAATGGCGTGTCGGGGCGGACCGCCTGCATGAACAGGCTGACGATGAACACGGTGGTTTTCGGATTCAGCGCGTTCGTCAGAAAGCCGGTGCGCAGCGCCGCCAGATCCGACAGGGGCGCGGCCTGCGTCGCGGGGCGGCCGTCCACGGGTTTGGCCGCGAGCATCTTCACGCCGAGGTAGATCAGGTAGAGCGCGCCGACGAGCTTCACGGCATTGAAGAGCCACAGCGACTGGCGGATCAGGAGGCCGACGCCGAGCAGCGTGTAGCTCACGTGAACCGTCACACCCAAGCCGATTCCCCACGCGGTGAGCAGGCCCGAGCGGCGCGACAGCATCAGGCTGTTGCGTGTGACCATCGCGAAATCCGGCCCGGGGCTGACGACGGCCAGCAGCGTGATGGTGACTACGACTATCCATTCCGTCATTGCTTCGTCCTTTTGAAATTCATCGTGATGAGCGAATATTAGGGATCACGATTCGCGAGGAAAAGCGATGTTTTCTGACCAGGATGGTGAGTTTGACTCACATGAAATTAGAGCCAATCTGCCGTCGTTGATGGCCCTGCGCTGCTTCGAGGCGGCGGCGCGCCATGAGCATTTCAGCCGCGCCGCCGATGAACTGCATCTGACGCACGGCGCCGTCAGTCGCGCGGTGCGTCTGCTCGAAGACGATCTCGGTGTGGCGTTGTTCGAGCGGCGCAGTCGTCGGGTCTTCCTGACCGACGCGGGCCGCAAGCTGGCGCAGGCCGTCCATGACGGCCTGCATCTGATGAAACAGGCCGCGCATGAATTGCGGACCGAGGCGGCCCGCGCGCAGCGTTGGGTGCTGTCGTGCGAACCGACGCTGCTGATGCGCTGGCTGATTCCGCGCTGGCCGGATTTCCAGGCGGCTTACGCGGGCGTCGATATCCATCTCGCCGCGGCGGGCGGCCCGTTCTCGTTCGACAACGGCATCGACATGGCGATTCGCCGCAATGACTTTGCGTGGCCCGCCGGCTATCACGCGGAGCGACTGTTCGCGGAGAAGGTCGGTCCCGTGTGCCGGCCCGACAAGGTCGATGCGTGGTTTTCAGGCAGTCGGCATGACCGCGCGTTGAAGCGGGGCGCGCCGCGACTGCATACCCGGACGCGGCCGGACGCGTGGAAGGATTGGGCGGCGGCCGCGCATCAGCCGGCGGGAAGCGAACGCGGGCAGATGTTCGACCATTTCTATTTCAGCCTTCAGGCGGCCGTCGCGGGGCTGGGTGTCGCGATCGGGCCGTGGCATCTCGTTCGCGACGACCTCGAAAGCGGCGTGCTGGTCGCGCCGATGGGTTTCGTCGAGGACGGCTCGCACTATTGCCTGCTGACGCCGGAGCCCGTGAAGGACGGAAGCGCGCAGTCGGATCTGCTCGGCTGGCTGAAGGCGATGGCCTGACGTGTGAGCCGGACCGTTTTATAGCGCCGGCGACATTCAAAAATCCAAAAAAAATGGCGCCGCGGCCATTCAGCCCGCGGCGCCATTGCGTATCGCCACGACGGGCATCACCCGCCGCAGCGCGACAGCATGCTTAGATCTGCACGGTGTCGGCGACTTCCTTGAAGTCTTCGATCTGGTCGAAGTTCATGTACTGGTAGATCTTGTCGCCGTTTGCCGTGAGCACGCCCATGTCGGCCATGTACTCTTCCTTGGTCGGGATCTTGCCCAGACGCGAGCAGATCGCCGCCAGCTCCGCCGAGCCGAGGTACACGTTCGTGTTCTTGCCCAGGCGGTTCGGGAAGTTGCGGGTCGACGTCGACATCACCGTCGCGCCTTCGCGCACCTGTGCCTGGTTACCCATGCACAGCGAGCAGCCCGGCATTTCGGTGCGTGCGCCGGCCGTGCCGAACACGCCGTAGTGACCTTCTTCCGTCAGCTGCTTCTGGTCCATCTTGGTCGGCGGCGCGACCCACAGCTTGACCGGGATGTCGCGCTTGCCCTCCAGCAGCTTCGACGCGGCACGGAAGTGACCGATGTTGGTCATGCACGAGCCGATGAACACTTCGTCGATCTTGGCGCCAGCCACGTCGGACAGCGTCTTCACGTCGTCCGGGTCGTTCGGGCATGCGACGATCGGCTCGTGGATGTCGGCGAGGTCGATCTCGATGACGGCCGCGTATTCGGCGTCGGCATCCGGCGCGAGCAGTTGCGGGTCGGCCAGCCATTGCTCCATCGCCGCGATACGGCGCTGCAGGCTGCGCGGATCCTGGTAGCCCTGCGCAATCATCCACTTCAGCAGCGTGATATTGCTGTTCAGGTATTCGATGATCGGTTCCTTGTTCAGGCGCACCGTGCAACCGGCGGCCGAACGCTCTGCCGACGCATCCGACAGCTCGAACGCTTGCTCGACCTTCAGGTCGGGCAGGCCTTCGATTTCGAGGATGCGGCCCGAGAAGATGTTCTTCTTGCCTTGCTTGGCGACCGTCAGCATGCCCTGCTTGATCGCGTACAGCGGAATCGCGTTGACGAGGTCACGCAGCGTGACGCCCGGCTGCATCTTGCCCTTGAAGCGGACGAGCACCGACTCCGGCATGTCGAGCGGCATCGTGCCGGTGGCAGCCGCGAACGCGACCAGGCCCGAGCCTGCCGGGAAGCTGATGCCGATCGGGAAGCGCGTGTGCGAGTCGCCGCCGGTGCCGACGGTGTCGGGCAGCAGCATGCGGTTCAGCCACGAGTGGATCACGCCGTCGCCCGGACGCAGCGCGATGCCGCCACGGGTGCTGATGAAGTTCGGCAGCGTCTGGTGCGTCTTCACGTCGACGGGCTTCGGATAAGCGGCGGTGTGGCAGAACGACTGCATCACGAGGTCGGCCGAGAAGCCGAGGCACGCCAGATCCTTCAGTTCGTCGCGGGTCATCGGGCCCGTGGTGTCCTGCGAGCCGACCGAGGTCATCTTCGGTTCGCAGTACGTGCCCGGGCGTACGCCCTGGCCTTCCGGCAAACCGCATGCGCGGCCGACCATCTTCTGCGCGAGCGAGAAGCCCTTGCCGCTGTCGGCCGGCTGGTGCGGCAGGCGGAACAGCGTCGACGGGGCGAGGCCCAGCGCTTCACGCGCCTTCGCGGTCAGGCCGCGGCCGATGATCAGCGGAATGCGGCCGCCGGCGCGCACTTCGTCGAACAGCACGTCGGACTTGACCTGGAATTCGGCGATCACGTTGCCGTCCTTCAGCGCCTTGCCTTCGTACGGGCGCAGTTCGACCACGTCGCCCATGTTCATCTGCGACACGTCGAGTTCGATCGGCAGCGCGCCGGCGTCTTCCATCGTGTTGTAGAAGATTGGGGCGATCTTGCCGCCGAGGCACACGCCGCCGAAGCGCTTGTTCGGGACGAACGGGATGTCTTCGCCGGTGAACCACAGCACCGAGTTGGTGGCCGACTTGCGCGAGGAGCCGGTGCCGACCACGTCGCCGACGTAGGCGACCAGGTGACCCTTTTCCTTCAGCGATTCGATGAACTTGACCGGGCCGCGCTTGCCGTCTTCTTCCGGCGTGATGCCGGGGCGCGCGTTCTTCAGCATCGCCAGCGCGTGCATCGGGATGTCCGGGCGGGTGGTGGCGTCCGGGGCCGGCGACAGGTCGTCGGTGTTGGTTTCGCCCGTGACCTTGAACACCGTGATGGTCAGGCTTTCCGGCACTTCCGGACGGCTCGTGAACCATTCGGCGTCGGCCCAGCTCTGCAGCACGGCCTTCGCGTGCGCGTTGCCCTGGTCGGCGAGTTCCTTCACGTCATGGAACTGGTCGAACATCAGCAGGGTTTTCTTCAGCGCGTCGGCAGCGACGGCCGCGACCGCTTCGTCGGACAGCAGCTCGATCAGCGGCTGGATGTTGTAGCCGCCGAGCATCGTGCCGAGCAGCTCGGTCGCGCGCTCGCGCGAGATCAGCGGGCAGGCCGTCTCGCCCTTCGCGACGGCGGCCAGGAAGCCGGCCTTCACGCGCGCGGCTTCGTCGACGCCGGCGGGCACGCGGTGGGTGATCAGGTCGAGCAGCGTCTGCTCTTCGCCTGCGGGCGGGTGCGCCAGCAGTTCCACCAGTTCGGCGGTTTGCTGGGCCGTCAGCGGCAGGGGGGGAATACCGAGCGCGGCGCGGGCGGCCACGTGAGCACGAAAGTTTTCAAGCATGGGGGGACCTGCTGAGATTGCGTTTCAGGGGAAGGGCTTTCCAGGCACGCCGAGGCTGCTGTTCCGGATACTGCTTCACTGCTTGGACGGGATTCTAGTCGCAATATGGTCAGGCGTCAAATGTCTTATGTCTTATATAAGAGTTGCGGCGCGTGGCGGGTGAGCCGTCTTGCCGGGTCTCCGGCGGGGCGCATCGAAGCTGGATGCGAAGCGGGCGGAAAATCGCGAACTGCGTGGGCCGGAGCGGGACGGTTCGACGCAGGGGCGCGATCGTGAATTTGGGCCGTCGCTACGATGCCCTGACGGCGGGACGGCATTTCGCTTGCCCTTGGTGCGACGCTTGCCGTGGCAGCTTCCAGCTCCTATATCATTCGGGTCTGTCCGTGCGCGGGAGCTGTACTTGCAGGCCGAAGGGCGGATTTCTCATGCCCGCATGCCGTCGAAGGCATCGATAGATTTTGGATATGCACCAGGAGTCGCTACGTGGAAAAGTCTGAGTTACGGAATGATCTGGTGGAACTGCGCGAACTCGTCCGCCAGTTTGTCGACGAGCGCGACTGGGACAAATTCCACACGCCGAAGAACCTGGCGACAGCGCTCAGCATCGAAGCGAGTGAATTGCTGGAGCCGTTTCAATGGCTCGTTTCGGGCGACAAGAGCGAACTTGGCGAAGCCAACCTGACGGCCGTTCGTCACGAGATGGCCGACGTATTGGTGTATCTGGTTCGCCTCGCGGACAAGATGGATGTCGATCTTTTTCAGGCGGTGCTTGAGAAGATGGAGCTCAACCGGGCAAAGTATCCGGCTGACAGAGTGAGGGGCGACTCGCGAAAATACTCTGAATATAAAAATCAGGAGAAATGAGGCTGGATGCAGGTCACGGCAAGTCGCGTGGCTTGATGATCCATTTGTCTGTTTCTCGGGCGGGGTTCATGACAACTTCGTTGCGACCGGAAATGTAGTCGACCCCAATTTGGGGGCTGGATGCAGCCTTTTCGTACGCGCGCATCGCGTTCTACATGACGCCGTTGTTCGGCACGCGCAAGGGCGCGCCGACGACGGCCGAAACACCGAACCGGCTCGCCCGGCGCGAACGGATGCCCGCGCGTCCGGCCGTGCGGAAAGTGGCCGGCGCGCCGGCCGGCTACCCGACGTCGATCGACCACCCGTCCCGGATTTTCTTCGCGAGCTCGTCTAGCCGCCAGTCAGGCATCGGGCAGCCTAAGCCCGCCGGTCGCCGCCCGATGCGAACGGATCACCCGCCCGTCACCGGCGGAAAGAACGCCACCTCGCTATCCTCCCGCACGACGAATCCCCCGGTCACCATCTCGAGATTCACGGCCGCCCGCACGGGCCGGTCCATCCGCAACGCTTCGCCGCTGCGCGCGTCGCGTGCGGCGAGCGTGCCGCGCAGCGCGTCGACGGTGACCTCGTGCGCATCGATCTCGACGACTTCCTGATCGATATGCAGCTGTTCGCGAATGCTCGCAAAGTATTTGATCGTCAGTTTCATTGAAATGTCCCGGGCGAAATCGGCGGAATGGGCGGAATCGGCAACGCATTGACCGGCACGCTCAACCCCATCGCCGCATCGCCTGATCGTCGTGCACCTTCGGCTCGACCCAGCCGGCCACGCCGTCGTGCCGGATCTCCTTCTTCCAGAACGGCGCATGCGTCTTCAGGAAGTCCATGATGAATTCACACGCATCGAATGCCGACGCACGATGCGCGGCGGCCACCACGACGATCACGACCGGCTGGCCGAGCGGAATGCGCCCGACGCGATGCACGATCCTGACCGCTTCGAGCCGCCAGCGCGCGCTGGCTTCCTCGACGATGCTCCAGAGCGCCTGCTCGGTCATCGTCGGATAGTGTTCGACTTCGAGCGCGATCACGTCGTCGACGTCGCCCTCGTTGCGCACGACACCGAGGAAATTCACGACCGCGCCGACATTCGGATTCCGAACGATCGGTGCGATCTCGGTGCCGGCGTCGATCGCCGCGTACTGCACACGCACCTCGAAGCCGGCGGCAATCGCCGGCGGCGGCTCGGCGTGCGGCTCGGCGGGTTCGGCATGGGCGGCGTCACGCGACGGATCGTCGGGTGACGCGGCACGGGATTCGGTGAAACTCGTCATGACGGTTCTCCAGTAAGCGGTGCGCGCCGCCGCGCGCGGCAGCCGTCAGCCGCCGACGAGCGACATGCGCACGGTCGGATAGGTCTTGCCCGACGGCCGGGCCGCACGCGTGGCGCGCCGCTCGGAATAGCGGTCGTCGCGCCGCGTCCATCGCGCACGCACGGCGTCGGCGAGGTGGTCGACCGATGCGCCGTCGTCGAGCCACGGCCGCAGGTCGGTGCCCTGCATCGCGAACAGGCACGTATAGAGCTGGCCGTCGGCCGACACGCGGGCGCGCGAGCACGTGCCGCAGAACGGATGCGACACGCTCGCGATGAAGCCGACCTCGCCCGCGCCGTCGATGTGCCGGCAGCGGATGGCGGTGGCGTCGTGGCCCGGTTCGCCGACGAGCACGAGCGGATAACTCGCGTCGATGCGTTCGCGCATCCGCGCGGCCGGCACGACCTTGTCGCCGGACCACGCGCTCGCGCCGCCGACGTCCATGTATTCGATGAAGCGCACGGCCACGCCGCTATGACGGAAGTGGCGCACGAGCGGCAGGATCTGGTCGTCGTTGGCGCCGCGCTCGATCACGGCGTTGACCTTCACGGGCGCGAGCCCGGCCGCCTGCGCAGCCTCGATGCCGGCCAGCACGCGCGCGACCGGCACGTCGGTATCGGTCATCCGGCGGAACACGGCATCGTCGATCGCGTCGAGGCTCACGGTCACGCGCGACAGGCCCGCATCGCGCAGCGTGCGTGCCTTCGCGGCGAGCAGCGAACCGTTGGTCGTCAGCGCGATTTCGATGGGCTTGCCGTCGGCGGTCGTCAGCGTCGCGAGCCGTTCGATCAGCGCTTCGAGATTGCGGCGCAGCAGCGGCTCGCCGCCGGTGAGGCGGATCTTCTCGACGCCGAGCGAGACGAACGCGCGCGCGATCTTCTCCAGTTGCGCGAACGACAGCCGCTCGGACGACGGCATGAACGCATAGTCGGGCCCGAAGCTGTCGCGCGGCATGCAATAGCCGCAGCGGAAGTTGCACTGGTCGATGACGGACAGCCGCAGATCGCGCAGCGGCCGCGCGAGCGTGTCGAGCGGGCGGGGGAAGGCGCCGGGCGATGCGCCGCCGGATGCAGTGGCGGCCGGTGCGGGAGCGATGGCATTCACGATCGGTTTTTCGACCTGCATGAAGTGAGCGGAACGGCGTCGCCGGTCGGCCGCCTGTGTGCCGACGTGTCGGCGCACGGGTCGTGACGAGCCTCTTCGTGAGGATAGTCCGCCGGATTTTTCCGACAGGGACACAATCCCGCCCGAAATGCAGGAATACAGTTCGTGATCCTGCCTGCACGCAAGGCGGACATGACGCGCATGGGCATGCTCACGCGAGCCAGTGCGCGAAATCGTAATACGGCACCGCGTCGCCGCGCGCGATGCGTCGGCCGGCCGGCAGCCGCGCGAGCCCGCTCGCCTGAACGAGCGATTGCAGCGTGCCGGCGCCTTGTTGCCGCAGCGTATCGAGTACGGGCGCGCCGTTGGCGTCGAGGGTGCGGCGCACGCGGACGAAGCGCTCGCGCTGCGCATCGGGTTCGACGTCGATGTCGATCGGCAGCGACGGCACGGCTGGCAGGCAGTCGTCGCGCCCCTGCAGGCAGCGGATCAGCGGCGTGACGAACAGCGCGAACGCGGTCATCGCGGCGCCCGGATTGCCGGGCAGCAGCACCACGGGCCGTTCGTCGAGCCGCGCGAGCGCGACCGGCTTGCCGGGTTTCATCCGCACGCCCGACACCACGAACGCGGCGCCGAGCGCGGTCAGCGCGGGACGCAGCAGGTCCTTGTCGCCGACCGATGCACCGCCGACGCAGACGACCAGGTCGCAGCGCGCGGCCATGCCGCGCAGCGCCTGATCGACGGCGGCCGGCGTGTCGGCGGCGTGCTCGCTCGCCGCGACGCCGGCACCGGTTCCCGACACCAGCGCGGCGAGCATCGGCGCGTTGCTGTTGTAGATCTGCTGCGGCGCGCGCGGCTGGCCGCACGGGACAAGCTCGTCGCCGGTCGTCAGGATGCCGACCCGCAGCGGCGGGCGCACGTCGATGCGCGCGCAACCCTGCGCGGCGGCGACGCCGACGTGCATCGCGCCGAGCCGCATGCCGGCCGGCATCAGCAGGGCGCCCGCGCGCACTTCCTCGCCGCGGCGGCGGATATGCGATCCGCTGCGCTGCGGTGTGTCGAACGCAACCCAGCCATCCTGTTCGTGCGCGTGCTCCTGCATCACGACGGTGTCGGCGCCCGGCGGAATCAGGCTGCCGGTAAAGATGCGCGCGGCCGTGCGCGGCGCGAGCGGCGCCGGCGCGTCGCCCGCATAGCAGCGCTGCGCGACGCGCAGCGGCTCGCCGTGTTCGAGGTCCGCGTGACGGACCGCGTAGCCGTCCATCGCGCTCTGGTCGGCGGGCGGCTGGTCGAGCACGGCGGTGAGCGGCGTGGCGAGCACGTGGCCGGCCGCCTGCGCGACCGGGATGGAGACGGCCGCATGCGGCGGCGCAAATACGCCGGCGAACTGCCGTTGGGCGGTGTCGAAATCGGTCAGGGGTTTCATCAAGCGGTGAGCGCCTGCGCTTGCGCAGGCGTCGGTTCGGGTAACGGGAGCGGGTCGGGCGACACGTATTCGACGAAGCCGTCGTCGCGGCAGAAGCCGAGCAGCCGCACGCCGGCTTCGCGGGCGACGTCGATCGCGAGCGAGGTCGGCGCAGAAATCGTCGCGATCATCGGGATGCCGACGCGTGCGGCCTTGCGCACGAGCTCGTAGCTCGCGCGGCTGGACAGGAACACGAAGCCCGCGCCCAGGTCGGCGCGGCGCCGCGCCAGCCGGCCGATCAGCTTGTCGAGCGCGTTGTGGCGGCCGACGTCCTCGACGACTTCCAGCACCGTGCCGTCGCGCTCGCACCACGCGGCCGCGTGGATGCCGCCGGTCGCGTGCATCAGCGGCTGCCGCTGCGGCAGCGCGCGGGCGGCGCGCGCGACGGCGTCGGCGCCGATGCCGGCCGCCGCGCCCGCGGCCGCGATGCGCGGCGGATGCAGGTCGAGCTGCGCGATGCTCTCGATCCCGCAGACGCCGCAGCCGGTGCGGCCGGCCAGCGCGCGCCGGTGCGCCTTCAGCGCCATGAACGCCTGCTGCGCCACGGTGAGCCGCACTTCGGCACTGCCGGGCCGGCATTCGCTTTCGATATCGAAGACGTCCGACGCGCGCTCGACGATCCCTTCGCTCAGCGCGAAGCCGAGGCCGAACGCGTCGAGGTCGATCGGCGTCGCCATCATCACCGTGTGCGCGATGCCGTTGAATACGAGTGCAACCGGCGTTTCGTCCACCACGCGATCGACGGTGTCCCGCGCGTCGCCGGCACGATGACGCGTCACATGACACGCGCGGGTGCCGGCCGGATCGTCGGGGCGGTCGCTGGGCTCCATGCGGGTTTCTCCAGGGGGATCGGCCGGCGCGGGCGCCGGGCGATCGAAACGGATTCTGCGGGGGCGGTGCGCGGGGTCGCGCTCGCTCGCCACGGGCAGGCCAGGAGCCGATGGTACGGGCGTTCGGCGGTGCCGCGGATGCACAGCGTTGCAGAGCGGAAAGCAGTACAGCCGAGAGCCTCGCGGCGCCGAAACGGGTTTTCCGTACACACATCTTCGGCCCCGGGGAAAGCACAGTTTCAGCGCACGTCCGCGCGATTGCGAGTATCGTCTGAAACGCGATATCGTCATTCACGCTTCGTTGCCGTGCACTGCGATCCGTCGTTGTGTGCACGTGCCGTCGCGAAGCCGTCGCGCGATTTCCTGCTTCGAGCTGACGTCCTCACAACCACGAGCAAATTACGGTCATGGAAATCTTCGATGCGTTCCATCTCGCCCGATTGCAATTCGCGTTCACGGTGTCGTTCCACATCGTGTTTCCGGCGATCAGCATCGGCATGGCGAGCTTCCTGGCGGTGCTGGAATGGCGCTATCTCGTCACCGGCGACGCCGCCTACAAATCCATGTTCCAGTTCTGGTCGAAGATCTTCGCGATCGGCTTCGGGATGGGCGTCGTCTCCGGCGTCGTGATGGCCTACGAGTTCGGCACGAACTGGGCGGGCTTCTCGCGCGTCGCGGGCAACATCACCGGCCCGCTGCTCACGTACGAAGTCCTGACGGCCTTCTTCCTCGAGGCCGGCTTCCTCGGCGTGATGCTGTTCGGCTGGCAGCGCGTCAGCCCGCGCGCGCACTTCTTCGCGACGCTGATGGTCGCGGTCGGCACGCTGATCTCGACGTTCTGGATCCTCGCGTCGAACAGCTTCATGCAGACGCCGCAGGGCTACAAGATCGAGAACGGCCTCGTCGTGCCGGTCGACTGGTTCAAGATCATCTTCAACCCGTCGTTCCCGTATCGCCTCGTGCACATGACGATCGCCGCGTTCATCGTCGCGGGCTTCATCGTCGCCGCGTGCGGCGCGTGGCACCTGCTGAAGGGGCGTCGCGACGAGCCGGTCAAGCGCAGCTTCTCGATGGCGCTGTGGATGCTGCTGCTGCTCGCGCCGATCCAGATCGTCGTCGGCGACGCGCACGGGCTGAACACGCGCGAATACCAGCCGGCGAAGATCGCGGCGATCGAAGGGCTGTGGGAAACCGAGAAGGGCGGCACCGCGCTGAACCTCGTCGGCCTGCCCGACATGCAGGCCGAGACGACGCGCTATGCGATCCAGGTGCCGCACCTCGGGAGCCTGATCCTCACGCACAGCTGGAGCGGCGAGATTCGCGGACTGAAGGAATTCCCGGCGCAGGACCGTCCGTATTCGCCGATCGTGTTCTGGACCTTCCGGATCATGGCCGGCCTCGGGATGCTGATGCTGCTCACCGCGCTGCTCGGCCTGCTGCTGAGAAAGGGCGGACGCCTGTATGAAACGCGCTGGTTCCAGTGGTTCGTCGTGTGCATGGGGCCGTCGGGCATCGTCGCGCTGCTGGCCGGCTGGATCACGACCGAGGTCGGGCGGCAGCCGTGGACCGTCTACGGCGTGCTGCGCACCGTCGATTCGGTCGCGCCGCTCAGCGCGCAGCAGGTCGGCGTGTCGCTGCTGATCTTCGTGGTCGTGTATTTCCTGGTGTTCGGAACGGGTATCTACTACATGCTGAACCTGATGAAGCGCGGACCGGCTGCCCACGCCGGATACATCGAGCTGCACCGGCATCCGGGGCTGCGCAAGAGCGCGCTGTCCACGCCGCTGAACGTCACCGAAGCGGAGTAAGCCATGCAGATCGATCTTCCTGTCGTGTGGGCCGCGATCATCGGCCTCGGCGTGTTCCTCTACGTGATGCTGGACGGCTTCGACCTCGGCATCGGCCTGCTGTTTCCGTTCTTCGACGCCAAGGTCGAACGCGAAGTGATGCTGAATACCGTCGCGCCGGTGTGGGACGGCAACGAGACCTTTCTGGTGCTCGGCGGCGCGGGCCTGTACGGCGCATTCCCGGTCGTCTACTCGACGCTGTTGCCGGCGAACTACCTGCCGCTGATCCTGATGGTGGTCGGGCTGATCTTCCGCGGCGCGGCGTTCGAGTTGCGCGCGAAGGCGAACCGCACGCAACACCTGTGGGATCTCGCGTTCATCGGTGGCTCCGCGCTGGCCGCGTTCTGCCAGGGCGTCACGCTCGGTTCGCTGCTGCAGGGCATCCGGATCGTGAACAACCAGTTCGCGGGCGGGCCGTTCGACTGGCTGTCGCCGTTCAGCCTGTTCTGCGGGATCGGCGTGCTCGTCACCTATGCGACGCTCGGCTGCGGCTGGCTGATCCTGAAGGTCGACGGCGAACTGCAGCGCAAGATGCGCGTGCTGATGAAGCCGCTCGCGGGCGTGCTGCTCGCCGTGATGGGCGTGGTCAGCCTGTGGACCGTGATCGGGCTGCCGGCCGTCGCGCACCGCTGGTTCGGCAGCGGCTACCTCGGCTGGTTCCTGCCGGTGCCGGTCCTCGTCGTCGCATGCGTGTGGGGCATCTTCCACACGCTGAAGCGCCGGCACGAGGCAACGCCGTTCCTGCTGACGCTCGCGCTCGTGTTCCTCGGCTATACCGGCCTCGTGATCAGCATCTGGCCGAACATCGTGCCGCCGTCGCTGACGATCTGGGATGCGTCGTCGAGCCATTCGAGCCAGCTGTTCGCGCTCGTCGGCACCGTGATCGTGCTGCCGATCATCCTCGTGTACAACGCGATGCAGTACCGCGTGTTCCGCGGCAAGGTGCGCGAGGGCGACGCCGGCTATCACTGACCGGCGCGGCCGGTGACGGCGTGCGGCGTGCGGCGTGCGCGGGCGTATCATCTCGCGCAGCCGCCGTGCGGCTCGTCACCCGGCCCGGTTGCGATCGGACAGCGGCCCGCCACGCGCGGGCCGTCGCACATCGGGCGGCGGCGCGCCGCATTGCGTATTCCCTTGGCAGTCGAGACAACACCATGATCGTCAGACCACGACAAAACTGGCTCAGGATGCTGTTCGTATGGAACGGCTCCGTGCTGCAGTCGATCATTCCGCAACTCGTGTTCATGGCGGTCGTCAGCACGCTGGCGGTCTTCACGAACGGGCGCATCTTCGGCGAGAAGATTCCGCTGAACACCGCGCCGTTCACGCTGTTCGGGCTCGCGCTCGCGATCTTTCTCGCGTTTCGCAACAACGCGAGCTTCGAGCGCTTCAAGGAGGCGCGGCTTCTGTGGGGCAACCTGCTGATCGCCGCGCGCACCGTCACGTCGCAACTGCGGCGCTACCTGCCCGACAGCGTCGGCGACGCGGAGCGCAACCGGCTCGCCGATCTGCTGATCGCGTTCACGTATGCGCTGAAGCATCAGCTGCGCCATACCGATCCGGCGCAAGACCTGCAGCGCATCCTCGGCGCCGAGCGCGCCGCCGCGTTCGCGCACAAGTGCTACCAGCCCGTCGCGATTCTCGACGAACTGCGCGGCGGGATCGTCCGCGCGCTGGGCCGCGCGCCGGGCAGCGACGCGACGTGCTGGATGTTCGATGCGCAGCTGGTCGAACTCGGCAAGGCGGTGGGCGGTTGCGAGCGGATCCTGACGACGCCGATTCCGTTCTCGTACAGCGTACTGCTGCATCGCACCGTCTATGCTTATTGCGTGCTGCTGCCGTTCGGCCTCGTCGATTCGACGGAGTTTTTCACGCCGCTGATTTGCGTGTTCATTTCGTACACGCTGATCGCGCTCGAAGCGATCGCGAACGAGGTCGCGGAGCCGTTCGGCCTCGCGCCGAACGCGCTCGCGCTCGATGCGATGGCGCGCACGATCGAACGGTCGGTGCTCGAGCTGGGCGATCGCGCGATGCCGGAGGAATTCGTGCCGGCATCGACGTATCAGATCACGTGAGCGGCACGGCGACGACGCGCGCGGCGGCACGCGTGATTCGGAGAACATCACATGCGCATCTACGTGACGAGCATCTTTGTCGACGATCAGGACAAGGCACTCGCGTTCTATACCGACACCCTCGGCTTCCGGTTGAAGAACAACGTGCCGGTGGGCGAGTACCGCTGGCTGACGGTCGTGTCGAAGGATCAGCCTGACGGCACCGAGCTGATGCTCGAGCCGAGCCATCATCGCGCGGTCGGGCCTTTTCGTCAGGCGCTCTACGAGGACGGCATTCCGGCGGCGTCGTTCCAGGTCGACGATCTCGACGCGGAGTTCGCGCGGCTCGACGCGCTCGGCGTGCGCTTCACGCTGGCGCCGATGGACGCGGGGCCCGTGCGCGTCGCGGTGCTCGACGATACGTGCGGCAACCTCGTGCAGCTGATGCAGATGAAGTGACGCGTGGCGGGCGCGGTGTTCGACGTGCCGATCAAAGCGTCGGTGACGCTGCGTGAGCATCAGTTCCTGATCGCATCGGCGTCCCACGCACCCAGCGCGATGGCTTTGCCCAGCATGCCGACGGTCAATGCGTCTCGATCGAACGTATGGGGCTTCCTGAGAATGAAGTTGCGAACCAGGTGTTACAGGAGCCCTTCACCCTCCATCAGGAAGTAACGCCCGAAATCGTAGTCGCGGCGATCCACACCGAATCGGGCGAAGAAGCGCTCCATGAAGATGTCCGCGTCGTCTCCGGCTTGTCCGAGATCGTCGGCGATCGAGGTCTCCGCGGTAATCCGCTGTTTGCTCGATATTGCCGCCTCCTCGCGAACGAGCTTCCAGTGCTTCCCAAATGCGGCGGTCGTCCGTCATGGAATCCTGTCCTCCGGTTTTGCGATCTGGTTGTACCGCTAGCCGGTTCGAAGTGACATGTTTGTGTAGACTCGTGCTCGTTCAACGGAGCCAATCCCATGCAACTTCTCGACCACGTGTCCATCGGCGTTCCTGATATCGACCAGGCACGCCCTTTCTATGACGGCATCATGGCCGCACTTGGCGCGGCCAAGGTTTACGACCGGCCCGCCGCACTCGGTTACGGCGAACGCTGCAATGCAAACGACACCGCCTCGACTTTCCTGGCCGTGTATCTCGATCCCGCCGAAGTCGGAACGAGCAAGCGGCACTGGTGCTTCAAGGCCGCTTCTCGCGAGCAGGTACATGCATTCTTCGAGGCAGGGCTTTCCGCGGGCGGCCAGTCCGACGGCGATCCCGGATTGAGGCCGCATTATCACGCCGATTACTACGCGGCGTTTCTCGTCGACCCTGCCGGCAACCGGATCGAGGCTGTGTGCCACGTAGCGCCGTCGGCGCACGAGCGGTCGTGACGGTGCTTGCGGGCGACTGACCGCGGCTTCGCGGTGTGCCGGTGGACATCGGGGTAAGCGCGGCGCCGGCATTGCGCCACGCCACGCCACGCCGCCCGGCCGCGTTTGCCGCGCACGGCTCAATCGAAATACGTGAGCCCCATCGCGCCTTTCACCTCGGCCAGCGTCGCGCCGGCCACCTCGCGCGCATGCATCGTGCCGCGCTTCAGGATCGCCATTACCTCCGCCTTGTCCGCCTCGAATTCGCGGCGGCGCGCACGGATCGGCTCGATCAGCGCCTGCAGCCGCTCGTTCAGCACGCGCTTGACGACGCTGTCGCCGAGGCCGCCGCGGCGATAGTGCGCCTTCAGTTCGTCGACCTTCTGCACGTCGGGCTCGAACGCGTCGAGGAACGTGAACACGACGTTGCCTTCGACCTGGCCGGGATCGCTGACGCGCAGGTGGTTCGGATCCGTGTACATGTCCTTCACGGCCTGCGTGATCTCGTCCGGCGTCGAGCCGAGCGTGATCGCGTTGCCGAGCGACTTGCTCATCTTCGCCTTGCCGTCGATGCCCGGCAGCCGCGTGACCGCCGACAGCACGGCCTCGCATTCCACCAGCACCGGCTTGTCGACCGTCGCGTTGAAGCGGCGCACGAGTTCGTTGGTCTGTTCGATCATCGGCAGCTGGTCGTCGCCGACCGGCACGTGCGTCGCCTTGAACGCGGTGATGTCGGCGGCCTGGCTGACGGGATAGGTCAGGAAGCCGGCCGGGATGTCGCGCTCGAAGCCGCGCAGGCGGATCTCTTCCTTGATGGTCGGATTGCGCTCGAGGCGCGCGACCGTGACGAGGTTGAGCAGGTATTGCGACAGCTCGGCGAGCTCGGGCACCTGCGACTGGACGACGATCGTCGAGATCGCCGGGTCGATGCCGACGGCCAGGTAGTCGAGCGCGACCTCGATCACGTTCTCGGTGACGCGCTGGCGACGGCCCATGTTGTCGGTCAGCGCCTGCGTGTCGGCGAGCAGCAGGAACTGCGTCGCGTCGTGCTGCATCTGCACGCGCGCGCGCAGCGAGCCGATGTAGTGGCCGAGATGCAGCGGGCCGGTCGTGCGGTCGCCGGTGAGGATGGTCGGTCGGGTCGGGTGCGTCATGGTGTGGATTGGCTCCGGGTTATCGAAGCCACCAGCCATGATTCGGGCGCAGAAACGACAATGCCGCCATGGCTGGCGGCATCACGTTCGGGACATGCAAAAGGAAACGGGCCGCCTGGGTCAGGCGCGCCACCAGCGATGCACGTTCGGCGAGGCAGGTTTGGTTTCCATTGCGCGAGTATAGCGTAGTGCGGGGACGGGCGTGCTGCGTCAGCGTATGACCGACTCCATCGCGAGGTAGGCGGTTTCGGCCGACGGCCACAGCAGGTACAGCAGGCCGGCCATCAACAGCAGCGCGCCGGCGCGTACCAGCGGCGTGCGATCGATCTCGCCCAGGATGCGGAAGTGCTGCTTCAGTTTCTTCATGCTTGCAGGCGCAACGTGCGCTACTCCAACGGTTGCTGCAACGGGTCGGGTGGGGCCGACACCGGGGTGTTGCGGGGTTCGACGGGGGGCTGAGCCGGTGGCTCGGCGCGGCAAGGGGATCGCGTGCGGGAGATCGAAAAGGGGAACGATCAGGTGCGCCGGATGCGTCTCGCCTAGTGATGCGCATCCTACCAGTTCGACGGCGTGCGCATAGTCAAGAATTGTGGGGTGGGGACAGGTTAAAGGGACGCAACGTAAAATCAGCGGCATATGAACGGAGATGCTGTCCCGACTGCGGGCCATTGCCGACGGCCCATGAAATTGCCGGATGAGGGCCTTGTCAGCAGGCCGTTTGTGCCGTTCCATACCGCGCACGTGACCGTGCATTCATTTCTTGTCGTGCAAGGTATTCGATATCGTGCGAATTCGATTGCGTCTGATTACCGTGGACCGTGGCCGGCTGATCCGATTGGCTTCCGTTGTTCTGATCGCTGGATGTGCCGCCTGTTCAAGGAACGATTCGCTTCCTCGCAACATGTCGCTGACTGCGTTCAATCCGCACCGCGAAGCGTTCGAATGCAAGCATGAAGCCGACGTTGTTCCTCGGATCGATCCAGAGGCAGATCGTTGGAATACGCGAGCGATCGCGCTCACCAGTTCGTTGCTGTGGCCGAATCAGCGCGACTATAGGGGGGCCGTCGAGTTATGGGCGAAGGCCGCCGAGCGCAAACACTGGAAGGCGATGCTGAATCTGGCGAATGCGTACGCTCGCGGCGAAGGTGTGGATGGTGATTCCGAACACGCCGTTCAGATCGCTGAACAGGCGATGAAACTCGGCATTCCGGCGGCCTACGATCTGATGGGCACGTATTACATGGACGGGATGGGGGTGAAGCAGGATGCGAGCAGAGCCCATGCATTCTGGCAACTGGCTGCGGATATGGGGAGTCCGAATGCGATGGCATATCTGGGGGGCAAGATGGACGCGATTTATGACGATCCCAAAGCAGGCTTTTGGGGTAATCGCAAGATTGCGCTTCAAATGCTGGAATGCGGATATGCCCAAGGTAGCGGGGATGCCGCCTATGCGCTCGGGACAACACTCGTGGGCGCGGACAAGTCGCTTGGCGAAGACAACGACCGAGCCCTCAAGATTCTGCATGATGGCGTGAAATACGGGAGCGCCAAGAGCGCCGGGTATTTGTTCGGCGCATTCGACGATGGTGATCCGGTGGTTGGTAACGTGAAGGATCGTGCTCGTGCCGAGCGTTACAGCGTACTCGCCGACCGCCTCGAGCGCGATCCGGACCTTCGCCTGCCGAACCTTGACAAGGTCGTGCCGCTGCCGCCGGCCAAACTGCCCAAGTGGGACGGCAACAAAGCGACGTTGATCGATGCGGCGAAACCGGCGCTGCCGGTTTCGGACACGCTTCCCGTTTCCTCCGGGCATCGCATTGACCGCGCACATACGCAGGAATAGCGTTGGACCGAACGCGGCGCGGTATGCCCGTTCCGCCAGCCATGCTCGATCGCCCCAGCTTTTTTCTCGTCAACAACCACAAAAATGATCGTTTCGCCCTAGCGAGCCTGTCAGCAGAATGTCTCCATTCCCCCTCGCGCGACGACACGAGCATCGCCGCGAGCCGCACTTCAAGGAGACAGCCGTGGCAGTGGAAACAACCTCAATCGATACGCTGGTCGTCGGGGCCGGCCAGGCCGGCGTGGCCATGAGCGAGCACCTGGGCAAGCTCGGCGTGCCGCATCTCGTGCTGGAGCGCGACCGCATCGCCGAGCGCTGGCGCACCGGGCGCTGGGATTCGCTGGTCGCGAACGGCCCCGCGTGGCACGACCGCTTTCCGGGCCTCGAATTCGACGGCCTCGATCCCGATGCGTTCGCCACGAAGGACCAGGTCGCCGACTACTTCGAAGCCTATGCGCGCAAGTTCGACGCGCCGATCCGCACCGGCGTCGAAGTGAAGAACGTCGTGCGCAACATGGGCAAGACGGGGTTCATCGTCGAAACCTCGGACGGCACGATCGAGGCGAACCGCGTGGTCGTCGCGACGGGTCCGCTCGCGACGCGCGACAGCGCGTACCGTCGCCGGCAGACGGGCGCGGCTCTGCCGCCGTCGGCGGCGCGGTAAGGCGCGTGCCGTTCGCCACGTGAAAACGAAGCGGCCGCCGCATCGGAGGCGATGCAGCGGCCGGGAGAGCGGGGAGGCGGGGCGGCAGGCAGGTTCTCGGCGTCACGGCATGTCACATGCGTGCCGTACGTCGCGAACCTGCCGCGCCCGCGGATCACACGACCGCGGAACGCGCGACCCGCACCGGCACCGACTTGTACGACGGCGTGCCGCTTTCCTTGTCGATGTAATCGAGCGGCACGAGCACGTTCGCTTCCGGGTAGTACGCGCCGACCGAGCCCGGCGCGATGTCGTACTCGATCGCGGTGATCTTCTCGAGGCGCAGCGTGCGGCCCGAGGCGGTGATCGTCTCGATGTCGACGAGGTCGCCGTGTTCGAGCCCGTACTTCGCGAGATCGGCCGCGTTCATGAACAGCACGTCGCGCCGCCCGAACACGCCGCGATAGCGGTCGTCGAGCCCGTAGATCGTCGTGTTGTACTGGTCGTGGCTGCGCAGCGTGATCAGCCGCAGCACCTGTTCGGCGCCGAGCACGTCCGCGTCTTCCTTCACGCCCGTGTAGACCGAGAACATCGCCTTGCCGGTCGGCGTGGGCCACACGCGCTCGGTGGGCGGCAGCGGCAGGCGGAAGCCGCCCGGCGTGCGGATCCGTTCGTTGAACGCCTCGAAGCCGGGCACCGTCTTGTCGATCAGGTCGCGGATACGGTCGTAGTCGGCGATCAGGTCGAGCCACGCGACCTTGCTGTTCGGCAGCGTCGCATGCGCGATCCCCGCGACGATCGCGGGCTCCGAGCGCAACGCGTCGGACGCCGGCTTGAGCTTGCCGGCCGACGCGTGGACCATCGACATCGAATCCTCGACGGTGATCGATTGCCGGCCGCTCGCCTGCATGTCGAGCTCGGTGCGGCCGAGCACGGGCAGGATGTAGGTTTCCTTCGCAACCAGCAGATGCGAGCGGTTCAGCTTCGTGCCGAGATGCACGCTGAGATCGAGCTTCGCCATCGCGGGGAACGACAGCTCGGGATCGGGCAGCGCGACCGCGAAGTTGCCGCCGAGGCACAGCAGCGCCTTGGCCTGGCCGTCGACCATCGCCTGCATGGCCTGCACGGCGTCGTGCCCATGATGCGCGGGCGGCTTGAAGCCGCACACGTCCTCGATCTTCTGCAGGAACTCGGCCGACGGCTTCTCGGTGATGCCGACCGTGCGGTTGCCCTGCACGTTGGAGTGGCCGCGCAGCGGGCATACGCCCGCGCCGGGCTTGCCGAAGTTGCCGCGCATCAGCAGCAGGTCGGCGATCAGG
This sequence comes from Burkholderia sp. Bp9099, assembly GCF_003857805.1. Lineage (NCBI taxonomy): Bacteria > Pseudomonadati > Pseudomonadota > Betaproteobacteria > Burkholderiales > Burkholderiaceae > Burkholderia > Burkholderia sp. Bp9099. The sequence continues at coordinate 36,581 of NZ_QTPU01000002.1, forward strand.
CGCACGGTCGCGGTGCCCTTGTTGTGCTGCGTGACACCCATCCCGTACGTGACGATCGTCGCGTTCGACTTCGCATAGGCGAGCGCAACCTGTTCGAGCTGCGCCTGGCTCAGGCCGCTCGCGCGCTCGATGTCGTCCCACGACGTGGCCTGCAGGTCGGTGGAGAACGCGTCGAAGCCGCTGGTGTGCTGCGCGATGAAGTCGCGGTCGAGCACGTCGCCGCGCTCGGCCTCGAGCTGCAGCAGCGCCTTCATGATGCCCTTCAGAGCGGCCGCGTCGCCGCCCGCGTCGACCTGGTAGTACGTCGACGCGATGCGCGTCGAACCGAACGACGCCATCTCGATCATGTCCTGCGGATCGGCGAAGCGTTCGAGCGCGCGCTCGCGCAACGGGTTGAACACGATGATCGGCACGTTGCGGCGCGAGCACTCGTGCAGCGTGCCCATCATCCGCGGATGGTTCGTGCCGGGGTTGTGGCCGATCGAGATGATCAGCTCGCAGTGGTCGAAATCCTCCAGCGAAACGGTGCCCTTGCCGATCCCGATCGACTGCGGCAGGCCGACGCTGGTCGGCTCGTGGCACATGTTCGAGCAGTCGGGGAAGTTGTTGGTGCCGAGCTCGCGCGCGAACAGCTGATACAGGTACGCGGCTTCGTTCGACGCGCGCCCCGACGTATAGAACTCGACCTGCTCGGGCGGCAGCGCACGCAGCACCTCGCCGATGCGCGCGAACGCGTCGTCCCATTCGACCGCGCGGAACGTGTCGGTCGCGCGATCGTAGACGAGCGGATGCGTGAGCCGGCCCATGTTCTCCAGCTCGTAGTCGGACATCCGCAGCAGCGACGACACGGTGTTCGCCGCGAAGAACTCGGGCGTCACGCGCTTGGTCGTGGCCTCCCACGTGACGGCCTTCGCGCCGTTCTCGCAGAACTGGAACGTCGACTTGTGTTCCTTGTCGGGCCACGCGCAGCCGGGACAGTCGAAACCGTCGGGCTGGTTGGTCCGCATCAGCACGATCGGCGCCTCGATGGTTTCCATCTGCGTGCGCACGGCCTCGGCTGTCGCGCGAAGCGCGCCCCAACCGCCGGCGGGCCCATCGTACTTCCTGATGCCTGGCACTTCGCGTCGATTTGTCATGTGAATCTCCATGAGCCGGGCCCGCTGCGGGGTGGCTCGGGTTGCGCCGCGTCGCGGCGTGGGGCGGCGCCGTCCGGCGGACGGCGCCGGTCATGCGGGCCCGGACATGCGGGCCCGCGTGGTATCAGTGCGCGTCCTTCTTCGCACCGGACGACTTCTTGCCGGATGCCTTCGCGACGGGCGGCGGCGTATCGGCATTTGCTTCGTCATCCTTTTCATTGGCCGATGCCTTCGTGGCCTTTCCGTTCGGCCTGGCCTTGCCGTCGGCGTCCTGCTTCGCGTCCTTCACATCAGGCGGCGCGAGCTTGTTGAACGTCACCGTGTCGCCGGCCGTGTCGTAGTCGACTTCGACGCGGTCGCCCGACTGAAGCTTGTCCGCGAGGATCTCCTTCGCGAGCTTCGTTTCGATGATCTGCCGAACTTGCCGCTTCAGCTCGCGCGCGCCGAACTCCGGCTGGTAGCCGGCTTCGGTCAGGTGTTCGACGAGCGAGTCGCCCATCACGAGCGTGATGTCCTGCGCGGCGGCGGTGCGCACCACGCGGTCGAGCTGGATCTGCACGATCGAGCGGATGTTCTCCTTCGACAGCGCATGGAACACGATCACCTCGTCGATCCGGTTCAGGAACTCGGGGCGGAAATGGCCCTTCAGCACCTGCATCAGCTGCTCGCGGATCGCCTTGTCGGTCTTGCGCGCGGCTTCCGGCTGCGTGAGGTTGTCCATGATGATCGCGGCGCCGAGGTTGCTCGTCGCGATGATGATCGTGTTGCTGAAGTCGACCACGCGGCCCTTGCCGTCGGTCAGCCGGCCGTCGTCGAACACCTGCAGCAGCACGTTGTAGACGTCCGGATGGGCCTTCTCGATCTCGTCGAGCAGGATCACGCTGTACGGGCGGCGCCGCACGCGCTCGGTGAGCTGGCCGCCTTCGTCGTAGCCGACGTAGCCGGGCGGCGCGCCGATCAGCCGCGCGACCGCGTGCCGCTCCATGTACTCGGACATGTCGATGCGGATGATCGCCTGCTCGTCGCCGAACACGGTCTCGGCCAGCGCCTTCGCGAGCTCGGTCTTGCCGACGCCGGTCGGCCCGAGGAACAGGAACGTCGCGATCGGACGGTGCGTCTGGCCGAGCCCGGCGCGCGACAGCCGCACCGCGTCGCTGACGGCGACCACCGCGTCGTTCTGGCCGACCACGCGCTCGCGCAGCTGCTCCTCCATCTTCAGCAGCTTCTGGCGCTCTTCCTGTGTAAGCTCGGACACCGGGATGCCGGTCAGCCGCGACACGACTTCGGCGACCGATTCGACGGTCACCTCGAGCGTCTCGGAACCGGTCTTGCGCTGCCAAGCTTCCATCTTTTCGTCGAGCGACTTCTGCTTCTCGTTGATCTGTTCTTCGAACTGCTTCGCTTCGTCGAAGCGCTTGCGCGACGTCGCGTAGTCCTGCTCGCGCTTCAACTGCGCGATCTGCGCTTCGCCTTCCTGGATGTCGACGGGGCGCGAGGTCGCGCCGATCCGCACGCGCGCGGCGGCCTGGTCGATCAGGTCGATCGCCTTGTCGGGCAGGAAGCGCGCGGTGATGTAGCGGTCGGCGAACTCGGCGGCCGCGACGAACGCGTCGTCGGCGAACGTCACCTGATGGTGCGCCTCGAGGCTGTCGCGCAGCCCGCGCAGGATCACGATCGTCTGCTCGACGCTCGGCTCCGGCACGAACACCGGCTGGAAGCGCCGCTCCAGCGCCGCGTCCTTCTCGATGTGCTTCTGGTATTCGTTCAGCGTGGTCGCGCCGATCAGGCTCAGCTCGCCGCGCGCGAGCGCCGGCTTCAGCACGTTCGCGATGTCGAGCCCGCCTTCGCCGCCGCCCTGGCCCGCGCCGACGATCGTATGCAGCTCGTCGATGAACAGGATCAGTTCGTCATGCTTGGCGGTCACTTCGTCGATCAGCTGCTTCGCGCGCTCCTCGAATTCGCCGCGATACTTCGCGCCGGCGACCATCGAGTTGATGTTGACTTCGACGAGCCGCTTGCCGCGCAGCACTTCGGGCACGTCGCCGTTCACGATCCGCTGCGCGAGGCCTTCGACGATCGCGGTCTTGCCGACGCCCGGCTCGCCGATCAGCACCGGGTTGTTCTTCTTGCGGCGCGCGAGCACCTCGATCGTGCTCTCGATTTCCTGCGCGCGGCCGAGCACCGGATCGAGCTTGCCCTGGCGCGCGATCGCGGTGAGGTCGCGGCCGAACTTGTCGAGATTCGGCGTGCCGGTCGGCGCATCGACGCGGCCGTCTTCCGCGCCCTTGCCGACGACCTTCACGACCTTCTGGCGCAGCGCCTCCGGCGTCACGCCGTATTTCTTCAGCAGCGTGCCGGCGATGCTGTCCGGCACCGACGCGAGACCGATCAGCAGGTGCTCGGGGCCGATGTACGAGTGACCGAGGTCGCGCGACGCCTGGAACGCGTACTGCACGGCCTTCTTCACGCGCGGCGAGATCGACAGCTTGTCGAGCGACGCATCGGGGGAGGCCGTGCCGGTATGCGCGTGCTCGTCGATGTACGACTTGATGTCCTGCGGCGACAGCTTCAGTTCCTTCAGCAGCGCGGCGCACACGTCGGTGTCCGCGAGCGCGTACAGCAGGTGTTCGGTGTCGAGTTCGCTGCGGCGCAGCTCGTGCGCCTTCTCGGCCGCGCGCTGCAGCAGTTCGAGCGTCTGCTCGCTGAATGCGTCGGTCGGGTCGACCGACTCGCGCGGAATCTCCGCGGCAAGCGGCGACGTGTCGCCGGACTCGCCGAACAGCGACGACGCGCCGCCGCCCAGCAGCGAGTCGAACGGGTTCAGCATGCTCTGATGCCGCATCAGCTGACGGAAGTGGTAGTCGCAGATCGAGATCGTCTTGCGCTCGCCGTCCTGCATCACGGTGGCGCGCGCGACGGCCGGCCGGGCGTGACAGATGTCGCAAAGTGCGGGCATGGTGGTCTGGCTCCTGTCAATGAACGTGAATCGAAAGGGAAGTCCCGATGCGCGAGGGCGCCGGGGCGTGCCTGCCGCACGACGCGACCGGCGGCGCGCGCGCCATGCCGGCGCCCTTGCGCCACGCGCGCAGGCATGGCGACCTGCCGTGCTCGACGCCGGCAATACCGTTGCTTCGCGGCGCCTGCGCCATCACTTCGACTGCGTTCAAAATAGCGAATCGGCCCGGGGCCTCCAAGACACAGTTCCGCATCGGCCCGGCCGGGAATTGCACCCTCACAAGCGTGCGAGCATGAGACGCAAGGAGTACAGACGAGCGCGCATGCGGGTGCGGCGTGCGGGCTGCGCAAACGTGGCGGCGTGCGACGCGCGCGAAGCGCGGTGCGACATCGGCGCGCAGGGCGCCGGCAGGGAGCCAACGGGAAGGGGGACGCGCGACGCAACGCGGCGCGCGCGCATCGGCGCGAGCGCGCAGCGCGGCAGCGTGCGCGCACGGGTCAGGCCGGGCCGCGCGCGCACCGCAACCGGTGCGTGGCGCGCGGCCGCTGGCGAAGCGGGCGGCTTGCACGGTGCGGGCCGGACATGGCCCAACCGTGACGAGGCGGCGGCGTCAGTCGGAGAGCGTCATCGCAAGTTTCTGCCGTGCGATCTGCTTCACGTCGGTTGACAGTGCCGCATTCTGCAGACCATTGGCCCAGACGGAGAACGAATCCTCGATCAGGTTGCGGGTGTCGGGCGGCAGTTCGGCCAGCATCAGCGCCACCACGGTGAACAATACGGCGGTGTCGCCGGCCTGGCGGCTCGCGTTCGCGTCGACGGCCTGCTTCAGGCTGTCGATCGACGCTTGCAGTGCCTGTAGTGCTTCATTCGATTCGCTCATTTCTCGCTCCATGCAGGATGGTTCGATCGGCGACGAACGTGCGGCCGGCCATGCGGCCGGTGGGCGCGATGCCGGTCGGGCATCGCGCGGGCGGAACGTCAGGTCGCCGGGTTGCCCTGCGGCGCCACGGCCACCGATGCCTCGCTCGTCAGCATCAGGAACGTGAACGTTTCGCGCAGGTAAAGGCGAACGACCTTGTCGGTATGGCTCGTGTAGCCGATCGACACGTCTTCGCCGAGGTGCAGTTCATAGTCGCCGCCGCGGGTGGACAGCACGCAGCCGCCGCTGATCGCCGGCGCCCAGATGATCTCGCCGCTGACGATGCGCTTGATGTGGCCGAGGACCGGATAGCCCTGGTCGCGCGCCTCGCTGAGCGCCGTGTAGGCGTCCGAGCCGAGCACGACCGAGTACGGGCCGTCCACGCCGGCGAGCCGCAGCGCTTCCAGCGCGTCGCTGATCGCGTCCGGATATGCGCTGACGTCGGCCGGCAGCGTGAGCTTGCGGTTCGACGTGCCTTCGCGGATGCCGACGATGTCCGCGGCCAGATAGCCGTCGAAGATCGCGCCGTCTTCCGCGAACGCGAGCCGTTGCGCGGCATCCTTCGCCGGCTGCCAGTCGGCATCGCGCGCGCCGCGCTCGACGCTGTCGATCGCGTCGCGGCTCAGCTCGAACGGCACCGTCAGCTCGACGATCGTGCGGACTTCGCGCAGCCGTGCGCCGACCAGCTCGCGCGGTGCCGCGACCTCGCGCAGGTGCCCGGTGCCGACGGCCGACAGCTCGGGGCCGGCCGGGCCCTCGACGTCGACAACGCGGCGCCCGGCCACCGAGCGCTTGAAGGTGCGTGCGACTTCTTCCTCGATCTGCTCCCAGGCGGACGAGGAAATCGGCGCGAGTTCGCGGTGCAGGTTATTCATAGGCTTTGGCTCCTTTCAGCGATCCGATGTTCAGCGAGCCGTCACGACGCGACTCGGGCGATGCGGGGGCCGGCTGCGCGGCGGTGGCGGTGGCTTCGGCGCCCGGTGCGGGGCGATCGGCGAGCGCCTCGAGCAGGTCGGCCGACGGCACGAAGAACAGCGAGCCGGTGACCGCGCGGCTATAGTCGAGCAGCCGGTCGTAGTTGCCGGGCGGGCGGCCGACGAACATGTTCTCGAGCATCTGCTCGATCGGCGCCGGCGAGCGCGCGTAGCCGATGAAGTAGGTGCCGAATTCGCCGGAGCCGGGGCGCCCGAACGGCATGTTGTCGCGCAGGATCTTCACTTCCTGGCCGTTCTCGTCGAGCGTGGTCAGCGAGCTGTGCGAGCACGACGGCTTCACGTCCGGCGCGAGCTCGATGTCGGACAATTTGGTGCGCCCGATGATGCGCTCCTGCGTCTCGACCGCGAGCGCATTCCAGCCGGCCATGTCGTGCAGGTACTTCTGCACGATCACGTAGCTGCCGCCCGCGAATTCGGCATCTTCGTCGCCGATCACCGTGAAGTCGACCGCGTCGCGGCCCTCCGGGTTCTCGGTGCCGTCGACGAAGCCGATCATCGCGCGCTGGTCGAAGTTGCGGAAGCCGTGCACCTCGTCGACGACCGTGACCGCGTCGCCGAGCGCGCCGAGCAATTGGGTCGCGAGTTCGAAGCACAGGTCCATCGCGTCGGCGCGGATGTGCAGCAGGATGTCGCCGGGCGTCGCGATCGCGACGCGCTGGCCGGCGCCGAATTCGCGGAACGGATGCAGCGACGCGGGGCGCGGATCGCCGAACAGCGCATCCCAGGCGTCGGCGCCGAAGCCGCATACGCAGGACAGGTTGCCGTCCGGCACGCGCTTGCCGACCGAGCGCACGAGCGCGGCGATGTCGCCGCACCACGCGCGGATCGTGTCGGCGCGCTCGGCGCCGGGGTTGACGGTGGCAACGAGGAAGATCGCGCTGCGCGTGACCGGGCTGTGAACGGCCTGGGAAAGCGGGGGACGGGTTTGCATCGCGGCCTGCCGGTCAGTCATGTCGGGACGGACGGGCCGCGGATGCCGCGGCGCGCGAAGACGAACGGTTGGACTGTGTCATGCGACTGTTCTCTTTGTGACATGCGGATGAAGGACGTTGCGCGGGCATCGCGCAACGGGCCGCAGCGGCGGCGGCCTGCCGCCCGGGCGCGCAAGGGGGAGGCAGGCTCGGTGGCCGCGCGTTCGCCCGGCGCGCGACCTCGCCGCACCGCGTAACGTCGTCGAGCATGCAATCTAGCAGCTTCGGCGGGTCTTTGGAACACGTATCGCCAATCTGTCATTCGAATGGGTTGATCGGGGTCCGATTCTGCGTCGCGGGCCTGCAGCTGTACTCCTGAAACCCGCGGCGCTGTGCTCTTGAGCGGGCGTGGCGCGTGCAGTAGATTAGGTTCGCTCCGCCCGCCGACGAGGACCATCATGATGAACCTGCTGGAAGCGATGCGTATTTATGTCGCGGTGGTCGAGCATGGCGGGGTGTCCGCCGCGGCGTCCGAACTGAAGCTCGGACGCGCGCAAGTCAGCGAGCGGCTGGACCGCCTCGAACGGTATCTCGGCTGCCAGCTGTTGCTGGCGCGTGCGGGCGGCGACGTGGCGTGTACCGATGCGGGCGTCGCGTTCCACCAGTGCTGCCGGCGCACGCTGTCCGCGGTCGCGCAGGCCACCACCGCGGCCGGTGCGTGCGCAACCTTTCCCGATGCGCGCGTCGCGGGCTTTCCGCCGCCCGAAACCATCCGCCGTGTCGACCCAGCGTCGATCGCGGCACAACCCTCATTGCACCGGTCATCGCCTTGAATACGTCCACTGTTTCCGCCGATACGGCCGCCGAGCGCATCCGCCGCCGCTTCGGACACTTCCTCCACGCGGCCGAGCTGGCCGGGCTGATCGTGATCGGCCTCGCGACCGCGTTCGCGATGACGCAGGAAGCGTGGAAGGTCGTGCTCGCGGGCGAGGTGTCGCTGACCGACCTGCTGCTGATGTTCCTCTATCTCGAAGTGCTCGCGATGAACGTGCGTTACCTGCGGCTCGGCCGGCTGCCGGTGCGCTTTCCGCTGTTCATTGCGATGACGTCGCTCGCGCGCGACCTGATCCTGCGCGGCGCCACCGACAGCCCCGAGCGGATGCTGATGACCACGTTCGGAATCGTGCTGCTCGCGGTAGGCGTGTTGATCCTCAGCTTCGGCCAGCATCGCTTTCCGGCGGAGGTCGACGACGTCGAGGACGATGTGCACGCGCGTCGGTGATGCGTGTGTGTGCGGGGCCGATCGATGGGGGTGTCGGTTCGGTAGTTCATTTCGTTATACCGAGATTGATTCGGTGCGGCGCCGACTCGCGGCTGCCGCGTTTCCATCTGTTCACCACACGTGTGCGATTTGAGGTTTGATCGCCAAACTGTCACTTACATTCGCCGAAATGACGCAGTAGGATGCCGATCCTTCTCATGATGGATTTCGCATTGCTATCCGCCTTCAATTTCGGTAATGGACGTGGCTCGCACCGGAACGCCCGCGGCCGGACACGGCTATGCGGCTTCGTGCAGCGGCACGGCACGCGCACCTGCGCGTCGCAGGCTGGTTCACCGCTGGCGGGGCGAGGCGGATGAAGCTCTACGAGAAATTCGCGAACGACATAGAGAGACTCATCCGGCAACGCGTGTATCGACATGGCGATCGTGTGCCGTCGGTGCGGCAGGCGAGCCAGCAGCACCGGATCAGCATCACGACCGTGCTGCACGCGTACCTGCTGCTCGAAAGCCGCGGGCTGCTGGAGAGCCGCCCGCAGTCGGGGTACTTCGTGAACCTGCGCAACGACGACGGGCACGCGCCGGTGCGCGAGCTGCGGCCGTCGAAGCCGATCGCGATCTCGTCGTCGGTGGACATGAGCCGGCTCGTGCTGTCCACGCTGCGCGCGATCGGCACCGACGACGCGGTGCCGCTCGGCTCGCCGTACCCGGACCCGAGCCTGTTCCCGTTCGAGAAGCTGAACCGCTACGCGTACGCGGCCGGCCGCGACAAGTCGCTGTGGGGCGTGACCGACGGGCTGCCGCCCGGCCATCCGCGCCTGATCCGGCAGATCGCACGGCGCTACCTGGAAAACGGGATGTCGGTCGACCCGAACGAGATCATCGTGACGGTCGGCGCGACCGAGGCGATCAACCTGTGCCTGCAGGCGGTCGCGAAACCGGGCGACACGATCGCGGTGGAGTCGCCGACGTTCTACGCGATGCTGCACGCGATCGAACGGATGGGGATGAAGGCGATCGAGGTCGCGACCCATCCTGAATACGGAATCGACATCGCGGCGCTGGCGGCGATCGCGAAGTCGCAGCCGATCGCCGCATGCATGGTGATGCCGAACTTCCAGAATCCGCTCGGCTTCCAGATGCCCGACGAGCGCAAGCGCGAACTGGTTGAATTCGCAACGAAAGCCGATATGCCGGTGATCGAGAACGGCGTATACAACGAACTGTATTTCGGCAATGCGCACCCGAGTGCGCTGAAGGCGTTCGACCGCAACGGGATCGTGCTGCACTGCGCGTCGTTCTCGAAAAGCCTGACGGCCGCGTACCGGATCGGCTGGGCGTTGCCGGGCCGTTATCGCGAACAGGTCGAGAAGCTGAAGTTCCTGAACACGCTGGCGACGCCGTCGCTGCCGCAGCTGGCGATCGCCGAGTTCCTCGAACGCGACGGTTACGAGCATCACCTGCGGCGGATTCGCAAGGCGTATGCGCAGCAAGCGAACCTGATGCGCGCGATGGTGTCGCGGTTCTTCCCGGAAGGCACGCGCATCTCGAGCCCGGCGGGCGGCTACGTGCTGTGGGTCGAGTTGCCGGCGCAGGTCGATGCGATGCGGTTGTACCAGCTCGCGCTGGAGCAGGGGATCACGATCGGGCCCGGCTACATGTTCTCGATCGCGGACACCTACCGCAATTTCATCCGGCTGAACTACAGCAGCCCGTGGTCGCCGGAGATCGAACGCGCGATCGTCACGGTCGGCAAGCTCGCGTTATGACCTGAATCGCGTCGCGCACGTGATGCGGCGGATAGCCGTCGACCGGGTCGGGATAGAGCACGCATAGAACGGTCGCCATCGGGTCGCTCCTCGTGACGGGATGAAGGCGGGGCGGTACGCGGATTGCTCGGCTCGCCGGCCCCCCGCGCACGGGCATCCGGCGTGTTGCGCCGCAACGTCGATGACGTTCTACGCCGGTCGCGGATCGCGTACAAGCCACAGTCCGTGTTTGCGTGCGCTGCGGGGTCGTCTGTACCTGTTCTTTTCGGGAAGGACGCCGATAATGGGATCGTTACCCCACACTCCGGGAGCCACGCCATGTCCGGAAGCGACGCCTCGTCTTCACGTCCCGATCTCGCGCAGGGGATCGCGCTCGACGACCTCGCCGACGGCGCGATGATCGAGGGCCAGGTCGGCGACGCCACGGTGCTGCTGGTGCGCCGCGCCGACGAACTGTTTGCCGTGGGCGCGCAATGCCCGCACTACGGCGCGCCGCTCGCCGACGGGCTGCTGGTCGGCGATACGATCCGCTGTCCGTGGCATCACGCGGCGTTCTGCCTGCGCACCGGCGAGCTGTTGCGCGCGCCGGCGCTCGACGGCCTGACGTGCTGGCGCGTCGAGCGGCGCGACGGCCGCGCGGTCGTGCTCGATGCGCGGCCAGCCGCATCGCCGCCCGCGCTGAACGCGGCGGGGCTGCCCGCATCGGTGGTGATCGTCGGCGGCGGTGCGGCCGCGATCGCGGCGGCCGTGACGCTGCGCCAGGAAGGCTATCCGCATGCGATCACGCTGCTGAGCGCGGACAGCGAGCCGCCGTACGACCGGCCGAACCTGTCGAAGGACTATCTGGCCGGCACGGCCGAGGCCGACTGGCTGCCGTTGCGCGGCGCGTCGTTCTATACCGACCAGCGCATCGACGTGCGCTGCGGCATGCGCGTCACGCGGATCGATCCCGCGCAGCACGCGGTCGAGCTCGCGGACGGCAGCCGCGTCGGCTACGGCGCGCTGCTGCTGGCCACCGGCGCCGAGCCGAACCGGCTGACCGTGCCGGGTGCGGATCTGCCGCACGTGTGCGTGCTGCGTTCGCGGGCCGATTGCGAGGCGCTGATCGGCAAGCTGAAGACGGCGCGGCGCTGCGTCGTGATCGGCGCGAGCTTCATCGGCCTCGAAGCGGCCGCCGCGCTGCGCACGCGCGGGCTCGACGTGCAGGTGGTCGCGCCCGACGCGCATCCGATGGCGCGCGTGCTCGGCGAAGCGCTCGGCGACACGATCCGCGCGCTGCACGAAGCGCACGGCGTGGTGTTCCATCTCGGCGCGACGCCCACGCAGATCGCGCCGGAGCGCGTGACGCTGTCGAACGGCGACGCGCTGCCGGCCGATGTGGTGGTGGTCGGCATCGGCGTGCATCCGGACCTCGCGCTCGCGCAGGATGCGGGGCTCGCCGTCGATCGCGGCGTGACGGTCGACCGTTTCCTGCGGACGAGCGCACCGGACATCTACGCGGCCGGCGACATCGCGCGCTGGCCCGATCCGTTGACGGGCGAACGCATACGCGTCGAGCACTGGGTCGTTGCTGAGCGGCAGGGCATCGCCGCGGCGCGCAACATGCTCGGCCAGCAGCGGCCGTTCGACGCGGTGCCGTTCTTCTGGAGCCAGCACTACGACCTGACGGTCCGTTATGTCGGACATGCGGAGCAATGGGACCGCGTCGAGATCGACGGCGACCTGCGCACGCATGACGCTTCGGTCGCGTTCTGGCGCGGCAACGCACGGCTCGCGGTCGCGACGATCGGCCGCGATCTCGACTGCCTGCGCGCGGAAGCGGCGCTCGAGCAGCAGGGCACGACGCGCGCGTGAACGGGCTGCCGACTGTGCGCTGACCGGTACACGCTCTGGAAAAAAGAGTTGCGCACACAACTGTCATCGCATCGTCGCGGCTTGCGCAGAGACCGCCGAGCCGGACAGACTCCCGTGACTCTCGACTGCGGTTTCTCGACCGAGGTGATCGCGGCGCCGTTCGCGATCATGAACCCGAGCGTGAACATTCCGGTATTTCCGGTGCCGACATGGAGGTGCAGTCGACACGATGCGCCGCACGGCCGCGCTGCCGGCCGCGATCGGCATGTCGATCGACGACGACGCACCGGCCGGCTGACCACGCACCGCACCGACCCCTGCGCGCACGGGCGCGCGCCTTGCTCGAACAGTGTGACGGTACTTGCACCGTTACCGCTTTCGACAAGGAGGGCCTGACATGAAAGCAGTCGTATTTCACGGCATCGGCGACATTCGCATCGATACGGTACCCGACCCGCAAGTCGTCGACGTGACCGATGCGGTCGTGCGCCTGACGGCCAGCGCGATCTGCGGCACCGACCTGCACATGGTGCGCGGCACGCTCGGCGGGATGAAGCCCGGCACGATCCTCGGCCATGAGGGTGTCGGCATCGTCGAGACGGTCGGGCGCGACGTGCGCAACCTGAAGCGCGGCGATCGCGTGCTGATTCCGTCGACGATCGCGTGCGGCAGCTGCGTGTACTGCCGCGCGGGCTACACCGCGCAATGCGACGTCGCGAACCCGGGCGGGCCGCGCGCGGGCACCGCGTTCTACGGCGGCCCGGCCGACACGGGGCCGTTCGACGGGCTGCAGGCCGAATACGCGCGCACGCCACTCGCGAACGCGAGCCTGATCCGGTTGCCGGACGCGATCGACGACGACCGGGCGATCCTGATGTCCGACATTTTTCCGACCGGCTACTTCGGCGCGCAGCTCGCGGAAGTGAAGCCGGGCGACACGGTGGCCGTGTTCGGCGCCGGGCCGGTCGGCCAGTTCGCGATCGCGAGCGCGAAGCTGATGGGCGCCGGGCGCGTGATCGCGATCGACCGCATCGCGTCGCGGCTCGAGATGGCCTGCGCGCAGGGCGCCGAGACCATCGACTTCTCCGAGGAAGACCCCGTCGACACGGTGCTGCGGCTCACCGGCGGGATCGGGGTCGATCGTGCGATCGATGCGGTGGGCGTCGACGCGATGCGCGCGACGCATGGGCCGGCCGCCGCCGACCACGACGCGGCGCGTGCATTCGATGCGGAAGTCGACGCCGTCGCGCCGCGCCGCAAGCCCGACGGCCGCTACTGGACGCCCGGCGACGGGCCCTCGCAGGTACTGCAATGGGCGGTGCGCGCGGTCGCGAAGGCGGGCACGGTCGCGGTGATCGGCGTGTATCCGCCGCAGGCGCGCGTGTTTCCGGTCGGCGAGGCGATGAACCGGAACCTCACGATCAAGATGGGCAACTGCAATCACCGGACCGTCACGCCGCACCTGATCGAGCTCGTGCGCAGCGGTGCGTTCGACCCGGCGTCCGTGCTGACGCGCTGCGAGCCGCTGACGAACGCGATCGACGCGTATCGCGCGTTCGACGTGCGCGAGCCGGGCTGGCTGAAAGTGAAGCTGACGCCATGACGCTGCGAACCGCAACGAGGAGTGCTGCCATGAACGGGTTCCATGATCTCTACGACAACTGCATGTCCGCGTGCGATGCGTGCGCGCATGCATGCGACGCGTGTACGGCGGGGTGCCTGGCGGACCCCGACACGCACGCCCTGGCCGCTTGCATCGCGCTCGACATCGAGTGCGCGCAGCTGTGCCGCCTTGCCTCGGCCGCGATGGCTCGCGACAGCGTGCTCGCGCCGCAGGTGTGCGCCCTGTGCGCGCGTGCGTGCGAGGTGTGCGCGGCCGAATGCCTGCTGCATGCGCACGACCATTGCCGGCGCTGCGCGCTGGCATGCGATGCGTGCGCGGCGATGTGCCGCGCGATGGCATGAGCGGCTACGGCGCGCCGTGAACCTTGCGCGCGACGCGCTCCAGCAGCGCGTCGAGCACCGCCATCTCGACGGGCTTCACGAGGTGATCGTCGAAGCCCTCGCTCGCGGTGCGTGCGAAGTCGGCCGGGCTCGCATGGCCGGACAACGCGACGCAGGTCGTGCCGGCCAGCGCATCGATCGCGCGCAGTTCGCGCAGCAGCGTGAAGCCGTCGACGTCGGGCATCGACAAGTCGACGAGCATCAGGTGCGGAACGATGTCGCGCGCGAGCGCCAGCGCGTCGTCCGCGTGGTACGCGACGCGCGGCGCGTGGCCCTTGATCTGCAGCAGCACGGCGAGCGTGTCGGCGGAGTCGCGATTGTCGTCGACTATGACGATGCGCAGCGGCGCGCCGGCCGGCGGCTCGGTCGTGCGCGGCGCCGGCGCCGGCGCGTCGCCCGGCGTCGGGCGCATCGCGCGCTCGAGCGGCAGCCGCACCGTGAACGTCGCGCCGTGGCCGGGGCCGGCGCTTTCCGCGGTGATCCTCCCGCCGTGCAGCTCGACGAACGACCGGCAGATCGCGAGGCCGAGCCCGAAGCCGTCCGACGCGCGCCGGCCCGGCACGCTTTCCTGTTCGAACAGGTCGAAGATCGATTCGAGCGAACCCGGCGCGATGCCGACGCCGTGATCGGTGATGCGAATCGCGACGACCGCCCCTTCGGCGCTCGCGCTGACGTCGATGCGCGCGCCCTGCGGCGAGAATTTCGACGCGTTGTCGAGCAGGTTGTGCAGCACCTGCACGAGCCGCGCGGCGTCGCCGCGCACCACCAGCGGATCGGCCGGCAGGTCGACGCGAATGTTCTGCTCGCGTGCGGCCAGCTTCGGCTGGACGCTTTCCACGCCGCGGCAGACGACGTCGCGCACGGTCACCGGCGCGTGGTCGAGTTGGACCTTGCCGGCGGTGATGCGCCCGACGTCGAGCAGGTCGTCGACCAGCCGCGTCAGCTGGCCGACCTGGCGATGCACGGCGTCGCGGCATTGCGCGAGCGCGGGTGCCGGATCGGGCAGGCTCTGCAGCACGCCGACCGAATTGCGCAGCGGCGCGAGATGGTTGCGCAGCTCGTGCGCGAGCATCGCGATGAACACGCTGAGCCGGTGCGTCGACACCTCGAGTTCGGCGAGCCGCTTGCGCTCGGTCATGTCGCGCGTGATCTTGATGAAGCCGGCCAGCTGGCCCGCATGGTCGTGCACGGCCGTGATCGTCACGCTGGCCCAGAACAGCGAACCGTCCTTGCGCACGCGCCAGCCTTCGTCCTCGAAGCGGCCGTGCACGACGGCTTCGCGGAGCCCGAATGCGGGCCGCCCGGCGACGATCGCATCGGGCGGATAGAAACGCGAGAAATGGTGGCCGACGATCTCGGCCGTCCGATAGCCCTTGATGCGCTCCGCGCCCGCGTTCCACGTCGCGACGTTACCGTGCGCGTCGAGCATGAACACCGCATAGTCGGTGATCGCACCGACGACGGTCTCGAAACGGAACTCGGCGAAGCGGTGCAGCAGGTCGCGTGCATCGGCGGGCCCGAGCGGCGGGTGGAGATCGGAAATGGCGTCGTCTTTCTTCATCGGAACGGCAAGTCGGATGCGGGCGGAGAAACGCCGCCCCGCCGCGGCCGGACGAGCCGGCTGCGGCCATTCAAATCGGATTGACACCCCGAAAGCATAAGGGAGGTCGAATCGCCTGATCAATGGGGGCGCATGGCCTGTGCCGCGTCGCGCCCGCAGTGCGAAATCCTGCCGGTGGCGGCCCGGCGACGGCGGCGCGGCATGCCGATTGCGTCGCCCTCCGGTCCGCACGCCGCGGCCGGCCCGGCGCGAAAGCCGGCCTCCGGCGGCGGCGCGCCGCTTCACGGCTACCCGAGGGCATCGACATGAACAGCACACTGAACCCCGACAACGAACCGGCCGGCCCGGACGACGACAACGTACGGCGCGGCCGCGACGGCCGCGCGCTGGGTCCGAGCGATTCGTCCGACAGCGGCAGCGACACGGCCGGCGCGCGGCGCCATCCGTTCGACGTCGATTCGCCGCTCGACGAGCACGCGCTGGAGCGCGGCGACGCGGCCCTCGACAGCGATACGGACCGCGCGGGCACTGGCGAGCGCGCGTCGGCGGACGGCGACGCGGGGCTCGAGGAAGGCGCCGATATCGAGCCGGATCGCACGGAACGGCTGAGCGAGCCCGGCGGCACCGAGGATCCGGATGCGCCGGACGAACCGGGTGCGGGCGGCGCATAGGGTCGCTGTACCGCGACCCTCCGCGCAAAAACTGCAATTGCGTTGCAGATAGGGGCGTCCGGCCAGGGGCACCGCGCAAAGGGTGCCCGGCCAGGTGCGCCCTGCCAGGGACACCCGCCGAGGCGCGACGATCCGCATTGCCCCCGTCAGCGCGCTGCGCGGCGATCGCGACGTGGACCGCGATCGTCGGCGCGGGCGTGCCGCCCTGGGCTTCGCCGCGCCCCCGCGGTGTGCTGGCCAACGGGCGGCACGCGACTTGCATCAACCTGACCGACGTGCGCCGCGACGCGACATGGGTCCGGGTCCGCACGCGGCACACGCGCGATCAGGCACAGGCGCGATCAAGGAGGGACACGATGCAACGACGATCTCCCGGACGGCAAGCCGAACGGAGCGGCCCGCCCGACTGGCAGGAGCGCGGCGAACGCGCGTACCGGGACACCGGCGAGCGCGATTTTCGCGGCGACGAATCCCGGCGCCACGATGCCGACTACGAATCCGCGTACCGGCGGTTCGCGAGCGAGGACGTCGGCCCGGAAGACTGGGGCAGCGAATGGAGCGAGCGCTCGGCCCGCTCGTCGGCCGAACAGCGCGGCGCAGACGCCGGCGCCGACTGGCGCGGTGCGCCGGGCGGGCCGGGCGGCCCCGGCGGTTCGCGCGATCCGGCGTGGGAGTCCGGGCGCGGCTACGGCAACCGCGGCCGCACAGCGGAAGGCGGCCAGGGACGTGAAGGCGCCCATGCCGACCAGCCGCGGTTCCGCGGCCAGCACCGGACGGGCTGGCATGGCGGCGAGGGCGACTACGACGCCTACAACGGGCGCGACCAGCGCCGTGCCGATACGTCCGGCCTGTCGCGCTTCGGCGACGCCGCGCAACGCGAGGCCATGCGGCATCGGCGCGGCCCGAAAGGCTACACGCGTTCGGACGAGCGGATTCGCGAGGACGTCTGCGAGCGGCTCGCGCATGCGCTCGACATCGACGTGAGCGATGTCTCCGTGCAGGTGCGCGACGGCCGCGTCGAACTCGACGGCACCGTGCCGCAGCGCTGGATGAAGCACGACATCGAGGACATCGCCGACGGCTGCATGGGCGTGCGCGACGTCGAGAACCGCGTGCGCGTGCGCCGCGACGGCGAACAACCCGATACGGGCATGGTGCTGCATCCGTCCCAACGCACGGTCACGCCGACGCAGCCTGCGGCGCGCGATCCCGAACCGGGTAGCGGCGCCGGTCGCGAGCGCGATCCGCGCCGTTGACGGCCGATGCGCGGGACGACTCGGCCAAGGCCACGGACACAGCCAATGCGCGCATGACGACCGGCTCTGACGACGGACCGCGTGACGACGGCGACATTCGCGACGATCGCGACTCGAGCGCCAGCGCGCCGCGCGACGGTCGCGGCCGCGACGCACGTGGCCTGCGCGCGCGCATCGCGGTCGAGCTGTGGCGCGCGATCCGGCATTACCGCGCGCGCGTGCTGGCCGCGCTGGCGCTGCTGCTGCTCGCGAAGGCGGCGGCCGTTTCGGTGCCGCTGCTGCTGAAGGACATCGTCGACGGGCTGGGCCGCACGGCCGGCCAGCCGGTCGCGCTGCCGGTTCTGCTGCTGTTCGCGTATGCGGTCGTGCGCTTCGCGGCGAACGCGCTGAACGAAGTGCGCGACATGACGTTCGTGCAGGTCACGCAGCACGCGGTCGCGTCGTTTACGGTCCGCACGTTCGGTCATCTGCACCGGCTCGGCGCGCGCTTTCATTCGCAGCGCGAGACCGGCGCCGTCGTGCGCGACCTCGAGAAAGGCACGGCCGGGATCGGCTACCTGCTCGGCGTCGCGGTGTTTACCGTCGTGCCGACCGCGATCGAGATCGGCTCGGTGCTGGTGATCGTGATCGGCAAGTATGGCGGCGGCTTCACCGCGATCATCCTCGTCACGTTCGCCGTCTATGCGGCCTACACGACCGTCTTCACGCGCCGGCGGATGCGCTACCAGCGTCGCGTGAACGTGCTCGAGGCCGAATCGAACGCGCGCGTGGTCGACAGCCTGCTCAACGTCGATACGGTCAAGTACTTCGCGCGCGAGGACGTCGAGCGCAGCCGGCTCGAACGCGTGCTCGACGCATGGCGCGAGGCCGGCGTCGACAACCAGTACGCGCTGTCGGCGCTGCATATCGGGCAGAGCGCATGCATCGGTGCGGGCATCGCGGCGGTGATGCTGCTCGCCGGCCAGCATGTCGCGCGCGGCACGATGACGGTCGGCGATCTGGTGCTGATCAACGCGTACATCATCCAGATCAGCCTGCCGCTGAATGCGCTCGGCTTCGTGTTCCGCGAGGCGCACGACGCGATGACGAACATCGAACGATTGTTCGGCCTGCTCGACGCCCGCGGCAAGCCGGGCGAGGAGGGCGACGCGCCCGGCGCGCAGCCGCTCGCGGTGCGCGGCGGCGCGATCGAGTTCGAGCACGTCGACTTCGGCTACGAGCCGAGCCGCCAGATTCTGTGGGACGTGTCGTTTCGCGTCGAGCCGGGACAGTCGGTCGCGGTGGTCGGCGGGAGCGGCTCGGGGAAGTCGACGCTCGCGCGGCTGCTGTTCCGGCTGTACCAGCCCGATGCGGGGACGATCCGGATCGACGGCCAGGACCTGCGCCTCGTGACCGAGCGCAGCCTGCGCGATGCGCTCGGCATCGTGCCGCAGGACACGATCCTGTTCAACGACACGCTGGCCTACAACATCGCATACGGCAAGCGCGACGCGACGCGTGGCGACGTGATCGCGGCCGCGCGCGGCGCGCAACTCGACGCGTTCATCGAGCGGCTGCCCGATGCGTACGACACGCGTGTCGGCGAGCGCGGCGTGCGGCTGTCCGGCGGCGAGCGGCAGCGTGTCGCGATCGCGCGCGCGCTGCTGAAGGCGCCGCCGATCGTCGTGTTCGACGAGGCGACGTCGGCGCTCGATACGCGCTCGGAGCGCGCGATCCAGCAGGAACTGATGCGCGTCGCGCGGCACCGCACGAGTCTCGTCATCGCGCACCGGCTGTCGACGATCGTCGACGCGGACCGGATCCTCGTGATGGAGCATGGCCGGCTCGTCGAGCAGGGCACCCACGACGAACTGCTGGCGAGCGACGGCGTGTATGCGCAGATGTGGTCGCTGCAGGCGAAGCAGCGCGAACTGGAGCGCACCGAGGCGAAGTTCGCGCTGCAGCCGGTGCGGATCAACCCGCTGGTGGCGCAGGTGCTCGATGCGCTGGCGGAAGCCGCCGCGCGCCGCGGCGTGCCGGTGTTCCGCGAGCTGTCGAACGAGGACCTGGTCGTCAAGGCCGATCCGGCCGCACTGCGGCGCTTCGTGTGGGAGCTGTGTCGCGGCGGGATCGACACGAGCGGCGGCGGGCGGGTCGAGGTGCGCACCGCGCGGCACGACCCCGACGCGCGGATCACGATCACGTGCACCGGCGTCGACGCGCCGGAGCTGTCGCTGGCCGATCTCGAACGGCTGCAGGGCGCGATCGAGGACGCGGGCGGCTACGTCGTTCGCGAGCGCGACGACGTCGGCGTGACGTTGCACCTGTCGCTGCCGCTGTGCGCGGTTGCGCCGGCGTCGCTGCAACCGGCCGACGCTGCCGCGCCGAATCCCGGGCCGGGCGCCGTTGCGGCCGCGGACGCGAAGCCGCTCGACGGCGTGCGCATCGCGTGCGTCGACGATCACGACGAGGCGCGCGAAGCGCTTGCCGCGCTGCTGCAGGTCGCCGGTGCGGACGTGCGTGTGTTCGCGTCCGGCCACGCGCTGCTCGACGAGATGCGGAACATGCGCCGCGCGGACTGGCCGGCGCTCCTGGTATGCGACATCGACCTTGGCGCCGACGAGGAAGACGGCTACACGGTGATGCGCCGCGTGCGCCAGCTCGACGCCGAGCGTGCGCGCGACGGCCGGGCGCCGCTCGAAGCGCTCGCGTTGTCGGGCCATGCCCGCGAGCGCGACCGCACGCGCGCGGTCGAAGCGGGTTTCCACGCCTATCTGACCAAGCCCGCGGCAGCGGCCGACCTGATCGCGACGCTGCGGGCGCTCGCGCTTTCCTCCGGAGATATCCATGCCGAACCTTTCGAATCCGACGCCCCCCGAAGTCCTGACCGAGCGCCGCGCCGGTAGCGCGTTCGCCGACCGCCAGGCCGCGGTCGCCGCCGTCGAGCTGCTGTTGCCGACGTTGTCGGCCGCGTTGCAGAGCGACTTCGTCGGCGACAGCGGCTGCCTGCACGTCGTGATCATGGATCCGGCGCTCGGCCCGCGCGACGCGGCGTTCGAGGATGCGATCCTGTACGAGTTCTCGCTGCCCGATCCGAAGGACTGGGATGCCGATTATCGTGCGTACGCCCGCGCGAAGGCGCGGCTGTCGTGGGAAACCGGCCGCGACGGCCACGTCGTGCAGGCGCTCGAGCCGTACCGGCTGCGCGCGGGCGACACGAACCTGTGGGGCGGCGTCGCGCAGCACGGCATCGTGGTCGGCGTGTCGGGTGCGCAGCCCTGGTTCGACGAGGCGTTCGCGGGCTGCATCGCGCACTGCCTGCGTGCGCTCGCGAAACACCGCGCGCAGGCGACGCCGGACGCGCTCGCGATCTGAGCGCGGGGCGAGCGGGCCGGTTTTTACAGCCGGTTATAAAAAAGCCAGCGGGCGCGCGGGGGGAGCGCGATGTGGCGCGGGCGTTCGCGCAATGGCACGGTTTTCGCTGTACCTCTGGTACGACGTTTGTCACGACAAGTGTCAACGCCTCGATATTCCGGACGCTTACAGGAGGTGCATGTTGAACGCGACTCACGATCCAGCGCGAGCGTCGCTCGCCGGTCGCACCGCGCTCGTGACGGGCGGCGGTCGCGGCCTGGGCGAGGCCATTTGCGAGGAACTGGCGCGACACGGCGCACACGTGATCGTTGCCGATCTCGACGGCGATCGCGCGGCGGCCGTCGCGCAGCGCCTCGAGCGGCATGGCGGTCGCGCGGTCGGTCGGCCGCTCGACGTGCGCGACGAGGCGTCGGTGCTGCAGGTCATGCACGACGCGCGCGAGGCGCTCGGCGACGTCGACGTGATCGTCAACAACGCGGCGATCGACGTGACCGCGCCGATCGACGACGTCAGCGTCGCCGCCTGGCAGCAGGTGATGATGACCAACCTGTTCGGCCCGTACCTGATGTGCCACGCGGCCGTGCCGATGATGAAGGCCCGCGGCAGCGGCCACATCGTCAACATCGCGTCGACCGCATCGAAGCGCGCATGGCCGAATGCGTCCGCGTATCACGCGACGAAGTGGGGGCTGCTCGGGTTGTCGCATGCGTTGCATGCGGAGCTTCGGCCGGCCGGCGTGAGCGTGTCGGCGATCGTCGCGGGCGGGATGCACACGCCGTTCCTCCTCGATCGCTTCCCCGACATCGACGTGGACACGCTGCAGCCGCCGGAACACGTCGCGGCGGCCGTGCGTTTCGTGCTGACGCAGCCGCCGGGCACCGTCGTGCCGGAACTGATGGTGCTGCCGATGAAGGAGACGTCATGGCCGTGAGTCGCGCGCGACGGCTGCCCGGCGCGGTGCTGCTCGACAAGGACGGCACGCTGCTGGAGGACCTGCCGTACAACGTCGACCCCGCGCGGATGCAGCTTGCGCCGGGCGCCGCGCGCGCATTGCGCACGCTCGGCGCGACGGGCATGCCGATCGCGGTCGTGTCGAACCAGCCGGGCGTCGCGCTCGGCTACTTTGCCGAATCGAAGCTTGGCGCGGTCCGTCAGCGTCTCGCCGAATTGTTCGAAGCGAACGGCGCGGTGCTGGCGGACTTTTTTTATTGCCCGCATCACCCGGCGGGCAGCGTGCCGCGCTACACCTGCGACTGCATCTGCCGCAAGCCGCGCCCGGGGATGGTGCGCCGCGCGATCGCCACGCTCGGCGCGGTCGCCGAGTGGAGCTGGATGATCGGCGACATTCTCGACGACGTCGAGGCCGGCCGCGCCGCGCGCTGCGGCACGATACTCGTCGACCGCGGCAACGAGACGCAATGGCGGCTCGATGCCGCGCGCACGCCGCACCATGTGGTCGACCGGCTCGACCTCGCCGCCGACCTCGTCGCGCGCGAGGCCGTGCGCCGCCACGGCTCGTGGGTGCGGCGATGAGCGCCGCCTGGGATCGCGCGCGGCGCATTCTGTGCGTGCGCCTCGACAGCCTCGGCGACGTGCTGATGACGACCCCCGCATTGCGCGCGCTGAAGGAGAGCGGGCGCGGCCGCCGGCTCACGCTGCTGACGTCGCGCACCGGCGCCGCGCTGGCGAAACACCTGCCGATGGTCGACGACGTGTGGACGTACGACGCGCCGTGGGTCAAGCATCCGGACGTGCGCGGCGATCCGGTCGTCGATCTCGACATGATCGACCGGCTGCTGGCCGGCCGCTTCGACGCGGCCGTGATCTTCACCGTATACAGCCAGAGTCCGTTGCCGGCCGCGATGATGTGCTGGCTCGCGGGCATCCCGCTGCGGCTCGCGCATTGCCGCGAGAACCCCTACGAACTGCTGACCGACCGCGTGCCCGAGACCGAGCCGGATTCGCGCGTGCGCCACGAAGTCGCGCGCCAGCTTGCGCTGGTCCGCGCGATCGGCGCGAAGACGTGCGACTGGCGCATGGCGTTCGAGCCGGGCGATGCGGCGCGACGCGCGCTGCACTCGCGCTTGCGCGCGGCGCTGCTGCGCATCGGCGGCCCGCGCCGGCCGGCGCCGGCGCGCACGCGCTGGCTGGTCGTGCATCCGGGCGCGAGCGCGGCATCGCGGCGCTGGCCGGCCGAGCGCTTCGGCGACGTGGCCGCGCGGCTCGCGCCGCTGTTCGACGGCATCGCGGTGACGGGCGGCACCGACGAGCGCGCGCTCGTCGATGCCGTGTGCGAACGCGCGGGGCCGCGCGCCGTGCCGCTCGCCGGCGTGCTGCCGCTCGGCGAGCTCGGCGCGCTGATCGAGACGGCCGACCTGCTGCTGACGAACAACAGCGGTCCCGTGCATCTCGCGGCCGCGCTCGGCACGCCGGTCGTCGATCTGTACGCGCTGACCAATCCGCAGCACACGCCGTGGCGTGTGCCGCACCGCGCGTTGAACGTCGACGTGCCGTGCCGCAACTGCTACCGCAGCGTCTGCAACCAGCCCGGCCATCCGTGCCTGCTCGGCGTGAGCGTCGACGATGTCGTCGAGGCGACGCACGGCTTGTTGCGCCGCAGCGCGCGCCATGCGCAACACGCGGCCGCGCGCGCCACCTTGCACGCTGCCGAGCCAGTCGCGGCGAACGCGTCGAGCGTGTCGAACGTGATTCCGTTCGCGCAAGTCATCACGAGGACCTGACGCATGCCTGCTCCGACCTATACGCTCGGCATCAATGCCGCCTTTCACGACAGCGCCGCGTGCCTCGTGCGCGACGGCGCGGTGATCGCGGCGGCCGAGGACGAACGCTTCACGCACGTGAAGCACGCGAAGCGGCCGGTGCCGTTCTCGACTTGGGAGCTGCCGTTTCACGCGATCGACTATTGTCTGGCGGAAGCGGGCATCGCGCTCGCGGACGTCGACCATGTCGCGTATTCGTACGATCCGTGGCTCGAACTGGACCGTCACGGCGACGCGCCCGAGCTGACGCTGCCGCTCGCACCGTCCGCGCATGCGCGGCGTGCCGACGGCGCATCGCCGTGGCATCCGTTGTTCCTGTCGTCGATCGTGAACGCGCCGCGCCAGCTCGCGGGCGGCGCGCCGCACCACCTGCAGCGGCGCTTTCGCGGCGTCGCGCACGACGGGCCGTTTCGCTGGCATTTCATCGAGCACCATCTCGCGCACGAGGCGAGCGCGTTTCTCGCGGCGCCGTACGAGCACTGCGCGGTGATGACGATGGACGGACGCGGCGAACGCGCGACGACGAGCTACGGCGTGTTCGACGGCCAGTCGTACCGGCGGCTCGGCCAGGTCAACCTGCCGCATTCGCTCGGCCTGCTGTACGAGCGCGTGACCCGCTACCTCGGCTTCCTGCATTCGTCGGACGAGTACAAGGTGATGGCGCTCGCGTCGTACGGCAAGCCGGTGTTCGCGGACGCGATGCGCAAGCTGGTGAGCTACAACGGCGACGGGCGCTACGAGGTTGCCGACGGCGATCTCGTCGCGCTGTTCGGCGCGCCGCGCGAGCGCGGCGGACCGATCGAGCCGCATCACTGCGACATCGCGCATGCGCTGCAGCTGGTGCTCGAGGAAACGACGCTGCAGGCGGTCGACTGGCTCGCGGCCGAGAGCGGCGAGCAGCAACTGGCGATGGCGGGCGGCGTCGCGCTGAACTGCGTGATGAACGCGAAGATCCGCGATCGCGGCCCGTTCGACGACGTGTGGGTTCAACCGGCGGCAGGCGACGCGGGCACCGCGCTCGGCGCCGCGCTGTGGACCGATTTCCGGATGCGCGGGATGCGCGGCGACTGGCGGATGGATCACGCGTATCTCGGGCCGTCGTACGGCGACGATGCGATCGAGGCGTTCCTGAAGGAGGCGCGGCTGCCGTACCGGCGGCTCGCGGACGTCGCCAGCCAGACGGCCGCGCTGCTCGCGGCAAACCGCGTGATCGGCTGGTTCCAGGGCCGCATGGAGTTCGGGCCGCGCGCGCTCGGTGCGCGCTCGATCCTCGCGTCGCCGATCGATCCGGACATGCAGCGCAAGCTGAACCGGATCAAGGATCGCGAGGACTTCCGGCCGGTTGCGCCGGTCGTGCTAGAAAGCCACGCACACCACTGGTTCAACGGCGGGCGGCGCACGCCGCTGCGCGCGCCGTTCATGCTGTTCGTGTACGACATCGCGCCCGGCGCCGAGGCGACGATTCCGGCGGTGCGCCACATCGACGGCACCGCGCGCGTGCAGACCGTCGACGCACACCAGCATCCGCTGCTGCATGCGCTGCTGTCCGAGTTCGACGCGCTGACCGGCGTGCCGGTGCTCGTCAACACGTCGTTCAACACGCGCGGCGAACCGATCGTCTGCACGCCGCGCGACGCGCTCGAGTGCTTCTGGACTTCGCCGCTCGACGCGCTCGTGATCGGTTCGTTCCTGCTGGAGAAGCCGAGATGAACATGCGCGACACGCAACTGCCGCCGGTCGTGTCGGTCGTCGTGCCGACGTACCGGCGGCCCCGCCTGCTCGAACGCTGCCTCGACGCGCTGTGCGCGCAGGTGTTCGATCCGACCACCTACGAGATCGTCGTCGTCGACGACGACCCGGCCGGCAGCGCATGGGAAACCGTCGACGCGTGTCGTGCGCGCATGACCGACGTGCCGGTGATCCGCTACATGACCGCGCCGGATACGCAGGGGCCGGCGGGCGCGCGCAACATCGGCTGGCGCAGCGCGCGCGGCGCGCTGATCGCGTTCACCGACGACGACACGATTCCCGATCCGACCTGGCTGCGCCACGGCGCTGCCGCGCTGCTGGCCGAACCGTCGGCGGCGGCCGCGGCCGGGCGCATCGACGTGCCGTTGCGAGCGCGCCCGACCGACCACGAGCGCGACGCGGCCGGCCTCGCGCATGCGGAATTCGCGACCGCGAACTGCTTCGTGCGGCGCGCGGCGCTGGAGCGCGTAGGCGGGTTCGACGAGCGCTTCACGCGCGCATGGCGCGAGGACGCCGACCTGATGTTCGCGCTGCGCGAGCATGCGGGGCCGATCGTCGGCGTCGATGCCGCGCGGATCGTGCATCCAGTGCGTCCCGCGCGCTGGGGCGCGAGCATCGGCCAGCAGTCGAAGGTGTATTTCGACGCGCTGCTGTACAAGAAGCATCGCGCGACCTACCGGCGTCATATTCGCGCGATGCCGCCGTGGAATTACTACGCGGCCGTGCTGTTCGCGCTCGGCGCGCTCGGCTGTTTCGCGGCCGGATGGCGCGTGCCGGGCATCGCATGCGCGGCGGCCTGGGCCGTGATCACGGCCGCATTCTGCGCGAAGCGGCTGCGCGGCACGCGGCTCACGCCGTCGCATGTCGCCGAGATGATCGTCACGTCGATCGCGATTCCGCCCGTGTCGCTGTACTGGCGCGTGCGCGGTGCGCTCCACTTCCGGGTGTTCTTCCTATGATGCTCGAATCCGTTTCGTCGTCCGGTCCGATGCGCATCGCGGTGTTCCGCGCGCTGCAGCTCGGCGACATGCTGTGCGCGGTGCCGGCGCTGCGCGCGCTGCGGCGCGGCGAGCCGGATGCGCGCATCACGCTGATCGGCTTGCCGTGGGCGCGCGAGTTCGCATCGCGCTTCTCGGACTACATCGACAATTTCATCGCGTTTCCAGGCGCGCCGGGCCTCGGCGAGCAGCCGGACGCCGAGCCGGCCGCGCGCGAGGCATTCGTCGCGGAATGCCGCGCGCGCGACTTCGATCTCGCGATCCAGCTGCACGGCAGCGGCGTGCAGACCAACGCGATCGTCGCGTCGCTCGGTGCGACGCGCACCGCCGGTTTCGTGCCGCCCGACGGCGGCACGACCGCGCTCGACTGTGCGCTCGTCTGGCGCGACGGCGAGCCCGAGGTCACGCGCTACCTGGCGCTGACCCGCAAGCTCGGCTATCCGGACTGGGGCGACTACCTGGAATTTCCGCTGGGCGGCCTCGACTACGCGCTGTGGCACGTGCTGTGCGACGAGCATGCGCTCGATCCGGGCCGCTACGTGATCGTTCATCCGGGCGCGCGGATGGCGTCGCGGCGCTGGCCGGTCGAGCGTTTCGCGAGCGCGGCACGCCAGCTCGCGGACGACGGCTGGCAGATCGTGTTGACCGGCACGCGCGCGGAACTCGCGCTGGCCGGCGCGTTCGTCGAACATCTCGCGCGGCCGTGCGTGAACCTGTGCGGGCGCACGCCGCTCGGCGCGCTGGCCGCGCTGATCGGCCGCGCGCGGCTCGTGCTGTGCAACGACACGGGCGTGTCGCATGTCGCGGCGGCGTTCGGCACGCCGAGCATCGTCGTCGCATGCGGCAGCGACACGGCCCGCTGGGCGCCGCTCGACGCCGAACGCCATCGCGTGCTCGCGCACTATCCGGCCTGCCGGCCGTGCGCGTTCGACACCTGCCCGTACGGGCACGAGTGCGCGACGGCGATCGGCGTCGACGACGTGATGGAGCGGGCGGGCAAGCTGCTCGCGGAGGAGAGACGTCATGTCACGTAAGCGCTTGCGCGTGCTCACCTGGCACGTGCATGGCAACTATCTGTATTACCTGTCGCAGGCGCCGCACGATTTCTACATCGTGACGAAGCCGCAGCATCCGCCCGGTTACGCGGGTCGGGTCGGGCACCTGCCGTGGGGCGACAACGTGTACGAGGTGCCCGTCGAGTGCGTGCGCGACACCGAGTTCGACTGCGTGCTGTACCAGCATCACAATCACTACGCGCACGACCGGTTGCGGCTCCTGAGCGACGCGCAGCGTGCGCTGCCGGCGCTGTTCGTCGAACACGATCCGCCGCGCGAGCACCCGACCGACACGCTGCACCCCGTGCAGGACCCGAACGTGTTGCTGGTGCACGTGACGCCGTTCAACGCGCTGATGTGGGACAGCGGCGTCACGCCGACGCGCGTGATCGAGCACGGCGTGCTGCTGCCCGACGGTGTCGAGTATCGCGGCACGCTGCCCAAGGGCGTGACGGTCGTGAACCACCTCGCGCGACGCGGGCGGCGCCTCGGCGCCGACCTGTTCGAGACCGTGCGTCACAGCGTGCCGCTCGATCTGGTCGGGATGGGCTCGGCCGAACTCGGCGGCATCGGCGAGGTGCCGAATCCGGCGCTCCCGCAGTTCCTGTCGCACTACCGCTTCTTCTTCAATCCGATCCGCTACACGAGCCTCGGGCTCGCGGTGATCGAGGCGATGATGATCGGGCTGCCGATCGTTGCGCTCGCAACGACGGAGATGGCGCAGCTCGTGAGGAGCGGCTGCAACGGGGTCGCCGATACGCGGCCTGCCGTATTGATCGACGCGATGCGCATGCTGCTCCGCGATCCGGATCTCGCGCGCGAGTGGGGCGCGGCGGCGAAGCGCGACGCGTGCGAGCGGTTCGGGATCGAGCGGTTCGTGCGCGAGTGGGACAGCGCGTTGTGCGACGTCGCGGCGTAGACCGGGCGGCCGCCGTCGCGGCCCGGTTACGGGTTCGTTGCGCCCGGCGGCATACCGGCGCTCGGGCTGCCGGCCGCACCGGCGGCACCGGCGGTGCCGCCGGCGCCGCTTGCGCTGCTCGCGGCGGGCGTCGGCGCAGCCGCGCCGCTCGCCGCGTTGCGCTCGTGTTCGGGCAACAGCGCGAGCCGGTTGTACAGCGTCTTCAGGCTGATGCCGAGCGCCTTCGCGGTGCGCGGCTTGTCGCCGTTGAAATGGCGCAGCGACGCGACGATGAAGCGCTGCTGCGTATGCGCGAGCGTCGTGCCGATATGGAGCGTCATCGCGTTGTGACGCACCTCCTCGCGCGGCGGCTGGCGGCGCGGCAGCTGCAGTTCGATCTGCTCGTCGGCGAGAATGAACGCGCGCTCCAGCGCGTTGCGCAGCTCGCGCACGTTGCCGGGCCACGTATAGGCGCGCAGCGCCTTCATCGCCTGCAGCGACAGACGCTTGCGCGTGCGATGCCGCGCATTCAGCCGCTCGACGATCTGCAGCGCGATGTCGCCGACGTCGTCCTCGCGCTGCCGCAGCGCGGGCACGTGCAGCGCGATCGTCGCGATCCGGTAGAACAGATCCTCGCGCAGCCGGCCGCTGCGCACGGCCTCGACCGGATCGTGATGGGTGGCCGCGACGATCCGCACGTCGAGCGGAATCGCTTCGTGACCGCCGACGCGCACGATCGTGTTCGTCTCCAGCGTGCGCAGCAGTTTCACCTGCAATTCCGCCGGCATTTCCGCGATTTCGTCGAGAAACAGCGTGCCGCCGCGCGCGGCTTCGAACATGCCCACATGTTGCGCGATCGCGCCGGTGAAGCTGCCTTTTTCATGTCCGAACAAATGGGATTCCGCGATGTCCTTCGGGATCGCCCCGCAGTTGACGGGCACGAACGGCCCGCGCCGGCGCGGGCTCATGTCGTGGATGAGCCGCGCGACGATGTCCTTGCCGGCGCCGCTCTCGCCGACCACCAGGACGCTGACGCGCGTCGCGGCGACACGCGCTACCTTCAGCAGCAGGTCCTGAATCGTTGACGAGCGGCCGAACAGCCGCGCGCCGTCATCGTCGGATTTCGACATGAGTGTATCGAGTTGGAAGTATTGACCGAAACCGTCGAGGAGCACGCGAAAAAATGACCGCCACGCATCATTTTTTCATGTGGAAAGCATACCTTTTATGCCCGTTTCGCCGGATTGAATCTGGCAATGCGGTGGTCGACGACAGATAGATTTATTCGATGATCGGCGAAGGCACGACGCACTTCTTCTATACTTCTAGGCACGCGTTTGTCACTGCAGGACAGCTAATTTGCTCATTCGTGTGCGGTGCGGATGTGCCGCCGGGTTCCGGCGTCGTACCCCGCATCGCACGCCCGCCGCGGTTTCGGCCGACGCCTTGCGCCCGGGCCGCACCCACCAGGAGCTTCGATGCCTTATGTCCTGATCGTCGAAGACGACGCCGATACGCGAACGATGCTCGCGACCCTCGCGCAAGCGCAGCAGCTTGCATGCGACACGGCCGCGACGCTCGAAGAAGCGCGCACGCTCGTCTCGACGCACACCCCCGATCTCGTGTTGTGCGATCTCGTGCTGCCGGACGGCAACGGCATGGATCTGTTCGACGCGTTGCCGAAGCGCGCGCATTGCGAAATGGTGCTGACCACCGGTCACGCGAGCCTCGAAACCGCGATCGACGCATTGCGGCGCGGCGCGACCGACTATCTGGTGAAGCCGATCAACATGCAGCGGCTGAACAGCATCTTCGCGCGCGTGCCGCGCACCACCGCACTGCATGAGGAAATCGCCGAACTGCGCTCCGAACTGAAGCGTCTCGGCCGCTTCGGCCGGATGCTCGGCAGCTCGCCCGCGATGCAGGCCGTCTACGATGCGATCGGTCGCGTCGCGCGCACCGAGGCGTCGGTGCTGCTCACCGGCGAGTCGGGCACCGGCAAGGAACTCGCCGCGCAGACGGTGCACGACCTGAGCCTGCGCCGCCGCGGCCCGTTCCTCGCGGTGAACTGCGGCGCGATCGCCGCGAATCTCGTCGAGAGCGAAATGTTCGGCCACGACCGCGGCAGCTTCACCGGCGCCGAGCGGCAGCACAAGGGCTTCTTCGAACGCGCGGACGGCGGCACGCTGTTCCTCGACGAAATCACCGAGATGCCGGTCGAATCGCAGGTCAAGCTGCTGCGCGTGCTGGAAACCGGGCGGCTCACGCGGCTCGGCTCGACGCGCGAGATCGACGTCGACGTGCGCATCGTCGCGGCGACCAACCGCGATCCGGAAGCCGCGATGGCCGACGGCAAGCTGCGGCCCGACCTCTATCACCGGATCAACGTGTTCCCGATTCCGCTGCCGTCGCTGAGCGAGCGCGGCGACGACATCCCGATGCTCGCCGACGCGTTCCTGCAGCACTACAACGAGGAAAGCGGCCGCAATCTGCGCTTTGCGCCCGCCGCGCGCGAAGCGCTGAAGTCCTACGCATGGCCCGGCAACGTGCGCGAGCTGCGCAACTTCGTGCAGCGAGCGAGCATCTTCGCCGACGCGGACGTGATCGACACGCTGCCGCCGCCGATCATGGACGAACTGTCGAACATGGTCGACGCGCACGAGGATCGCGTGACGGCGCCGTTCGGCACGCCGCTCGAGGAAGTCGACCGCAAGCTGATTCTCGGCACGATCGCGAAATGCGGCGGCGTGAAGGCGCAGGCGGCCGAAGTGCTGGACGTGAGCCTGAAGACGATCTACAACCGGCTCGCGCAACTGGAAGACGAAGCGGAAAAACCGGACTCCTGATGTCATGCCGGGCGCGCTCATGCGCGCCCGCCCGCGCGGCGACGCGCGTCGTCGTCGAGCCGGCGGCGCATGCGTTCGACGTGCGGCGGCAGCGCGCACCGTTCGCGCAGGATCCACGGCAGGCCCGCGAAGGCGGGCACGATGCCGCGTTCGCGCCACAGGCGCGGCAGCATGCGGACGGTATGCGCGAGCGCGGCGCGGGCCGGCCATCTGAGCCACGCGGTCCACACCGCGTTGCGGGCGGACACGCTCGCGCGCGTCTGCACGTCGCGTTGCTTCGAAGGGTAATGATGAACCGTCAGACGCGGTGCATAGACGAGCCACGCGCCCGCGCGATACAGGTCGAGCGCGAGCAGCGCTTCCTCGCCGCCGAGGAAGTAGCGCGGATGATAGCCGCCCGCGGCCACGAACGCGTCGCGCCGGAATGCGCTCGCGCCGGCCAGCAGCCCGAGGATCGGGCGGCCCGGCAGCGCGACGGGCGCATCGAGCGGGCTGTCGGCCATCAGCCGGCAGGTCGGGTCTTCGCGCCGGTCGGGGCCGACCAGCACGCGCGCGGTGACGGCCGCGACATGCGGGTACGCATCGAGCAGGTTCGCGGCTTCGGCGAGCGAACCGGGCGCCCACCACGTGTCGTCGTCGCAGAACGCGACGTGGCGCGTGCGGGCGACGGCCGCGCCGAGGTTGCGGCCGGCGGCCCCGAGATTGGCCGGCGCATGCACCAGCGTCGCATGAGGAAAGCGGCTGTGCATGAGCGCCGCGGTCGCGTCGTCCGAGCCGTTGTCGACGACGACGATCGCCGGCCGGTCGGGCAGCGCGGAGAGCCGCGCCAGCGTGCGCGCGAGCTCCAGCGAGCGCCGGCAGGTCAGCACCACCGCGGTCACGCGTGGTTCGCGCGGCGGCAGCACGACACGCGCGGGCGTCACGCGGACGTGCCGTCGCATTCGAGCCGCCAGTATGTTTCGGGTTCACGGAGATCGGCACGCATATGAGGCTCCAACAGCGCAATCTGGCTCGCATACGCGTCGACGGCAGCGGCCTTCGCTGCCGCCGCGTCCATGCCGTTGCCGCCCGGCGCGCCGACCGGGTGGCCGATCCAGCCGTGCTCGCGCCAGCCGGTCACGCGCCGGGCCATCAACCCGTCGATCCGCCGGTACGGCACATCCTCGTAGAAGCGCCACACGCGCGCTGCGTCGCCGGCCCGGCCGTGATCGCGCAGCAGTGCCAGCACGGCCCGCTGCACCTGCAGGTGATCGCGATGGAACAGGCCGGCCGGCGCCAGCACGCCGAAGCCCGGGTGCGCGTCGATCGCGTCGGCCACGCGCGCGGCGATTGCCGCCGACGCGGCCGGCGTGCCGTACTGGTCGTCGAGGAAGTCGAGCCAGACGGGCCGCGCATCGAGCAGCGCGAGCGCATGACGGTCCTCGTCGCGGCGCCTGCGCATCGCGTCGTCGGCCGTGCGGAATCCCGCGCGACGGTCCCACGGCGGCGCGGCCGTACCGTGTTCCGGAATGCCCGCGAACACCGTGACGACGACCGAGCCCGGTGCCTGCGCGAGCAGCTGCCCGCAACTGAATACGGCGTCGTCGAGGTGCGGCGAGACGACGAGCCAGCGTGTCGGAGCGGTCATGGTATGAAGGTCTCCCAGGTCAGCACAGGCGGCCGAGCAGGTGACGTGCCCGTCCGGCTGCGCGTGGCCGGCTGCCGCCGGCGGGTCGGCAGGAGCGTGTCCGATGTTTGAATTTGCACGGCCGCAGGTCGGAAATTACGCAACCGCCGTGATGTTCGTCGCGATCGCCACCGTGCTGCAGGCGCTGGCGATCCGCTTCGGCGGCGTGAACCTGTCGCTGATCCTGTACTACCCGATGCTGGCCGGCGCGGCCTGGGTGACGTCGTTCCTGTTCGGGATCGTGTCGACCGTGGTCAGCGGGCTGCTGATCTGGACGCTGTTCCTGTCCGATCCGGCCGCGTACACCGGGCCGCTGTCGGCCCGGCTCGTGCAGCTCTTCGTCTTCCTGCTGGTCGGCATGCTGGTCTGCGCGGGCGCGGCGATGCTGCACCACGCGCGGCTCACGAATGACGTCGCGCGCCGGCGTGACGCGGCCGCGCGGCGGCAGCTCGAAGCCGTGCTGCAGTCGCTGCCGCACGGCGTGATCGCGACCGACGGGAAAGGCCGGGTGACTTACCTGAATGTGGTGGCGGCCGAGCTGGCAGGCTGCGGCGTGGACGAGGCGACGGGCCGGCCCGTGAGCGACGTGCTGCGCCTGTTCGATCACGACGGCCGGCGCGTGCAGGCCACGCCGCTCGAGCGGGCGCTCGGCGGCGTGCATGCGTTGTCCGACCGGCACTGGCTGCACGGCGCGGCCGGCAGCACGCCGGTGCCGATCGCCGAGGCGGCGGCGCCGATCGCCGATGCGGACGGCAACATCGACGGCGCGGTGCTGCTGTTCTGCGATGCCGGCGTGGCGCGCGCGCGCGCCGACAAGTCGCGGCTGCAGCTCGCGGTCGTCGAGGCATCGCCGGACGCGATCGTCGGGGTCGACGGCCAGGGCCGCATCGTCAGCTGGAACCCGGCCGCGCAGCGGATCTTCGGGTACGACGAGTCCGAGGCCTACGGGCGCCCGTTCGAATCGCTCGTCGCGATGCGCTGGCTGCAGCGCAATCCGTTGGCCGAAACGTTCGACGCGATGCGCGAACCGGTCGGCCCGCTCGAACTGCTGTGCGTGCGCCGCGACGGCCGGCGCTTTCGCGCAACGGTGTCCGCATGCCCGGTGCGCGGCGACCTGCGCGCCAGCGTCGCGCTGTCGCTGACGCTGCGCGAGACCGGCGCACAGCGCCGCCGCGACCTGCGCGCGCACCGCTCGCTGCAGGGCGCGCGCGACGCGCGCGACCAGGCCGATACGTCGAACCGCCTGAAGGACGAATTGCTCGCGACCGTGTCGCACGAACTGCGCACGCCGCTGAACGTGATCTACGGCTGGGTCGAGGTGCTGCGCAATTCGCGCGAAGAAGGATTGCAGCAGCAGGCGATCGACGCGATCGATCGCAGCGCGCGTTCGCTCACGCGCATGGTCGGCGACATCCTCGACGCATCGTCGCTCGCGACCGGCAAGCTGCGGATCGATTCGATGCCGGTGGACGTGGTGCGCCTGTTCGCCGATGCGACGGGCACGTTCCAGACGGCCGCGTCGTCGGCCGGCATCGCGCTCGAATTCGACTGCGCCACGTCCACATGCGTGGTGTCGGGCGACGCGGAGCGCTTGCGGCAGATGCTGTCGAACCTCGTGTCGAACGCGCTGAAATTCACGCCGGCCGGCGGCGCGGTGACGGTCACGCTGTCGCGCGACGCCGGGCACGCGATGCTGACCGTCGCCGATACCGGGCAAGGCATCGCGCCGGATTTCATCCCGTACGTGTTCGACATGTTCCGCCGCGCGGACGAGTCGCCTGCCTCGTCGCGGCGCGGGCTCGGGCTCGGCCTGTCGATCGTGCGGCATATCGCCGAGCTGCACGGCGGCACGGTCAGCGTCGCGAGCCCGGGCCGCAATCGCGGCGCCACGTTCACCGTGACGTTGCCGGCCGGCTGGCAGCCGGCGGGGGCGATGGCGTGGAGCGTCACGCCGGACGACGTCGCGCGCGGTACGCCGATGCTCGAGTCGCAGCGCATCCTGATCGTCGACGACGACCCGACCACGCGTGCGAGCCTGACCGCCGCGCTGGCGACGCTCGGTGCGGTCGTCGCGGTCGCGTCGTCGGGCCGTGACGCGCTCGCCATCGTCGCGGAGGTGAAGCCGACCGTCGTGCTGTCCGATCTGGCGATGTCCGACGGCGACGGCTTCTGGCTGCTCGATGCGTTGCGCCGCGGCGGCGCGAACGGCGGCAGCCCGCCCAACCTGCGCGTGCTCGCGGTCACCGCGCACGCGGGCCTCGGCGACGAACGCCGTGCGCTCGAAGCGGGCTTCGACGGCTATCTGTGCAAGCCGGTCGACGTGCGCGAGCTGGCCCGCCGGATCGCGCGCGTGACGACGCGCGACGGCTGACGCGCGTCGGCCGATGCGCGGCGCCCGTCGCCCCGGGCGCGCGACGACGCAGCGTCGTGTCACGTCGTGCCGTTCACGTCGCCGCCCCCGGCCGGTTCCGTGTGCTGATCTGCGCGAGCATGTGCGACGCGATCCGCGTGCTGCGCACGAGATCGCCCGGCGTGTGATTCGCGACCTGCCGATGGATGAAATACCGCGCGGTATGCGCGAGCCCGCTCGCGAGCGGCGTCGTCGCGCGCCAGCCGAGGCGCCGGTGCGCGGCGTCGAGATCGGGCCGGCGCTGACGCGGATCGTCGGACGGCAACGGACGGAACTCGATCGCGACCGTCGCGCCGACGATCCTCACGACCTCGCGCGCCACGTCGATCATCGCGATCTCGTCGTCGCTGCCGAGGTTCACCGGCTCGCAGGCGTCGCCGGGTTCGTCCATCAGCCGGATCAGCGCATCGACCATGTCGTCGACATAGCAGAACGAGCGCGTCTGCCTGCCGTCGCCGTAGACGGTCAATGCTTCGCCGGCCAGCGCCTGCGTGATGAAGTTCGACACGACGCGCCCGTCGGCCGGATGCATGCGCGGCCCGTACGTGTTGAAGATCCGCGCGATCCGCACGTCGACGCCGTACTGGCGGTGATAGTCCATGAACAGCGTTTCCGCGCAGCGCTTGCCTTCGTCGTAGCACGCGCGGATGCCGATCGGGTTCACGCGGCCGCAGTAGCGCTCGTCCTGCGGATGCACGTCGGGATCGCCGTACACTTCGCTCGTCGATGCCTGCAGGATGCGCGCCTTCACGCGCTTCGCTAGGCCGAGCAGGTTGATCGCGCCATGCACGCTGGTCTTGGTCGTCTGCACCGGGTCGCGCTGATAGTGCACGGGGGACGCAGGGCATGCGAGGTTGTAGATTTCATCGACCTCGACGTACAGCGGAAACGTCACGTCGTGCCGCATCAGCTCGAAGTTCGGCGCATCGCGCAGGTGCGCGATGTTGTCCTTCGCGCCCGTGTAGAAATTGTCGACGCACAGCACGTCGTGCCCGGCCGTCACGAGGCGTTCGCACAGATGCGAACCGAGAAACCCGGCGCCGCCGGTGACGAGTACCCGTTTGCGATCGTAGCCCTTCATCATGCATTCTCCTTGCGGTGGGCGAGTACGCCCGGCGTGGTCGCGACGGGCGTGCGGCGGCTGCCGGCCGCCGTGCCGGCACGTTGCGGATGCGCGACGTCGCGGTAGATGTCGACGAGGCGGTCGGTCACGCCGCGCCATGTGTAGAAGCGGTGGGCGCGCAGATAACCGGCCCGGCCGAGCGCATCGCACAGCGCCGGTTGCGCGCGCAGCTGCACGAGCCGCCCGGCGAGCGCGGCCGGGTCGCGCGGCGGCACCAGGTAGCCGGTGACGCCGTCGTCGACCGTCGTACGAATGCCGCCGACGTCGCTGCCGATCACCGGCGCGGCACATGCCATCGCCTCGACCGGCGTGATGCCGAACGGCTCGTACCACGGCGTCGTCACGAAGACGTCCGCCGCGCTGTAGTACAGGTGCAGCGCGTCGCGCTCGCGCCGGCCCACGAACGTCACGCGTTCCGCGATGCCGGCGTCGTGCGCGAGCGCGGCGAGGCGTGCGAGTTCCGGATCGCGCGCCGGGTCGGGTGTCGCGTGGCTGCCGCCGACGATGTAGAGCCGCGTCGGCCGGTTCGGGTCACGTGGCATCCGCGCGAGCGCGTCGATCACGGTGTCGATGCCCTTGCGCGGCACGAGCCGCCCGAGCTGCAGCACGACGAATGCATCGTGGGGCCAGCCGAGCCGCGCACGCGCATCGACGCGCGGCACCGGCCGGAATTCACCCGCATCGAACCCGCAGGGCACGATCTCGATGCGCGCGGCGTCGGCGCGATAGTGCGTGGTCAGGTCGAGCGCATCCTGCGGGCACTCGGCGATCAGCCGGTCCGAGCGGCGCGCGAGCGTGTCCTCGATCGCGAAGCGTTCGTCGGGGAAACCGTCGGCCGCGCCCTGATGCAGCCGGCGCACGCGGCCGAGCGCATGGAACGTCATGACGAGCGGAATCCCGAGACGCTGCTTCACGCGCAGCGCGGCCTCGCCCGACATGAAGAAGTTCGCGTGCATCACGTCGACGGGGTCGGGCTCGCGCCGCATGCGCGCGGTCATGTAGTCCGCGAACGCACCCATGTACGGCAGCAGCCGTTCCTTCGGCACGGCGGCGGGCGGCCCGGCCGGTACGTGGATCACGCGCATGCGCGGGCCGATCTGCACGACTTCCGGCAGGTGCGGATCGTCGCAGCGGGTGTAGACGTCGACGTCGAGGTCGCGCTCGGCCAACTGCTTCGCGACGTTCGCGACGTAGATGTTCTGGCCGCCCGCGTCCACGCCGCCGATCACCCCCAGCGGTGACGCATGTTCACTGATCAACGCGATTCTTTGCATGGTAGTGCTCCCGAGGTCGGGGCCCGCGCCGGCGAGCCCCGTTGCGTCCCTCTGCGGCAATCGCCATGCCCGTCACTTTGCGGGCGGCACGCCCCGCCCAGGTGCCGAAAAAATTACAACGGGTTGGATGAAAGGGCGTCCGATCGGCGGGCCGAGCGGGGATGCGGCCGGTTGCGCGCGGCACGCGATTTGCGACACCCGGACGTCCGCCGGCCACGCCGGCCTCACGATAGGAGGTCACGATGAAGGTATTCCCGCTGCAAGCCCGCGCACCGCGATTCCGCCGTCATCCCGCCAGCCGTCTCGGCATGGCGGTCGCGATCGCCGCGGCCACCGCCTGTATCGCCGTCGCGCCGAATGTGTTCGCCGCCGGAGACGACGGCTCGGCATCGTCATCCATGTCGTCGTCGTCATCGTCGTCGATGACGCATTCGAGCACCGGCACGAAAATCCGCGACGCGACCATCACGACCAAGGCGAAGGCCGAGCTGGTCGGCACGAGCGGCCTGTCGGCCGGCGACATTCACGTGAAGACGCGTCACGGCGTCGTGATGCTGACCGGCAGCGTGCCGGACGAGCAGCAGCGCACGCAGGCCGTCGGCGTGGTCAGGCAGATCGACGGCGTGCAGGACGTGCGCGACCAGCTGACCATCCGCCCGAAATAACCGGCCCCGCAGAAGGAGTCCAGTGATGAACTGCATGCTCAAACCGGTCGGCGAGCAGACGATCGTGATCACGGGCGCCACCAGCGGCATCGGCCTCGTCACCGCGCGCAAGGCGGCACGGCGCGGGGCGAAGCTGGTGCTGTTCGCGCGCAACGCGGACGCGCTGAACACGCTGTGCGAGGAAATCCGCCAGCACGGCGGCCTCGCGGTGCCGGTCGCCGGCGACGTCGGCATTCTCGAGGACCTGCAGCGCGCGGCCGCGACGGCGGCTGATACCTATGGCGGCTTCGACACCTGGGTCAACAACGCGGGCGTGTCGATCTTCGGCACGGCGGCGGCGGTGCCGCTCGAGGATCAGCGCCGGCTGTTCGACACCAACTACTGGGGTGTCGTGCACGGCTCGCTCGTCGCGTCGGATCATTTCCGGCGCAAGAGCGATTTCCACGGCGGCGCGATCATCAACATGGGCAGCGAGGCGTCCGACGCGCCGGTGCCGCTGCAGAGCGCGTATGCGGCATCGAAGCACGCGGTGAAGGGTTTCACCGATTCGCTGCGCCTCGAGCTCGAGTCCGATCGCCTGCCGGTGTCCGTCACGCTGATCAAGCCGGCCGCGATCGACACGATGTTCGTGATGCACGCGAAGAACTACATGAACGTCGAGGCGCGGCTGCCGCCGCCTATCTACGACCCGGAGCTCGTCGCCGACGCGATCCTGTTCGCGGCGGCGCACCCGCGCCGCGCGCTGTTCGTCGGCGGTGCCGCGAAGCTCACGTCGGCCGGCGCGTATCACGCGCCGCGCCTGTTCGATCGCATCGCGGCCACGCTGTTCTCGCGCGGCCAGCGCACGGTGCGCCCCGCGCGGCCGCGCGACGACAACGCGCTGTACGAGTCCCGCCATGCGCTGCACGAGCGCGAAGGGATGGACGGGCCCGTGCTGCGCGCTTGCGCATACAACGCGGTGGTGCAGCGGCCGAAGGTCGCGGGCGCGGTCGCGCTGGGCGCGGCGGCGCTGATGGTTGCCGCGTTCGCGCGGTCGCGGCGCAGCCCGACGTAATGGCGTGCCTTTCCGTTTTTCAATCGAAGGAGGTTTCCATGTCATCCCGACAACATACGGGCCACGAATACAGCCACGCGCGCGCGCATGAAGGCGAGCGCGAGCAGCAGGATCACGACAAGGGCGGCCACCAGAGCGGGCACGGCAAGGCGCCGAGCCCGGTCGACGTGCAGAAGGCGCTGAAGGGGATGGACTATCCGGCGAGCAAGGCGGAGGTGGTCGAGTGCGCGGAGCGCTCGCATGCCGACCCGCGCGTACTCGACATGCTCAGGCAGATCCCCGACCGGGAATACGGCACGCCGGCATCGGTATCGAAGGAACTCGGGCGGCTCATGTGAGCGCCCCCGCGTCGCGTCGCGCCCGCGCTCGCGTGCGCGGCACCCTACGGCCACGAGGAGCACGACCATGGCGATGATCGTCGCAGGCCGCTTCACGACGTTCGATGAAGCGGAAGGTGGGGCGCGCCACCTTTACGAGCGCGCGTTCGGCCCGGACGACGTGTCGATCTTCTTCCTGAACCCGGGCGGCCAGCACGCGCGCTTTCCGATCGGCGGCGACGTGTATGCCGATACGGCCGCGAAGCCCGGCGGGCGCGGCGCGCTGGTCGGCGCGCTGCGCGGGCTGCTGATCGGCGCGATCGTCGGGCTGATCGTCTATGCGTTCGGCGTGCGCTACTGGTTCGTGCCGGCCGCCGGTGCGCTCGCCGGTGCCTATCTCGGTGCGTTCGGCGGCGCGCTCGGCCGGATGCGCGGCGAGCAGGCCGAAGGCAAGGGCGCGCTCGCGAAGACCGAAACCGGCGTGATCCTGGCCGCGCGCGTGACGTCGACGACCGCGGCCACCGCGGAAGACGTGCTGCGTGCGACCGGTGCGCAAGCGATCGAACGTGTCGAAGGCGACTGGCAGGACGGCGAATGGCGCGACTTCGATCCGGTGCGCCGGCCGGACGGCACGACGCAGGGCACGCCGCGCTGAGCATGCCGTTTCTGCACGCGCTTGCAACGCGGCGCGCGGCGCGCGGGCATCGCGCGTGCACCGGGCCGGGCCGCCGCGCGGCATGCCGCTTGCGACGTCTCGCCGACACCCGTTCAAGGAGGAACCCATGACGACGGCAAAGACCCTGCCACCCCAGGAACAGGCCCGGCAGCCAGGCACCGAGCGGGACATGCATCCGAAGCCGCGCGACGAGGCGGCCGACTACGTCGGCAGCGGCAGGCTCGCCGGCAAGGTCGCGCTCGTGACGGGCGGCGACAGCGGGATCGGCCGCGCGGTCGCGATCGGTTTCGCGAAGGAGGGCGCGGACGTCGCGATCGTCTACCTGAACGAATCCGACGATGCCGCGCACACGAAGCGCCTGATCGAGCAGGCGGGCCGGCGCTGCGAGGCCATCGCTTGCGACGTCGGCGACCGCCGGCAGGCGCGCGATGCCGTCGCGCGCACGGTCGAGCGGCTGGGGCGCCTCGACGTGCTGGTCAACAACGCGGGCGAACAGCATCCGCAGCCGGGCATCGAGGACGTGACCGAGGAACAGCTCGAGCGCACGTTCCGCACGAACGTGTACGGCATGTTCTTCTGCACGCAGGCCGCGCTGCCGCACATGAAAGCGGGCGGGCGCATCGTCAACACCGCGTCGGTGACCGCGTATCACGGCAGCCCGAAGCTGCCCGACTACTCGGCGACCAAGGGCGCGATCGTCGCGTTCACGCGTTCGCTGTCGATCGAGCTGGCCGAGCGCGACATTCGCGTGAACGCCGTCGCGCCGGGGCCGATCTGGACGCCGCTGATCCCGTCGACCTTCACCGCCGAACAGGTCGCGACGTTCGGCTCGAACGTGCCGCTCAAGCGGCCGGGGCAGCCGGACGAGCTGATCGGCTGCTATGTGCTGCTCGCGTCGGACGGCGCGAGCTACATGACGGGACAGACCTTGCATCCGAACGGCGGCTCGATCGTCGGCGGGTGACGATCGAGCCACACCAGGAGAAAGCGCATGAAACAACCCAACTGGACGATCGCGGCGCTCGCCGCGGGCGTACTCGCCATGGCGGGGCTCGCGCAGGCACAGGCGCCGAGCGAGCCGCCCGCGTCGAATTCGCATGTGCCGGGCGGCGTGATCAACCCGTCGTCGGGCGCCGCCGGCGCGGGCGATCCGGGCATCGCGAAGACGCCGCAGCGCGGCGATGCGGAATTCGTCGACAAGGCCGCGCTGGCCGGCAAGGCCGAAGTGCAGGCGAGCCAGCTCGCGTTGAAGCAGGCGCAGTCGCCGGACGTGCGCGCGTTCGCGCAACGCATGGTGGCCGACCACGGCAAGGCGAACGCGAAGCTCGACGAGGTCGCCGCGCGCGCGGGCATGAAGCCGCAGGTCGAGCAGATCCACGACCCGGACGTCGAAGCGCTGCGCGGCAAGAGCGGACACGACTTCGACACGGCGTATGTGGCCGCGGCTGGCCCGGACGCGCACAAGAAGGCGGTCGCACTGTTCGAAGAAGAGGCGCGCGGCGGCCAGGACGCGCAGCTGCGGGCGTTCGCGACCGCCGCGCTGCCGACGCTCAGGCATCACCTGAGCATGGCGGAAGCACTTCAGCGCAAGGTGGGCGCGCAGTAACGCGTGCCCGGTTCAACCCCAGGGCCGCGCGGGCGGCCCGTTTTTTCGGAGAAGCAGTCATGGGCCAACGGCAATCGAAGCACGAAGGCATCCTGGCGTTGCTGTGCCAGGCATACGAAACCGAGCTCGGCGGCGCGAAGATCTACGAGGCCGCGCTCAAGTGTGCGACCGACGAGGACCTGCACAAGGAATGGGAGAAGTACCACCGCGAAACGATGCATCACCAGGAAGTGCTGCGCAAGGTATTCGACACGCTCGGCCTCGATCCGGATACGCAGTCGCCGGGGCGCGCCGCCGTCGCGGCGACCGGCAAGTCGCTCGTCCAGGTGATCGAGCAGGCGAAGAAGCAGGCCGACCCGGCGGTCGCGCAGATCGTCGCGGCCGAGTGCGTGGTGCTCGCCGAGACGAAGGACCACCTGAACTGGGAGCTGATCGGCTATGCGGCCGACCAGTTGCGCGATCGCGACGCGGCGAAGGCGCTGAAGGCCGCGCACGACGAGGTGGAGGCGGACGAGGACCATCACCTGTATCACACCCGCGGCTGGGCGCGCGAGATGTGGATCGACTCGATGGGCTTCAAGGCGGTGCTGCCGCCGCCGGAAGAAGTGAAGAAGGTCGAGTCGGCGGCCGATGCGGCGCGGGCCGAAAAGTCGCGCGGCAAGATGATGTGACGCTGCCGGTCGGGCAGCCGGGCGACGCCGCTCGCGCGGCGTGCCCGGTTGCCACCCGACCCTCAGGGGCGTTCGCTTTCCACGCCGTCCGTCACGCGTGAACGGTTGCAGGCGCAACCATGCCGCCCCAATCAGCTCAAGCTCAGCATGTCCGCGGCCATCACGACCACCGATGCCGCCATCAGCGCGACCGCCAGCCACCCGAACACCTTCGACGCGATGCCGCTGCCCGGCTGGCCGGCCGCATCGCGCCGCTGCGACAGCAGCATCACGAGCACCAGCATCGGCACTGCCGCGACGCCGTTGAGCACCGCGCTCCAGTACAACGCCTTGATCGGATCGACCGGGCTGAAGCAGATCGCGATGCCGACGACCACGCAGCCGGCCAGTACCGCATAGAACGCGGGTGCGCGCCGCACCGGTTCGTTCAGCCCTTCGCGGAACCGCCACGCCTCCGCGCAACCGTATGCGGCGCTGCCCGCGAACGCGGGGATCGCGAGCAGCCCGCAGCCGACGATGCCGAACGCGAACACGACGAATGCCGCCTCGCCGGCGATCGGGCGCAGCGCCTCGGCAGCCTGCGCGGTGGAGCCGATGTCGTGCTTGCCGTGCGAGAAGAACACCGCCGCGCCGATCACCATGATGCAGAACGACACCGCGTTGGTGACGATCATCCCGGTCCAGGTGTCGAACGTGATGCGCCGCCCGGTTTCACGGCGCACGCCGGGCGTGCACGCGGTGTCGCCGTTGCGGCGCTCGGCCTGGGTTTCCTCGACTTCGAGCGCGGCCTGCCATACGAACAGGTACGGGCTCAGCGTCGTGCCGAGCACCGCGACCGCCGTCGTCGCATAGTCGTGCCTGAACGCGATGTGCGGCAGGACGATCGCGTGCAGCAGGCCGCGCCAGTCGATGTGCACGAAGCCGAGTTCGAGCACGTAGGCGAGCAGGCCGAACGTCATCCATTTGAGCCAGCGCGCGTAGCGTTCGTAGGACAGCAGCACCTGCAGCGCGAGCGACGCGATGCCGTAGACGGGCGCATACCAGTAGCTGCGGCCGCCGGCGACGAGCGCGGTCGCATCACCCATCGCGGCGAGGTCGGCGCCGACGTTCACGACATTGACGATCACCACCATGACGATCAGGGCCTTGGCGAGGCGGACGGAGAACTGCTCGCGGATGCCGGCCACGAGGCCTTCGCGGTTGGCGCGCCCGATGAATGCCGCCGCGAGCTGCACGGCCACCATCATCGGCAGCGTGATCACGATCATCCACAGCATGTGGAAGCCGAACTGGCTGCCGGCCTGCGCATAGACGGCGACGTTGCTCGGATCGGCGTCGGACGCGCCCGCGAGCAGGCCGGGGCCGAGCCGCCGGTACCAGGGCTTCGCGGCGGTGGTGGCGGCCGGGTCGGTTGTGGCGGCCGGGGTGTCGCGCGACGCGCCGCCGCGCAGGTTGCTCATTCGGCGTCTCCGGATGCCTCGTGCGCGCCGCCGTTGCCGCGCGCGAGGCGCGACGCGGTGCGCAGCGCGTCGACGAGCGTCCGGTACGCATGCTCGCGCGAATCGGCGCCGCGCGTGCGCAGCACGTAGGACGGGTGATAGGTCGCGACGACGAGACAGCCATCCGGCGAGCGCACCGGCTTGCGCGTGCGCTCCACCGTCGCGTCGTTGTCCTGCAGCACCGCGCGCAGCGCCGTCGCGCCGAGCGCGACGATCACGCGCGGGTTCACCGCGCCGAGCTCGCGTTCGAGCCAGTAGCGGCAGGCGGCGACCTCGCGCTGCGCGGGCGTCTTGTGCAGCCGCCGCTTGCCGCGCGGTTCCCATTTGAAGTGCTTGACCGCGTTGGTCAGGTAGACGCTCGTGCGTGCGATACCGGCCTCGTCGAGCGCGCGGTCGAGC
The DNA here is from genome assembly GCF_003857805.1 of Burkholderia sp. Bp9099. Lineage (NCBI taxonomy): Bacteria > Pseudomonadati > Pseudomonadota > Betaproteobacteria > Burkholderiales > Burkholderiaceae > Burkholderia > Burkholderia sp. Bp9099. Next base: position 80,934 of record NZ_QTPU01000002.1, read on the forward strand.
ATGCGGCCCGCCGCGCCGACGAACGGGATGCCCGCGCGGTCCTCCTGGTCGCCCGGCTGTTCGCCGACCAGCATGATGCGTGCGTCGACGGGCCCGGCGCCGGGCACCGGCTGGGTCGCATGTTCCCACAGCCCGCAGCGGCGGCAGGCGTCGAGCGTGGCCGGTGTGTCGGCGGCGGCCGGGACCGCCGCCGGTTTCGTGCTCGCGTCGCGCTTCATGCCAGTCCTCCGGTGCAGGCCGACGCCGCGCGCGCGAAGCGGCATGCTCGGGCGCGCGCGACAGGCCGATCGAAGGCGTTGCCGGGGCGGAACATCGGCAGTGTGTGCATCGGCGGCTCCCGTATCGTCGATATCGACGAGATGCAGCAACCGGCATGCCGCGTGCGGTCGAGATGGACGCGTCGTGTGTCGGAGCCGCATCCGGTGATGGCGGGGGACAGGGGATCCAGGCAGCCCCCGGCGATGTTCCAGCCGCCTTGCACGGTACGACTTGCAAAACGGCATCGAGCGGCCCGGAGCGGCCTAGAGCGCCGTCGTGCGGTGCTCAGCCGCCTGCCGTGCGCGCAGCGGCGGCGCGTCCCGCCGCGAACGCCGCCACGCCGGCGCAAACGAGCAGCGCCGCACTCATCGCGAAGGTCGCGCGATAGCCGTGCAGGTCGTACAGCAGGCCGCCTGTCGTCGCGCCGAGCGCGATCGCGAGCTGCACGACCGCGACCATCAGGCCGCCGCCGGCTTCCGCGTCATGCGGCAGCGCGCGCGCGAGCCACGTCCACCAGCCGACGGGCGCGGCCGTGCCGGTCAGTCCCCACAGGGCAAGCAGGCCCGCGGTGGCGGCGGTCGACGCGCCGCACCACACGAGCGCGACGGCGATCGCGGCCATCAGCAGCGGGGTGACGCCGAGCGTGCGGTACAGCCCGTTCTTCAGGCACGCACCGATCAGGATCGTCCCCGCGACCCCGGCCACGCCGATCGCGAGCAGCATCAGCGACAGCGTGGCATTGCCGACGTGCGTCACCGTTTCGAGGAACGGCCGCAGGTACGTGAACAGCGCGAACTGTCCCATGAACAGCAGGCTGACGGCCGCCATGCCGAGCGCGACCGGCACGCGGCCGAGCAGTGCGAGCGCATTGGCGGGCGCCGCGTGCGATGCGGCTTTCATCGGCGGCAGGCTGACGAGTTTCCAGCCGAACGCGAGCGCCGCGACCGGCACGACGCAGAAGAATGCCCAGCGCCAGCCGACGATGCCGCCGAGAAAGCTGCCGAGCGGCGCCGCGACGACGGTCGCGAGCGCGTTGCCGCCGTTCACGATCGCCAGCGCGCGCGGCACCTCGCCATCGGGCACCAGCCGCATCGCGGTCGCGGCCGACATCGACCAGAACCCGCCGATCGCAACACCGATCAGTGCGCGCCCCGCGATGAAGGCAACGTAATTCGGTGCGAACGCAACGATCGTGCCGGAGACGATCGTCAGCAGCGTCAGCACGAGCAGCAGCCGCTTGCGATCGCGCCGCCCGGCCAGCGACGCGATGAACAGGCTCGTCACGAGCGCGAAGGCGCCGGACACGGAAATGGCCTGGCCCGCCTGGCCTTCGCTGACGTGCAGGTCGGTGGCGATCGGCGTCAGCAGGCTGACCGGCATGAATTCGGACGCGACGAGCGCGAACGCGCCGAGCGCCATCGCGAGGACGGCGCCCCATGCGGCGGTTTGAACGGGCGCGGGGCGCCGGTCGGAAGTGGCAACGGCTTGCATCGTCGAAGCGGTGCGGATCGTGGGCGAAGGGGCGGCGTCGGTCAGTCGCAGCGCGCGGCGGCCGCGCCGCGATCGGCCAGATGCGTGCGGGCGCCGGCATCGTGCGCGGCCATGACGCGTACGGACGCGGCCTGGGCATCGTCCACCCACGTGCGCGGATTCGCGCGTGCCGGATTGAAGCCGGCGGCTTCGTAGCGAATCATGTCTTCGCGCACCTGCTCGCGCGTCAGGCCCTGCGCATGGGCGAACAACGGGCCGGACACGGCAAGTGCGGCGACGAGAAGGCGAAGAGCGGATTTCACGAGACGGACTCCGGAAAGGAATGCAGGGGAGCTCCCCAAAAGTCGGCTACGGCCGCACGGGGACCCGAAGGCTTCGCAGTCTATCGACCCACGATCGATCGATTAAGTAGCGCACTGAGCTTGGACTTATAAGTCAGGCTAATGAATAGACGGAAGCCGTACCGGGTGGCGCGCGGCGGCGTCGGTGCTAGGATGGGCGTCCGTTTCGACAGGAGCCGTCCGACATGCCGCGCGAAAACCTCAACGATCTGCTGGCGTTTCTCGCGGTGGCGCGCGACCGGAGCTTCACGCGCGCGGCGGCGCGCCTCGGTGTGTCGCAATCGGCGCTGAGCCAGACGGTGCGCGATTTCGAAGCGCGGCTCGGCGTGCGGCTGCTGACGCGCACGACGCGCAGCGTGGCGACGACCGAAGCGGGCGAGGAACTGTTCCGGACTGTCGCGCCGCGCATCGACGAGATCGAAACGAAGCTCGCCGCGGTGGCCGATTTCCGCGACAAGCCGGCCGGCGTCGTGCGGATCACGGCCACCGAGCATCCGATCGACACGATCATCTGGCCGAAGCTCAGGAACGTGCTGCCCGACTACCCCGACATCCGCGTCGAGTTCTCGGTCGACTACGGGCTGTCGAACATCGTCGAGGAGCGCTACGACATCGGCGTGCGCTACGGCAACCAGGTCGCGAAGGACATGATCGCGGTGCGCATCAGCCCGGACATCCGGATGGCGATGGTTGCGTCGCCGGCCTATTTCGACGGCCGCAAGCCGCCGAAGACGCCGCAGGACCTGCTCGATCACGATTGCGTGACGCTGCGGCTCGCGACCGCGAAGGGCATCTACGCATGGGAGCTGAAGAAGGGCAGGAACGAGATCCAGGCGCGCGTGAACGGGCGGATCACCTGCAACACGCAGCCGCAGATGCTGCAGGCGGCGCTCGACGGATTCGGCATCGCGTTCGTCACCGAGGACATCGTGCTCGACCACGTGCACGCCGGCAGGCTGCGCATCGTGATGCCGGACTGGTGCCCGGTCTTTCCCGGCTATCACGCGTACTACCCGAGCCGCCGCCAGGCGTCGCGCGCGTTTTCGATCGTGATCGATGCGTTGCGGCATCGCGCGTAGCGGGGCGGCGGAGCCGGCATCTCCGGGCTGGGTGTGGCTGCCCGAATCATGCAAAATACCGGGCATTCGAGATGTGGAGACACGGCCCGTGGGAATCAACTTCGATTTGACCGATTTGCAGGCGTTTCGCGCGGTGGTGGAGCTGGGCAGCTTCCGGAAGGCCGCCGAGGCGATCAGCATTTCGCAGCCCGCGTTGAGCCGCCGGATCGACAAACTGGAGGAAGCGCTCGGCGTGCGTCTGTTCGAGCGCACCACGCGCAGCGTCTCGCTGACCACCGTCGGCCGCGTGTTCGCGCCGAGCGCCGAGCAGTTGCTGGACGATCTCGACGTCGCGCTGCTCGGCATCCGCGACGTTTCGTCGAGCCGGCTCGGTCACGTGACGATCGCGTGCGTGCCGTCGGTCGCCTACTACTTTCTGCCGAACGTGATCGCAAGCTATCACCGCCGCTTTCCGCGCATTCGGGTCAAGCTGCTGGACGCGAGCGCGAACGAGGTGCTGAGCGCCGTCATCAGCGGCGAGGCCGATTTCGGCGTGAGCTTCATGGGCAGCCAGGAGCCCGAGGTCGAATTCAAGCTGCTGCTGCAGGAGCGGTTCGTCGCCGCGTGCCGGCGCGACCATCCGCTCGCGCGCAAGAAGCGCGTGACCTGGAACGAGCTTTACCAGTACGAGTACGTGTCGGTGGACAAGACGTCCGGCAACCGCCTGTTGCTCGACCAGGCGCTGACGAGCGTCGCGCCGCGGGCGCCGAGCGTGTGCGAGACGCGCCACGTGACGACCATGCTCGGGCTGGTCGAGGCAGGGCTCGGCGTCGCCGCGGTACCGTCGATGGCGATGCCCGGGCACGACCATCCGCTGCTCACGAGCGTGCCGCTCGTCGAGCCGGCGGTCAAGCGCCGCGTGGGCATCGTGAAACGGCGCGGACGCCCGCTCACACCGGCCGCGGAAGCGTTCCACCAGGCGGTCGTCGATGCGAAGCGCGGCGATGGATCGAAACAGGTGGCGCATGCGGCGAATACGGCCGGAACATCGGGCAAGACCGCATCGTGACGCTGGCAAGACCGCTTCGTTCGCTCTACGTGCAGGTTCTGCTGGCGATGGTGCTCGGCGTGAGCGTCGGCCATTTCTGGCCGTCGGCGGGCGCGATGCTCAAGCCGCTCGGCGATGCCTTCGTCGGCCTCGTGCGGATGATGATCGCGCCGGTCGTGTTCTGCACGATCGTGTCGGGCATCACGTCGCTGGCGAACGGGACCGCCATCGGGCGCACGATCGTCCGCGCGCTGGTGCTGTTCTATCTGCTGACCGCCGCCGCGCTCGCCTTCGGGCTCGTCGCCGCGTTCGTGCTGCAGCCGGGCGCCGGCATGCACGTGGACGTGCGCCATCTCGACGCGAGCGTCCTTGCGCCCTATACGCGGCATGCGCCGCCGCGCGGGTTGGTCGAGTTTGCGTTGAGCGTGATCCCGGACACGATGCTCGGCGCGTTCCAGCAGGGCGAGGTGCTGCCGGTGCTGCTGCTGGCGCTGCTGTTCGGCTTTTCGCTCAATGCGGCTCCGCAGGCGGGCCGGCCCGTGCTGGCGCTGATCGACGGCGTCGCGCAGATCGTCTTTCGCGTGCTGGCGATGATCATGCGGCTCGCCCCGCTCGGGGCATTCGGCGCGATGGCCTTCACGGTGGGCCGCTTCGGCATCGGCTCGGTCGGCTCGCTCGCGCGGCTGATGATGTCGTTCTACGTGGCCTGCGGGCTGTTCGTCGCGCTGGTGCTCGCACCGCTCGCGCGGTTGCACGGATTCGCGTTGTGGCGGCTGCTGCGCTACCTGCGCGAGGAACTGCTGATCGTCCTCGCGACCTCGTCGACGGAGCCGGTATTGCCGCGGCTGATCGTCAAGCTGGAGTCGCTCGGTTGCGACAAGGGCGTGGTGGGGCTCGTGCTGCCGGCCGGCTATTCGTTCAACCTGGACGGCACCGCGATCTATCTGACGCTCGCGGCATTGTTCATTGCGCAGGCGTGCGACGTGCCGCTGTCCGCGCCGCAGATCGCGGCGATGCTGGCCGTCATGCTGCTGACGTCGAAGGGCGCGGCCGGCGTGTCCGGCAGCGGGCTCGTCGCCCTCGTCGCGACGCTTGCCGTGATGCCCGACCTGCCAGTTGCCGGGGTCGCGCTGCTGGTCGGCATCGATCGCTTCATGTCCGAGGCGCGTGCGCTGACGAGCGTGATCAGCAATGCGTGCGCGGTGATCTTCGTATCGTCGTGGGAAGGGGCGTGCGATCGTGCGCGTCTCGTGCGGGTGCTGAACGCGGCCGGGCCGGAGGGCCCGAATGGCGCCGACGATGCCGGGGCCGGCGCCGGGCGCGACGGGAAGGCGGTCTGACGCGCGCCTTCCCGGGTTGCGGGCTCAATGCGCGGAGACGGAATCCAGCCCGGTCGATTTGACTTCCGCCTGCACGTCGGGCGACGCGAGATAGTCGAGGAGCGCCTTCGCTTCCTCCGGATGCTGCGCGCCGACCGGGATGCCGGCCGCGAAGCGCGTGACGGACTGCAGCGCTTCGGGAATCTTGCCGACGAAGGTCGCGCCCTTCACGGGCAGCAGTTCGCTCACCTGCTGAAAGCCGATTTCGTAGTCGCCGTTCGCGACCACGGAGGCGACCGGGATCCGCGGGATCATCTTCGCTTTCGATTTCACCTGGTCTTCGATGCCGAGCTTCTTGAACAATTCCCGCTCGATGTAGACGCCGCTCGCGCTGTCCGAGTACGCGATCGACTTCGCATGCAGCAGCACTTCCCTGAGGCCGTCGGCCGAGCTGATGTCGGGTTTCGCCGCGCCGTCGCGCACGACCATGCCGATCCGCGAATCGGCCAGCTCGACGCGCGATCCGGGGATCACCTTGCCTTGCTTGATCAGGTCGTCGAGCGCGTAGCCGACCATGATCACCGCGTCGGCCGGCTCGCCGCGCGCCAGCCGGTTCGGAATCGCTTCAGGCGACTTGCCCATCGACGGGCCGAGCGCGGTGTCGAGCGTGTTGCCCGTGCGGGCCGCGAACTGCGGGCCGAGCCGCTTGTAGGCGGCGGTGAAGCCGCCCGAGCTCATCACGTGCAGCTCGGCGGCCTGCACGTTCGCGGCGATTGCGGAGGTGGCGACGAGTGCGGTCGCGCACAGTTTCAGGAGCAGGTTCTTCATGGTCGTGGTCGTGGCCTGGGTCGTGCGAAGTCGGGGCAGGGATTCGGAATGCGGCGTCAGTGCGCCGGTGTCAGCGTCGCCGGATGGCGGCGATAGAGTACGAACGTCGCGAGCAGCGCGCACACCGCGGCGAGGCTCATCCAGTAACCGGGTGCGGCCTTGTCGCCGGTCATGTGAATCAGCGCCGTGGAGATGGCAGGCGTGAAGCCGCCGAACACGGCCGTCGCGAGGCTGTAGGCGAGCGAGAAGCCAGCCACGCGCACCTCGACGGGCATCACTTCCGTCAGCGCGACGACCATCGCGCCGTTGTAGATCCCGTACATGAACGACAGCCACAGCAGCACGAGCAGCATGTTGATGAACGACGGCGCATGTGCGAGCAGCGACAGCGCGGGGTACGCGGTGGCGATCGCGAGCAGCGTCATGCCGACCAGCAGCGGCCGGCGGCCGATGCGATCGGACAGCGCGCCGCCGATCGGCAGCCACACGAAGTTCGATACGCCGACGCACAGCGTGACGAGCAGGCTGTCGGCGGTGCTCAGGTGCAGGACCGTCTTGCCGAACGTCGGCGCGTAGACGGTGATCAGGTAGAAGCTCGTGGTCGTCATCGCGACCAGCATCATGCCGGCGACCACGACACCCCAGTTGTGCGCCAGCGTGCCGAACACTTCCTTCATGCTCGGGCGGTGCCGGCGCGCCTTGAACTCCTGCGTTTCCTCGAGGTTGCGGCGCAGCATGAAGATGAACGGCACGATCATGCAGCCGACGAAGAACGGCACGCGCCATCCCCACGCGGCGATCGCCGATGCGCTCAGCCATTGATTGAGCGCGAAGCCGAGGCCGGCCGCGACGACGATCGCGACCTGCTGGCTGGCCGACTGCCAGCTCGTGAAGAAGCCCTTGCGGCCGGGCGTGGCCATTTCGGCGAGGTAGACCGACACGCCGCCCAGTTCCGCGCCTGCCGAAAAGCCCTGCAGCAGTCGCCCGATCAGCACGAGCGCGGGCGCGAGCAGGCCGATCGTCGCATAACCGGGGACGAACGCGATCAGGATGGTGCCGCTCGCCATGATCGCGAGCGTGACGATCAGGCCCTTGCGGCGGCCGACGTCGTCGATGTACGCGCCCAGCACGATCGCGCCCAGCGGCCGCATCAGGAAGCCGGCGCCGAAGACCGCGAAGGTCATCATCAGCGAGGCGAACTCGTTCGCGGTGGGAAAGAACACGGCGGCGATCTGCGTCGCGTAGAAGCCGAACAGGAAGAAGTCGAACTGCTCGAGGAAGTTGCCGGCCGTCACGCGGAATACCGCGGCGGCCTTCGAACGTCCGGTCGAAAGGCTGGGCGAGGGGTGCATCAGGGTGTCTCCAGAGAATACGGGAATGGCGCGGGGCGCGACCGATTGTCGTTTTGGCAATGTTCGCCCGGAGACGGGGAAACGTTAAGTGCGAATTTTGGAAGGATTGATGTTGTTTGGTTATCAATCGGGCGGCGCGCGCCACGACTGTCGCGCGCCCGGCAGGTGGCCGCGACGCCGGCTTCACAGCACCGGACCGGCCCGGCGATCCGTCACGAAGAAAGCCCAAAAAAAGCCCCGCTTTCGCGGGGCACGTCGGCTAATACACCGGCAAATCGAGAGCGATCAATGCTGGTCGCGCGCGCGCGGATCGTTCAGGTCCTCGGTCGGATCGGTCAGCCCGAGCTCGTCGCCCGCGCTCCAGTACGGCGTGCTGCCGTAGTACTCGTGCAGCGGCTCGGCCCATTGCGGGTCGGCCATCGCCGGCCAGTGATCCTTGTCGAAGCCCGGCGCGTTGCGGATTCGCTCGGATGAGACCGACAGCAGGAAACACTTGCGCTCGGTATCGAGCGTGAGCGCGCTCCACGGAATCGCAAGCAGCTTGTCGCCGATGCCGAGCAGGCCGCCGCTCGACAGCACGGCGTACGCGACGCGGCCCGAGCGCACATCGAGCATGATGTCCTTGATCTTGCCGACGTCGTCGCCATCGGTCGTATAGACCTTGTCGCCTTCCAGCGTGTCGGCCGCCATCACGTCCGGGCCGGGCCCGGCCGCGGTTGCGGCCCCCTTGCCGACGATGCGGGTCTGTCCTTGAGTCTGCATGGTTGTCCTCCTGGCTGCGTGGAGCGCGACCGTGCCCGGGATGGGCCCTGCGGGTCGCGCGGGTAGTCGGGGCGGGGCGCGAATGGCCCCGTCACGTCTGCTTCGGTTGCGACACGCCTTCGAGCGTGTTCGCGACGTCGTCGCGTGCGGGGCCAGCCGTGCGCGTCGCGATGTCCGCGAGCGACAGCATGCCGACGAGCCGCTTGTCGTGATCGACGACGGGCAGGCGGCGCAGTTGCGCGTCGGCCATGTAGTGCTGGATCTCTTCCAGCGAATCGTCCTCGAAACACCATTCGATCGGACCCGAGGCGACTTCGTGGATCCGCGTTTCCGGCGGCTTGCCGGCCGAGATCGCGCGCACCGCGAGATCGCGGTCCGTGACCATGCCGATCAGCCGGTTGTTGTCACATACGGGCAGCGCGCCGATGTCATAGCGCTCCATCAATTGCGCCGCATGACGGATCGAGTCGGTCGGCGCGATGCGCACGACGTCCTGCGACATGATTTCGTTGACGCGTTGCATGAAGTCCTCCTTGCGGGTTGAATCCGGGCCGTGCGGGGCAACAAGCGGGCAGCAAGCGGCGTGCCGTTCGGCAGCGGTGTCCGTCGAGTGCCGGCCGTCATTCGTCGCGGCGTCGGGCGGGGTCCTGCCACGGGCCGTCGTCGTGCGTGCCCGGCGGCGTGTCGGGCTCGATGCGCGTGACGCCGCCGGTCGCGGGCGGATCGCTCGCGGGGAACGTGTCCTCGAGCTGCTTGTCGATATGGCGCTCCGAGTGGCGCGTCTTCGTTTGATCCTGGTCCTTCAACGGCGGCGACGGATCGCGCTGCGGTTGGTGCGGCGCGTCGCGGCCGGTTCGGGTCGATTCCTTCATGGCGGGGCTCCGAGGCGGTGACGATGACGCGGTGATCGCGCAACGGCCGTGCCTGTCGCGACCGCGCGGCACGGGACTTGCCGCTTCTTCGATGGATGACTACGCAGGACGACGACGCAGGATGCCGGCCACAACGCGCGGTGCAATGCTCCGCACACACACACACGCAAATCAAGCGGGAGGCACGATGACGATTCCCAAACGGCGGCCAGGGGTGCGCTATGAGATCAACGTATGCGGCGGCGGGTTCGAGTCGGTGAAGAGCCATTTCAGCGCGTGGAAACAGGAGCCGCTGATCTACCGGCCCGATCGCCGGATGTTCGAAGGCAAGGCCGACGTGCGGCCGCTCGGCGACGAGACGTTCGGCTCGACCGAGCCGGCGCGGTTCGCGCTGCAGCGCGCGTGCGAGCCGGCCGATCCGTATGCGCTCGCCGCGCGGGTGCGCGACGACGACCACGAGCTGTGGCTCGTGATGGCCGCGTACGACGCGTAGCGCGCTGCCCTTGAAAGAATTGCAGCGCGTGGTGTAGCGAAGGCACGGCGTACGGCGGGATGGCGCGCGCGACCGCGCGCCGGCGCACGGAAAGGCGGCGTGCGAGGCGGCGTGCACGCCGGCACGCAGACGGCACGCAGCTTGCGGCCCTGCCTTTCGTGGACGATCGGGCGGCGCACGCCGCGCCAATCGATCAGGCCCCGCGAGGACGACGCAACGATCGAATGCCCCCCGATGAACCGAGACCCCGCCCAGTCGCTGCACCGGCCCGAACCGCCGATCCCCGACGTCGAACCGGACCCCGAGCCGCCCGCGCCGGATGACCTGCCGCCCGGCACGCCGGAGCCTTATCAGGATCCGGAAGGCGACCCGCCCGGGCATCCGCCGCCGGAGCGTGAGCCGCCGACGCGGGCGCCGCCGGTTCACGCGCGGCCGAACCACGGGCTGCCGATTCCTGCGCCGCCGATTCCTGTGCGGCCGATTCACGCGCTGCCGATTCATGTGCCGCCCATTCACGCGCCGCCGGTCCACACGCCGTCGACCGGCGGGCCGCCGATTGCGTCCATCCCACCCACGGAGAGCCCACGATGAGCATCAGCGTGAAACCCGGCATGCTGCGCGACGTGGCCGAGACGCTCGGCCGTCATTTCGAGGCGCGCGCGATGCCGTTCCATGCCGAGGAGCAGCCGGCCGGCGCGCTGCATTTCGGCTTTCGCGTCGACGGTCATCCGGCGTCGCTGACCGTGACTTTCGACGCCGACGCGTTCGCGGCGCTCGAGCAGGCCGGTATCGAGCGGCAACGCGGCGCACTGATGCGCGTCGCGGCCGAATTCGACACGATGATGGCCCGTCGCGCACCGAACGCGTATGCGGGCGATTTCCATTTCAACCGGCTCTGAGCCGCGCCGTCACGGCCGGCCCGGTGCCGCGCACCGCACTTCACGGAGGAGGTTCCGATGAAACCGATCCAGACGATACGCGTGTGCGCCTGTGCGTTCGCCGCTGCGTGCGCGCTGGGCGCATGCACGCAACCGCAGGGCCCCTACGGCACGCGTGGCGCACCGCCGGCGCCACCGGACGGCCACGGCGCGTCGCCGACCACGACGATGCCGGACGCGAATACGCGTTACGACACGCGCCCGTCGCCGTACAACACGCTGCCGCCGGGCGCGACCGGCGGCGAGCCGGTCGACGTGCCGCCGCCGGGGCCGAACGGCGTGCAGGGCGGTCAAACGCTGCCGGGCACGCCGCCGCCGATGCAGTACTGACCGCGGCACCCTGCACGGATGCCGCGCAACGATATCGCCTGCGAAGGCATATTTGCGCGACGGCGACGGCATATCCGCGCGGAGCGAATGCCGTGCCCCCTAACTTGCTGGCGCTTGTAAAAAAGGGGGCGCCCGGGGCCGCGGCCGACGGGGTACGAACCCGCGAGAGCCCCGCCGGACGGCGCTTCGCCTTCCTGGCACGGTAGCTGCATGGATTCGCATAAACGCATTCCGCACACCGTCAGGAGGGCATCGATGTCCGTCACGCTTGCGCTCCAGATGCGACAGCATCTGGCACTCACGCCGAGGCTTCAGCAGTCGCTTCGCCTGCTGCAGTTGTCTTCGCTCGAATTCCAGCAGGAATTGCGACAGGCGCTCGACTCGAATCCGTTTCTCGAAGACGGGCAGGGCGACGAAGAAGCCGCCGACGCGCCCGAACCCGAGGCCGAAGCCGCACCGCCCGAGCCGCCACCCGAGCACGAGGAAGTGCGCCCGCCGGACGGCGACGTGTCGTACACGGCCGCGCCGACCACGCGAGGCACCGGGCGACAGGCCGACGACGCGGGCGACCAGTCGCCCGGCGAGTGGATGGCCGCCGAGCCGTCGCTGCACCAGCAGCTGCACGACGCATTGCGGCTCTATCCGCTGAACCGGCGCGACCGCGAGGCCGCGCGCATCGTGATCGACGCGCTCGACGAAGACGGCTACCTGCGTCAGGAGCTGGGCGAGCTGCTGGTCGCGGCCGATCCGGCGCGGCTGCTGTCGGAACAGGATCTCACGGTCGCGCTGCGGCTCGTGCAGATGCTGGACCGGCCGGGCATCGCCGCGCGCTCGCTGTCCGAGTGCCTGCTGCTGCAGCTCAACGCGATTCCGGCCGGCACGCCGGCGCTCGCGGAAGCGAAGGCCATCGCGCGCGACCATCTCGAACGGCTCGCGCGCCGCGAGACGGCGGAGATCCAGCGGCGCCTCGGCTGCAACCAGGCGACGATGCAGGCCGCCTGCGCGCTGGTGCGCGCGCTCGATCCGCGCCCCGGCAATCACTACGGCAGCACGCGCGGCGACTACGTGATACCCGACGTGATCGTGCGCCAGGTGCGCGACGAATGGATCGTGACGATCAACCCGGCCGTGCTGCCGCGCGCGCGGCTGCACGAGCGCTACGCGACGCTGTTCGCGCAGTCGAGCGGCGAGCGCGATTCGCCGCTGGGCCAGCAGCTGCAGGAAGCGCGCTGGCTGATCCGCAACGTACAGAAGCGCTTCGACACGATCCAGCGGGTCGGCGAATGCATCGTCGCGCGGCAGCGCGACTTCTTCCGCTACGGCGAGATCGCGATGAAGCCGCTCGTGCTGCGCGACATCGCCGAGGAGCTCGACCTGCACGAATCGACGGTCTCGCGCGCGACGGGCAACAAGTACATGGCCACGCCGCACGGCACGTTCGAATTCAAGCATTTCTTCCCCCGCAAGCTGGAGGCGGCCGGCAAGGGCGTGTGCTCGGCATCGGCCGCGAAGGTGCTGATCCGCGACATGATCGCCGCCGAGCGCCATAACGATCCGCTGTCCGACGTCGCGCTCGCGCAGAACCTCGCGGGCCGCGGCATCCTTCTTGCGCGTCGTACCGTCACGAAGTATCGCCAGGCGATGAAGATTCCGCCGGCCGACCTGCGCCGGCGCGACGCCGCATGACGATACCGTCCGAACCGCGCGCGGCCCGCCCGTGAGCCACACGGACGTCGCGCGTCACCGAGAGGAGGAAAGCCATGCCAGCCAAGTCCCAGGCACAGCAACGCGCCGCAGGAGCCGCCCTGTCGGCCAAGCGCGGCGACACGAAAATGAAGGACCTGAAGCCGCCTGCGAAGTCGATGGCCAAGTCGATGAGCGAAAAGGAACTCGAAAAAATGGCTTCGACGCCGGTCCACGGCAAACCCAGGCACAAGCACGATTCGTGATCGACGGCGACACGCATCGACGATCACCGTTCTTCAGGACTCCAGGAGGCATTCATGCTTCGTTACGCCATCATCTTCCTCATCATCGCGCTCGTCGCCGCCTTGTTCGGCTTCGGCGGCATCGCGGCCGGCGCGGCCGAGATCGCGAAGATCCTGTTCTACATCTTCGTCGTGATCTTCCTCGTCACGCTGCTGCTGGGGGTTGTCAGGCGATGACGACCGCCCCCGACCGTTCGCAGCGCATCGCGGAACTCGAGCATGCGCTCGCGAACGGCTTTCCGTCGCAGTCGACCGTCGTCGTGCACGCGGACGACGCGTCCGGGCGGCTGACGATCCAGGTGTCGTGGGTGCGCGTGCCGTCCGATGAGGACGCGCGTCAATGGCGCTGCGCGGTCGACCTGCGTTTCGATCCCGACGTGCTCACGCGCTATGCGTCGCTCGGCGCGGCCGATCGCCTGCGCGTGCGCACGCAGCTGTGCGACCTCGCGCGGCGCGCGGTTGACGAGCACAAGCCGCGCGTCGAGGACGCCGAGATCGAATGCAGCGTCGCGCTCGACGTGACGCGCGCCGAACTCGACCGCGCGTTGCGCGCGCCCTGACCGACGCAGCCCGCATCGACGCTTTGGCCGCCGTCGCGACACGCGCCGTGCGGCGCATCCATGCCCGTGACGGTTTCTGGTGTGTGCCGCCACGCGCTCGCGCACCCGGCAAAGGAGAACACGCATGGCATCGCGGATGATCTGGAAAGGCGCGATCAGCTTCGGGCTCGTTCACGTGCCCGTGCAGCTGTTTCCCGCGACGCGCACCGTGAAGCCGTCGTTCCGGCTGCTCGACAAGCGCTCGATGGACCCGGTCGGCTATCGGCAGATCAACAAGCGCACCGGCAAGGAGGTCGCGCGCGAGGACATCGTGCGCGGCTACGAGTACGAGAAGGAACGCTACGTCGTGCTGACCGACGAGGAGATTCGCGCGGCCAATCCGGAATCGACGCAAACCGTCGACATCCTGACGTTCGTCGACGCGGACGCGGTATCGTTCCTGTATCTCGACACGCCGTACTACCTCGTGCCGGACCGCAAGGGCGAGAAGGTCTATGCGCTGCTGCGCGACGCGCTGAAGGACAGCGGCAAGATCGGCATCGCGCTCGTGGTGATGCGCGACCGCCAGCATCTCGGCGCGCTGATTCCGGTCGGGCCGCTGCTCGCGCTCGACACGCTGCGCTGGCAGGAAGAACTGCGGCCGCTCGACGAACTGACGGTGCCGGCCGACGACGCGAAACACGCGGGCGTGACCGCGCGCGAGCTCGGGATGGCGAAGAAGCTGATCGACGAGATGGCGGGCAAGTGGACGCCGGACGAGTATCACGACACGTTTCGCGACGACATTCTCGAGCTGGTCGAGCGCAAGGTGCGCGCGGGCAAGATCGAGGAGATCGAAGAGCGGCCACCGCAGACGGGCCGCGCGGCGACCAACGTGGTCGACCTGACCGAGCTGCTGAAACGCAGCCTGAAGGGCGGCGGCGGTGGCGCGCGCGCGGCGGGCCCGCGCAATGCGGGCGACGACGAGGGCGCGGAGGCGGAAGCGTCGTCTTCTTCCGCGTCGTCTTCTTCTGCGTCGTCGCGCGGCGGCGCGCGCCGCAAGCCGGCTTCGAAGGCCGCGCCGAAAGGCTCCGCCGAGAAGACGCCGGCGGCGAAGCGGCCGGCCGCGAAACGTGCCGCGACCGGCGAGCATGCGGCGAAGAAAACCGCCGCGCGCCGCAAGCACGCCGCATGATGCGCGGCGACGCGAGGTGACACGATGGCCGGCAAGCTCGATCCCTATCGCCGCAAACGCCGCTTCGACGCGACGCCGGAACCCGAAGGCGCGCACGGGCGGCGGCGCGCGAAGGCGAACGCGACACCTTCCGGGCGGGCGACCCGGCGTGCCGGCCACCCGCTGCGCTTCGTGATCCAGGAGCACCACGCGCGGCGCCTGCATTACGACTTCCGGCTCGAACTCGACGGCACGCTGAAGTCGTGGGCCGTGCCGAAGGGGCCGAGCGTCGATCCGTCGGTGAAGCGCCTCGCCGTGCAGGTCGAGGATCATCCGCTCGAATACGCGTCGTTCGAAGGCGAGATTCCGGCCGGGCATTACGGCGCGGGAGCGGTCGTCGTATGGGACGAAGGCACGTGGACGCCGGACGGCGGTCTCGCGCAGGCACGCGACGGCTATCGCGCGGGCAAGCTGACGTTCCGGCTCGACGGCGAAAAGCTGCACGGCGGCTGGGCGCTCGTGCGCAGCGGACGGCAGGAGGGGCGGCAGGTGCAGTGGCTGCTGATCAAGGAGCGCGACGACGACGCGCGCAGCGAGGCCGAATTCGACGTCGTCGGCGAACTGCCGGGGAGTGTGCATGACGGGGCGGCGTCGGCGACGCGTGCGGATGCCGCGGGCCGCTCGACGCGCGCGCGCGGAGCGCAACGCGGCCGGCGCGACTCGACCGACACGCGCGCCGCAGCGCATGACGATCATGGCCGCGATGGCCGTGATTGCCGTGATGGCCGCGACAGCCGCGACAGCCGCGACAGCCGAGACAGCCGAGACAGCCGAGACAGCCGAGACAGCCGAGAAAGCCGAGAAAGCCGAGACAGCCGAGACAGCCGAGAAAGCCGAGAAAGCCGAGAAAGCCGAGAAAGCCGAGAAAGCCGAGAAAGCCGCGCCCGCCGGCCCGCCGATCCGTCCGAGATCGACGGTGCGGTACGTGCGCCGCTGCCCGAGCGCGTCGCGCCGCAACTCGCGACGCTGGTCGACGGCCCGCCGACGCAGGGCGACTGGCGCTACGAACTGAAATTCGACGGCTACCGGATCCTCGCGCGCATTGCGGGCAAGGGCGCCCGCCGGCATGTGAAGCTGATGACGCGCGAAGGCCGCGACTGGACCGCGAAGCTGCGCGCGCAGCGCGACGCGCTCGCGGCGCTCGACGTCGACGACGCCTGGCTCGACGGCGAGGCCGTCGTGCTCGGCAGGAACGGTCTCCCCGACTTTCAGGCGCTGCAGAACGCGATCGGCGCCGGACATTCGGATGCGATCACGCTGTTCGTGTTCGACCTGCCTTGTCTCGACGGTTACGACTTGCGCGACGCACCGCTCACCGCGCGCCGCGCCCTGCTCGAAGCGCTGCTCGCCGACAGCGACCCCGCGCGGCTGCGCTTTTCGCCGGATCTCGGCGACGACGTCGCATCGCTGATCGCGAGCGCCTGCGATACCGGCCTCGAAGGGCTGATCGGCAAGCGCGCGGAATCGCGCTATCGCGGCGGTCGCTCGCCCGCGTGGATCAAGCTCAAATGCCGGCGCCGGCAGGAGTTCGTGATCGGCGGTTACACCGAGCCGTCGGGCAGCCGGCACGGCTTCGGCGCGCTGCTGCTCGGCGTGCACGAGCCGGCAGCGGCCGGCAAGCGGCGGCGCGGGCCTGCGCCGCTGCGCTACGTCGGCCGCGTCGGCACCGGCTTCGACACGCGGATGCTCGACCGGCTCGCACCGATCCTGCGCAAGCAGCAACGCGATACGACGCCGTTCGATCCGCCGCCGCGCGAACGCTCGCGCACGCGCGTGCACTGGATCGAGCCGACGCTCGTCGCCGAATGCGAATTCGCCGAGTGGACCGGCGACGGCATCGTGCGGCAGGCCGCGTTCATCGCGCTGCGCGAGGACAAGCCGGCGTCGCAGATCGTCCGCGAAGTGCCGAAGCAACCGGAAACGGAGGGGGTGATGGAGCGACGCCAGACCACGCATCACGAAATGCACGAACGCAAGCACGCGGCGCACACGGAGCACGTCGATCACGCGTCGCATGCCGAGCATGCCGATCACGCAGATCGCGCCGAGCACGATGCGAGCGCTCGCAAGCACCACGCACGTTCACGCCCGTCCCCCCACGCAGCACGCGACGATGCCGGTTCCGACATGCTCGGCCGCGTGCGCATCACCCATCCCGAGCGCGTGCTCGATCCGCAGAGCGGCACGCGCAAGATCGATCTCGCGCATTACTGGCAATGGGTCGCGCCGTGGCTGCTGCCGGACCTGAAGGGCCGGCCCGTGGCGCTCGTGCGCGCGCCCGGCGACATCGCGGGCGAGCTGTTCTTCCAGAAGCATGCGGAGCGCCGCGAGATCCCGTTCGTCACGCAGCACGCAGGACTCGATCCGGGCCACGGTCCGCTGCTGTCGCTCGACAGCGTCGACGCGCTGCTCGGCGCCGCGCAGATGGGCACGATCGAGCTGCATACATGGAACGCGCACGCGTCGAACATCGAGCGGCCGGACCGGATCGTGTTCGACCTCGATCCCGATCCGGCGCTGCCGTGGCGCGCGATGACCGACGCCGCGCAGCTCGTGCGCGGGCTGCTCGACGAACTGGGCCTCGCGTCGTTCTGCAAGACGAGCGGCGGCAAGGGGCTGCACGTCGTCGTGCCGATCGCGCGGCACCTGGGCTGGGACGACGCGAAGGACTTCTCGCGCGCGCTCGCGCGGCATGTCGCGGGCGCGCTGCCCGACCGTTTCACCGCGACGATGGGCGCGCGTCACCGGCGCGGCAAGATCTTCATCGACTACCTGCGCAACGGCCGCGGTGCGAGCACAATCGCCGCGTATTCGGTGCGGGCGCGGCCCGGGCTGGGCGTGTCGGTGCCGCTGCGCTGGGACGAGGTGCCAACCACCACGGGCGGCGCGCAATGGACGATCGACACGCTGCACGAGCGGCTCGACCGGCTCAAGCGCGACCCTTGGGAAGACTATGCCGGCACGCGGCAGCGGATCACCGCGCAGATGCGTGCGCGTCTCGGCATGTCGTGACGGCGCCGTCAGCGCCGACGCTGCTGCAGGCGGTGATACCAGTCCATCAGCGGCGTCGCGGACACGCCGTGCGCGATCACCGACGCCGACACGACGGCCAGCACCGGCGCCGCGAGCGGCCGCACGGCGCTCGACGGCCCGTGCTCGAGCGCGAACAGCAGGTAGTAGAACGAGCCGATCCCGCGTATCCCGAACCATGCCAGCAGCCGGCGCTGCGCCGGCGTCGCGCGCGAGCCGGCGAGCGCCGGCAGCACCGCGAGCGGCCGCACGGCGACGAACAGCCCGACGGCGAGCGCGGCCGAGCCCCACGTGAAGAGCGGCGTCGTCAGCGTGGCGAGCACGCCGCCGATCATCGTCATCACGAGCGCCTCGGCGATCCGCTCGAGCTCGATCGTGAAGTCGAGCACCGATTCGGTCATGAACGCGTGCGCCTTTTCCGGGTGCTTCTCGGTCGCGACCACGTCTTCCGAATCGACCCGGCCGATCACTTCGCGCGGCCGGCGGTCACCGCTCGCGCGATGCTCGACGCGGCGCATCGCGACGCCCGCGGCGAACGTCGCGATGAAGCCGAACGTATGCGCGAGCTGCGCGGCACCGAACGACAGCACGATCAACGCGAGCGCGAAGAAGCCTTCGAAGCCGAGTGCCTGCGCATGACGGGTGCGCAGCCAGCCGATCGCGGTGGTGGTCGCCGCGCCGAGCATGCCGCCGATCGCGGCGGCGCCCGCGATGCCCCACAGCGCGGCCAGTGCGAACGTGCCCGACAGCGGCGGCGTCCCATGCGGCGTATCGGACGCGCCGCACAGCGCGAGGCCCGCGAGCGCGAACGGCAGCGCGATGCCGTCGTTCAGCCCGCCTTCGCCGGACAGCGCGAAGCGCACCAGGTCGCGATCGCCGGGATCATGCACCTGCACGTCGTGCGCGAGCACCGGGTCGGTCGGCGCGAGGATCGCCGCGAGCAGCAGCGCGGGGCCCCAGCCGAGCCCGAGCGTCAGTACCGCGCAGCCGGCGAGCAGCGGCACCGTGACGATCATCGCGAGCAGGCCGAGCCGGCATGGCACGCGCCACAGCGGGTCGGACAGCGGCACGCGCAGCCGCAGCCCGATCGCGAACAGCGATACCAGCAGCGCGACCTCGACGATCTCGCGCAGCAGCGGCGCGTCGCGCTGGATGTCGAGATGCAGGAGCCCGGCGCCGGACGGGCCGAGCGCGACACCGAGAGCAAGATAGATCATCGCGCTGCTGCACGGCAGATGACGCAGCGCCGACGTCACGATGCCCATGCCCATCAGCACCGCGCCGATGATCAGATACCACAGCGTTTCATGCATGCGGGCAGGCCGGGCAGGTCGACGGCGAACCGGCGGTGGCCGTCACGGCTTGCGGCCGAACGCCTCGCGCAGTTTGCGCTTCGCGCGTTCGAGCGTCGCGCGGCGCGTTTTCGGCAGGTTGCGGCCCGCGCGGTTCACGTAGAAGTTCAGCATCGACATCGCCGACTGGAACGGCGTCCCCTTGCGGCGGCGGCTGTGTTCGGCCGAGCGCTTGAGCGACGCGGCGATCCTGCCCGGGTCGTCGGACTTGAAGATCTCGGGCTCGATGTCGAGCGCATCGCTTCTTTGCATGACGTCGGCGGACCAGCGCTTGCGGTGCTGCGGATCGTTGCTGCGCGCACGGCCCGGGCGGCGCGTCGCGCGTTTGCCGTGCGGATGGGAAGCGGAAGCTGAAGGCATGGCAGGGCTCTCCCTATGGAATCGGGATGGATCGCGGGTCTCGAGTGTCCGGGTGGTGCCGCAATTCGCGTGCCGCCTGTCGGTGGCGGCACGGGCCTTGCTGAATCGAAGGCGCAGGCCATTCCACTACGGCGGTTCCATTGAGGGAGAGCGCTCCATGAAGCCAGCATCCGAATCGAAATCTGCCGCGCGCCGGATCCTCGCGTGCGCGGCCGTCGCGCTCGTCGCGGCCGCACCGGCCGCATGGGCACAGAATTCGCAACGTTCCGACGAGGGCACCGGCGCGCCGATCCTGTCGCCGCCGGACACGTCGGCGCAGGGCAGCGGCGGCAACCTGTCGAACGGCAACACCGCGGCGCCGCCGCCCGCGACCCGCATGCAGGCGCCGCGCGGCACGGGTCCGCGCGGTCAACCGGACGTGCGCAGCAAGCCCGGCGGCATGACTGGCGCCGGGACCGGCAGCATGGGCGGCGGCGCGACGGGCGGCACCGGCGGCACCGGAACGGGCAGTACCGGCAGCGGTACCGGTAGCACCGGAACGGGCACCCCCGGTACGGGCAGCACCGGCACGAGCGGTGCCGGCGGCAGCGCGGGCATGGGCGGTGCCGGTGCGGCCCCGGGCGGAACCGGCGCGGGCGCCGGCACTAGCCGCTTGCCGGGGGCGACCGGCTCGGGCGGTGGCACGGGCAGCGCGGGTTCCAGCAGCTATTGACGATCTCGGCGTCGCGCCGGCGCCCCGGCGCGGCGCGCTGGCGGACACCGCGCGCGAGGCCGGCCGGTCGCCACCACGCAGGAGGACAACATGCAATCGAATTCCCGGATCTCGCTCGACGACGATGCGCTGGACGCCGACGCCGCCGAGACCGAGGGTCTCGATACGACGGTTCATGTCGACGTCGCGACCGGCAGGATCATGTTTCATGCGGCGTGGGCGCTCGCGCCCGATGCGCCGCGCGATACCGCGCGGCACGCGGTCGTGCTCGCGCTCGACTGCGACACGATGGAGCGCTATGCGGACCTCGACGAGCCCGCGCGGATGCGCGTGCACGCGATGCTGCACGACAGCGTGCAGGCCACGCTCGACGCGCTGCCCGACGTCACCGAGGACCTGACGCTGACGATCGAGCTGACCGACGCGATGCTCGACGCCGCGCGTCACCTGCAGTGAGCGCGGCGGGCCGGCACCGGCCGGCGGCGGGTACGGCCTCGCATGCAGGCCACCGGGCGGCTGCCGCCGATAGTCGCGGGTATTGCCGGCGTCACGTTACATCCCGTTGAAATCTTTGCAGGCGCGGCGCTATCCAATGGGGGCACGCATCACGCCGCGACGCGCGTGCGCGCCGCCAACCGCCGATCGCGGGTCGCGCCCCTTCAAGGCGGCACCGCGCCGGCCGCCATCCCGACGGGCGCGGCACGCCCGTTGCTGCTTCGATGGATACGGCAGGGTACGGCACACCCGGTGCCACAACACGAAAGGGAGCGATCCATGATCGGCAAGCTGGATCATTGCAAGGTAGCGATACTCGCGGTCGACGGCTTCGAGGAAGCCGAACTCGTCGAACCGCAGCGCGCGCTGAAGGCAGAGGGCGCGCAGGTCGACGTGATTTCGCAGAAGCGCGGCGAGATCCAGGGGTTCAGGCACGTCGACAAGGGCGATCGCGTGAAGGTCGACCGCACGTTCGACGATGCGCGCGAAGGCGATTACGACGCGGTCGTGCTGCCGGGCGGCGTGGTCAACGGCGACGCGATCCGGATGCTGCCGGCCGCGCGCGAATTCGTGACCGCGGCCGTCGGCGCGGGCAAGCCGATTGCCGCGATCTGTCACGGCGGCTGGCTGCTCGTGTCGTCCGGGCTGGTGGACGGCCGCACGATGACGAGCTGGCCGAGCCTGCAGGACGACATCCGCAATGCGGGCGGCAAGTGGGTCGACCAGGAGGTCGTGCGCGACGGCAACCTGATCACGAGCCGCAAGCCGGCCGACCTGCCCGCATTCAACGGCGCGCTGGTGCAGTGCCTCGCGTCGCGGGGGCCCTGAGCGATGCCAGCCGAACCCGTTCGCCACGTGACGCTGACCGACGCGCCGCCCGAGTTCGACGGCGCGGCGCTGCTGATGCGTTTCGTCGTCGAGGTCGACGGGAAGCCGCAAACCTGCACGATCACGGTCGAAGCGCTCGAGGATCATTTCGGCGCGCGCTCCGCGCTCGAAGCCGACTTGCGCGACGCGTTCGAGCGCGGCCGCGCGCGCATCGAGGCCGCTTGCGCGGACGTGCTGGTCGACGGCAAGGGCGGCGTGGAACTCCACAGCGGCTACTTCCGCGTGCGCGACAAGGCGGCGGGCAAAACCGCCCGCGCCGGGATGTTCCGTTCGCGGAAGTCGTGAGTCGTGGGGCATGCGGCGCGTGCCGCAGTGCGCCCGTCCGGTTCCATTCGCACCATTGGGCGCCATTACACGCCGTTGAAAAGTTTGCAGCGGCTCCCGAGCGCCTTGAAGTGACACATCACGCCGCGCGCCGGCCGGGCGCCGGGCCGCTCCGTCCCAGATACTGGCACACTCCCTGCATGTCTCCTCAAATCGCGGCGCACGATTCGCGCCTGCGCCGGCGCGATGCCATCGTCGTATCGCGCCAAGCCGTCAAATGGGGGAGACAACATGCTGACCGCACATGAATTTGCCGCACTATTCCTGGTCCATCGCGCGCCGGAACAGATCCAGGCCGACCGCGAAGATATCGTCGCGTTGGTGGAACAACACCTGATCGAGATGCGCGCCGACGCATCGGGCGCGAGCCGGCTCGCCCTGACGCCGGACGGGCTGTCGATCGTGCAGCGCATGCTGCGGCACGCCGGGCGCGGGTTCGGCAGTGCCGACGCGTGATGCCGAACCGCGCGGCTCAGTGCGCGATCGCGACCGGTGCGTTGACCTGTACGGCCGGCGTATCGCCGTCGAACGGCGGCGCGCACTGGAAGCGGTCGATCACGCCCGGTTCGAACAGCAGGCAGCAGGTCGAGCCGCCGTACTGGAAATAGCCGATCTCGTCGCCCTTGTCGATCCGCTGCCCCGGCACGACCTCGATCACGCACGACGACACGTCGCCCATCCCGACGAACACCGCGGCGACCGTCCCGATCCCCGGGTCGTCGCAGTCGATCGCGACCACCGCGCGCGCGGCGACGGCCGTCATGTAGCCCTGCGAGTCGTTGAGCCCGGCCGGGTCCGGGCCTTCCGCTTCCGCGACCGAGTAGTAGGTGCCGTCGACCCGGTACGCGTGCGTGACGGTGCCGCGCACCGGCGCGTGCCAGCGGTGATAGTTGTACGCGCTCAGATACGCCTGGTAGAGGTCGCCGCCGACGAAGCGCTCGGCGAGCGGCAGCCGCGCGGGCGTGAAGATGTCGCGCAGCGAATACGGCTGCCCCTTGATCCAGAACCTGTCGCGGATCTTCACGCTGGATTCGGTGTGATACGGCGCGGCCTCGCACGCGCTGACGATCACGTGCGGATCGTCCGGCGCCGCGACCGGCCGCGCACCCGCGCGAAAGCGCCGCGTGAAGAAGTCGTTCCACGAGTCGAAGCCCCAGTGCGGCTGGTCCTCGCGATACTGGAACTGCGACAGGCCGAGGCGCGTGCGCGCTGCATCGCAGAACCAGCCGTCGGGCGACGACGTATCGAGATGCGCGCGCGAATGCGGGCCGCCGAGGAAGTCGCACCACACGTTCAGCACCTGCTTCAGGTGCGCGTTGACCGCCGCGTCGCGAAACACCGCGTGGCCTGACGGCATGCACATCGGCCAGTCGAGAAACGCGTTCAGCGGGCACACCACCAGGCTCGTTTCGCTGAACGGCGGCGTGTAGGTCATCAGGTGGTCGATCACGGTCATCAGTTCGCCGATCGATGCGTAGCCGAGCATGCGGCCCGCTTCGAGCGCCTCGTCGATCGCGCGGGTGAGGCTCATGCGCAGCACCGCGTGGTCGTCGAACAGCCGCGCGAGCGCCTGCACGGCCGGCGTGCGCAGCTGTTCGCCGGCCTGCGCGCGCGCTGCGTTCGCGATGTTCGCGCGGTACCCGGCCATCTGCGATTCCTCGCGGGCCATCCATTCGCCGAGACGGTGACGCGTTGCGGGCGGCGTGCTGCGGTCGATCGGCATGGTCGGCTCCGGAAAGGGTTGCGGTACGAAACGGGGAAGCAAGGCGCTTGCCCGACAGGCGGCACCCGAATTGCTGCGCGTTTCAACGAAGGTCTCTTTCAATGAGCCGGGAGGGCACACATGAACGCAGCTTCGAATGCGCGACAGACCCAGGACGCGGCGTCGACCGACGAGCGCCGCGGTAGCGAACAGCGGACCGTCGCACCGACCCGCACGCGGGCGCGGGTGCGCGCGGCGACGTCCCGCGACGGCACGCGGCGAAACGAACGCAGCAGCGGGAACGGGCCGGTGGCGCCGAGTCGCAGGGAAGGGGCGGGCGAGCCGCAGTGGGAGGATGACGGCGGCGCGATGCCGCCCGAAGAATGGTCGTGACGGTGTGACGCGCGGCGGCGGGACGCGATACGTTACTGCCATTGTTTCCATATTTCGAGTATTATCGAAACATGGAAACGAACCAGACCATCGCCGCCCTGGCGGCACTCGCGCATGAGTCGCGCCTCGCCGTCTTCCGCGCGCTCGTGCAGGCCGGCCCGTCGGGCTTGCCGGCCGGGCAAATCGCGACGCTGCTCGACGTGCCGCCGTCGTCGCTGTCGTTTCATCTGAAGGAACTGGCCCATGCGCAGCTCGTCACGAGCCGCCAGGAAGGCCGCTTCGTGTTCTATTGCGCGAACTTTGCGACGATGAACGGGCTGATCGGCTACCTCACCGAGAACTGTTGCGGCGGCAATCCGTGCACGCCGGTGTCTGCCTGTTCGACGTCCTGCTCCGGCCAGACCTGAGTACGCATACACCCGCCCCCCCATGACCACCAACGTCCTTATTCTCTGTACCCACAACTCCGCGCGCAGCGTGCTCGCGGAGGGGATGCTCAACCACTGGGCCCGGAAACTCGGCCGCGACGTGCGCGCCTACAGCGCCGGCAGCGCGCCGAGCGGCCGGCTCAATCCGTTCGCGCTGGATGCGCTCACGCGCGCCGGTGTCGACGTCACCGGATACCGCAGCAAGAGCTGGGACGAATTCGTCGGCGAAGGCGCGCCGCGCCTGCGCGTCGTCATCACGGTATGCGACAGCGCGGCCGCGGAGGCCTGCCCGTACTGGCCCGGCAGCCCGGTGAACGTGCATTGGGGCTACGCCGATCCGTCGAACGCCGAGGGCGGCGATGCCGGCAAGCGGCTCGCGTTCGAACTGACGCGCGAGGCGCTCGGCTACCGGATGCTGCAACTGCTGGCGCTGCCGCTCGAGCGCATGAGCGATGCCGAACTGCAGGCGGCGTTGACCGCCATCTCGCGAAACTGAGCGCTCGCACGGCGGCGCGCGTGAACCGGCGTGCCGCGTGCGTTGCTCCCGCACGGAATCCTCTTCGATGAACACGTCCAACGCGATCCCGCCTCGCCACGCCATTGCGAAGCCCGCGATCAATTTCTTCGAACGCTACCTGACGCTCTGGGTCGCGCTGTGCATCGTCGCCGGCATCGCGCTCGGCCAGATGCTGCCCGGCGTGTTCCAGCAGATCGGCCGCATGGAGTACGCGCAGGTCAACCTGCCGGTCGGGCTGCTGATCTGGGTGATGATCATCCCGATGCTGGTCAAGGTCGACTTCGGGGCGTTGCATGAAGTGCGTCAGCACGTCAAAGGGATCGGCGTCACGCTCAGCGTGAACTGGCTGGTCAAGCCGTTCTCGATGGCGTTTCTCGGCTGGCTGTTCATCCGGCATCTGTTCGCGCCGATGCTGCCGGCGGGCCAGCTCGACAGCTACATCGCCGGTTTGATCCTGCTGGCCGCCGCGCCGTGCACGGCGATGGTGTTCGTGTGGAGCCGGCTGACCGGCGGCGATCCGCTGTTCACGCTGTCGCAGGTCGCGCTGAACGACAGCATCATGGTGATCGCGTTCGCGCCGCTGGTCGGGCTGCTGCTGGGGATGTCCGCGATTACCGTGCCGTGGGCGACGCTGCTCACGTCGGTCGTGCTCTACATCGTGATTCCGGTGATCCTCGCGCAGATCTGGCGCAAGGTATTGCTCTCGAAGGGACAGGCGGCATTCGATGCAGCAATGGCGAAGATCGGCCCGTGGTCGATCGCCGCGCTGCTGGCCACGCTCGTACTGCTGTTCGCGTTCCAGGGCGAAGCGATCCTGAGGCAGCCGCTGGTGATCGCGCTGCTCGCGGTGCCGATCCTGATCCAGGTGTTCTTCAACGCCGCGCTCGCATACTGGCTCAATCGCGCCGTGGGCGAGAAGCACAACATTGCATGCCCGTCGGCGCTGATCGGCGCGTCCAACTTCTTCGAGCTGGCCGTCGCGGCCGCGATCAGCCTGTTCGGTTTCCACTCCGGCGCGGCGCTCGCGACCGTCGTCGGCGTGCTGATCGAGGTGCCGGTCATGCTGCTGGTGGTGCGCGTCGTGAACCGGTCGAAGGGCTGGTACGAGCGCACTTGAGCCAACCACGGAAGCCATTCATGACCGACCGACTGACCGACCTGCCGCAACTCGACGCCGAACTCTTCCGCGTACCGGACGCGAGCCGCTTGCGGCCGGCGTCGCCGTCCGGCCATCCGCCGCGTTTCCTGCTGCTGTACGGCTCGCTGCGCGAGCGTTCGTTCAGTCGCCTGCTGGTCGAGGAGGCCGAGCGCCTGCTCACGGCGATGGGCGCCGAGGTGCGCGTGTTCAATCCGAGCGGCCTGCCGCTGCCCGACGATGCGCCCGAAAGTCACCCGAAGGTGGTCGAATTGCGCGAGCTGGTGATGTGGTCGGAGGGGATGGTCTGGTGCTCGCCGGAACGACACGGCGCGATGACCGGCATCATGAAGTCGCAGATCGACTGGATTCCGCTGTCGGTCGGCGCGGTGCGGCCGACGCAGGGCAAGACGCTCGCGGTGATGCAGGTCAGCGGCGGATCGCAGTCGTTCAATGCGGTGAACCAGATGCGCGTGCTCGGACGCTGGATGCGCATGCTGACGATCCCGAACCAGTCGTCGGTGGCCAAGGCGTTCATGGAATTCGACGAAGCGGGGCGGATGAAGCCGTCGGCCTATTTCGATCGCGTCGTCGACGTGATGGAGGAACTGGTGAAGTTCACGCTGCTGACGCGCGACATCGGCCCGTATCTGGTCGACCGGTACAGCGAACGGAAGGAAAGCGCGGAGGCGTTGTCGAAGCGGGTGAATCAGCGGGGGATTTGAACCGTACGGGTACCGCTCATCCAATCGGGAATCGATGTCATGCAACTTCGTTCTGCAGCGTTATCCGACCTGGCCGCGATCGAGGCATTGCTTCGCGCGTCGAACCTGCCGACTGCGGGTGTCGCGGAGCATCTGGAAAACTTCATCGTGCTCGCCGATCCGCCCGCGTTGACCGGATGCGGTGGTATGGAATACCACGGAGACTTCGCGCTGATCCGGTCGATCGCCGTCGCACCGCGCGCGCAAGGGAGCGGCGTCGGCCGCGCGATCGTTGCGCGGCTGATCGCGACGTGCCGCGCACGCTCGGTCCATGCGATCGGGTTGCTGACGACGACCGCGGAGGACTATTTCGACGGTTTTGGTTTCGTGCGCGTCGCCCGCGAGGATGTACCGCGCCCGTTGCTGGCGTCCAGCCAGTTTCAAGGCGTGTGTCCGGACGCTGCCACTGCCATGTTGTTGGCGTGTTGAGCGGAAATGCTGGAACGCGGTGAGATGGTTTGCCTCGGGGCGCCGACCGTCTTTGCACAAATCCGATTACCGCTACCGGCTCATCGTATCGGCTGCCACCAGCGCCGCGACCGGCAACGCGGCAAGACAGCGATCGAGCCGCAGCATGCCGTCCGGCGCCTCGATTTCGCTCCCGTCGTTCAGCCAGTCGATCCACCGCTCGCTCGTGCCGCGCGGCAACACGATCGCGGTATCGCCCCATTCCTGAGGCGCGATGCGCGGCAACTCCGGCACTTCGCCGAGCAACCGGCACGCGAGCCGCGTCACGACGACCACGACCGTCGCCGTCGCGTCGCAGCGCGCGAACGCGAGCGCATGCCGCCCGAGCCTGCCGCGCACGCGCAGCGGCACATACGCACCATCCGAGAACGTTGCCGGCCGGCGGGCGCGCAGCGCGAGCATCCGCTCGACGAGCGCGCGCTTCACGCGTGCGTCGGGCCAATCCCGCAGGTACGCGGCGACCGGTTCGTCGACCCGCTCGGCCGCGAGCTGCGCGAACGGCACGTCGCGCCGGTTGTCCGGATCGACGAGCGAGTGATCCCATGACTCGGTACCTTGATACAGATCGGGCACACCCGGCGACGCCATCCGCAGCGCCGCCTGCGCGAGGCTGTTGACGACACCGGCCGGCGCGATCCGCGCGACGAACCCATGCAGCCGGTGCACGAAATCGCCCGCGCCATGCGGCGTCAGGATCGCGCGGACGAACCGTTCGCAATCGCGCTCGTAGTCCGCGTCGGGTGCGAGCCAGTCCGTATGCTGTTTCGCTTCGCGCAGCGCCTTCGTCTGCCAGCGCACCACGCGCCCGGCAAGCGCAGCCAGCCCGGCCGCATCGTCGGGCGCGAGCGCCGGCGGCCAGCAGCCGACGAGCGTCTGGTACAGCAGCGCTTCCGCAGCCGGCCCCGGCGCCCACACGAGATCGCGATGCGCGCCGCCGCGCCGCGGCTGGTTCAGCGCGGACCAGTCGAGCGACACCGCACGCCACAGGTCCGGCACTTCACTGAGCACCGCGAGCCGCGCGCGCGCATCTTCGCCGCGCTTGTGATCGTGGGTCGCGGTCGCGACGAGCGTATGCGGAACGGTGCGCGCGCGACGGCGGTTGCGCGCATGGAACGCCCCGCGCGACAGGCTGAAATCGCCCGCATCGGCACCGACCTCGTTGCGCGACAGCAGCCGGCCGTAGCGATAGTTGGCGGTATCCTCGACGCCCTTCGCGGCGAGCGGCGCGGTGAGCTGCGCGAACGCGACGCGCGCCGCGTGCAGCGCCGCGGCATCCGCGCGCGGCGCGCGCAGGCCCGGCAGCCCGAGCCAGCCGGCGACGCGATCGAGCGCGTAGCGGTCGGACGGATCGATCGTCGCGCACGCCGCGTCGTACGCGTGCGCCAGCACGCGACGATCGGCGCCGGTCGGCTCGTTGCCGGGTGTCGGGTACATCCGGTACACGGGAAGGTGCACCGCGAGTTCGCCCAGCACGCGATGAATCGCGATCCGGCTGAGGTCGCGCGTCGCGGGTGCCGCGCGCGCAATGCGGTGCAACGCCCGCGCGACACGTTCGTGCTCGCCGGCGAGCTGCCGCTTCAGCACGCGCCGCTTGCCGGCCACCGCCTCCTGCGCGAACGACCGCGCCGATCCCGACACGGCCGCCCAGTGCGCGGCGAGCGGCGCCGCGCCGGCCGGATCGTGCAGCAGCGCGGCGACGTCGTTCATGAAGTCGTAGCCGGTCGTGCCGTCGACGCGCCAGTCTTCACGCAGCGTCTCGCCCGGCGCGAGGATCTTCTCGACGACGAGATACGGCCGCTCGTCGCGCTGCGCGGCGAGCCGCGCATGCAGGCGGCGGCAGTACGCGCCCGGGTCGGCGAGGCCGTCGACGTGATCGACACGCAGGCCGTCGAGGCAGCCGGCCGCATGAAGCGCCAGCGGCAGCGCGTGCACCGCGTCGAACACCGCTTCGTCTTCGACGCGGACGGCCGCGAGGGTCGCGATGTCGAAGAAGCGTCGCCAGTTCAGCTCGTCGGCGGCCGTGCGCCACCACGCGAGCCGGTAGTGCTGGCGTTCGAGCAATCGATGCAGGCACGCGCGCGAGCGTGCGCGGCGCGGATCGGCGCCGCGCAGTATCGCGTCGAACGCATGCGGGCCCTGTGCGGCGGCGTATTCGCGCAGTGCCGTGTGCGCGTCCGCGAGGCGCGTGCTGCCGCGCACCGGCGCGGCGACGAACCGTTCGGCGAGCGCGTTCAGGTCCGCACGGTTGGCGATGCGCAGGATCTCGGCGTAGGTCGCGGCGGCGACCGGCAGCGTCCTGCCCGGGCATGCGATGAAGAAACGCCCGCTGGACGGCTCGGCGCCGAGCGCGACGTCGCCGGCGGCGAGCGCGTCGCCGTAGGGCGCGCCGAGGCAGGGCAGCAGCACCTTGTCGTGGAGCGTCGCGTCAGGCGGATGCCAGTCGATGTCGAAGTACCGCGCGTACGGGCTCGCCGGCCCCCATTCGAGCACGTCGTTCCACCAGCCGTTCGATGCGCCGCCGACGCCCATGTGGTTCGGCACGATGTCGGCGATCACGCCGAGGCCGCGCGCGTGCAACGCGTCGACGAGGCGGCGGAAGCCGGCTGCGCCGCCGAGTTCCGCGCTGATCGTGTGATGGTCGACGGTGTCGTAGCCGTGCAGCGAACCGGGCTCGGCCGTCGTGATCGGCGACAGGTACAGGTGGCTCACGCCGAGCCGCGCGAAATAGTCGGTGTGCGCGGCCGCGTCGTCGAACGTGAAGCCGGCGTGCAGTTGCAGTCGCAGGGTCGCGCGCGGAATCATACGTCCTGCTCCCGGGCGCGGCGTGCGCGCTCGAGCGCCGCGATGCGTCTGCGTACGTCGGCGTCGAACAGCGCGTCGACCGCGCGCGGCAGCCGGCGCAGCCAGTTCGGATGGCCGCGCGGCGGGCCGGGGAGATTCGGTTGGGCGTCCAGTGCGAGCAGATCCTCGAGCGGCACGATCGCGAGCGGCGACGGGCTGCGCGCGACATACGCGAGGACTGCATCGACGGGTGGCGTGCCGGCAGGCGGTACCGGATCGCCGGGCGGCGCGCAGCCCGCTTGCTGCAACGCGCGCCATAGTGCCGCGCGCTCGGTCGCGCGTTCGGCCCGGGCCGCAGTGAGGGCGAGGTCGGGGGCGGGCGGCGGCGTGTCGCGCGGTTGGGGTACGCCGTGACCGACATCCTTGGCGGGGTGCTCGTCACGCAAAGCAGGTTTGTTTCGTTCGTAACGTCCCGCTCCGTGTGCGGCCGCGGCGCGACCGATGTCGTCACCGACATTACGCGCGCTCGCGGTGCGTTGCGTTTGGCCGCTCCCGTCGTCGGTGCGTGCATCCTCGGAGGCATCTGCATCTGCATCACCTAACCCCCGCCGCCACTCGAGATCGACACCACGCCACCAACCCGCCACGGTCGGCAGATCGTGCGTCGACGTCATCGCGATCGTGTCGCGATCCCACGCCGATGGCGGCCGAAACGCGCCATCCGCCTCACGCTCGAACCACAGCACGCGCATTCCCGCGATCCCCCGCGCGCCGAGGCGCTCGCGAAACCCGGCCGGTACCGTGCCGAGATCCTCGCCGATCGCGACCGCGCGATGCCGTGCCGCCTCCAGCGCGACCAGCCGCACGAGATCGTCGAGCGGATAGTGCAAGTACGCGCCGTCGCGCGGCGAGCCGCCGTCCGGCACGATCCACATCCGCGCGAAGCCGAGCACGTGGTCGATACGAACCCCGCCCGCCTGCGCGAAGGCCGCGCGCAACAGGTCGACGAACGGCGCGAAGCCGGTCGCGCGCAGCGCGGCGGGCGTCCACGTCGTCACGCCCCAGGCCTGGCCGTCCGCATTGAACAGGTCGGGCGGCGCGCCGACCGACACGCCGCGTAGCAGCGTCGTGCCGTGCGCCCATGCGTCGCTGCCGGCGCGATCGGAGCCGACCGCGAGATCGGCGATCAGCCCGATCGCCATCCCGGCCTCGCACGCCGCATGCTGTGCGTTGCCGAGTGCGTCCGACGCGCACCATTGCAGGAACGCATGGAACGCGATCGTCTCGGCATGCGCGTGTGCGAAGGCGTCGACCTCGGCCGAGTCCGGCATGCGCCACGGCGCGGGCCATTGCCGCCAGTCCGCGCCGATCCCGTGTTCGATGCAGAACGCCTGCAGCGCGTCGAAGCGCGCGTGTGCGTCGAGCGCCGCGCCGCCTGCCGCACGGAATTGCTCGAACGCGTCGCGCAACGGCCCGCCGTTCGCGCGCCACGCATCGAAGCACGCGCGCAAGCGGCGCAGCTTCAGCGGCAGCACGTGCGGCCAGTCGATCAGCGGCGTATCGGGCGCGGGAGCGCCATGTGCCGCCGCGCCGTGCATCCGCTGCACGATATCGGCGCCCGGCACCGCGTCGCAGTCGAGATACGCGACGTTGTGCCAGCGCCGCGACGACGGCGAATACGGGCTGTCGTGCTCGGGCAGTGCCGGATAGCCGGCATGCGTCGGGCTGATCGCGACCGCGTGCGCGCCGTGCCGCGCCGCGTGCGCGGCGAGACCGGCGAGCGCGGTGTAGTCGCCCGCGCCGTCGTCGCCCGTGCGGCGCAGGCTGTACAACTGGGCGGCGATGCCCCAGCTGCGCTGCGCACCTGCCACGCCGTCGTCGGCAGTGAACGGCCGCATACGCGGCGGCGCGATGGCGAGCCCGATGCGTTGCTCGCCGATCTCGAGCGCGTGATAGCCGGGCACCGCGAGCGGCGGCAGTGCGCCGGATTCGCCCGCGTCGGCCACGCGCGCGTCGACGTGCTCGCCCGTTTCGAGCGCGATCCGCAAGCGCGCGCCCGGCGGCGCGACGCTGCGCGGGAGCGTCAGCGGCACGCCGGCGTCGCCGGTGACGACCTGCGGCGTTGCGTCCCGGTCATCGGTCAGCGCGGCCGCGCTGTCGACCCGCTCGATCGGCGTGCCGCATGGCCAGCCGAGCGCATCGACGAGCGCGACGAGCGCGTCGTCGCCCACCCGCCGCGCGACGCCGCCCGCGTCGATCCAGTCGGGCGCCAGCCCCGCCGCACGCGCGAGGTCTGCGATCGGCACGTCGGTCGTCATTGTCGTGTGTGCCCGTTCGTGCGGTGATGGAGCGCATCGCGGTTGACCGCACCGTCGCGCCATGCGATGCAGGTGCGCGCGGGCAGCCGCCGCTCGGCCAGACGGTCGCGCGCGCGCGGCGGCGTCTCGAACACGATCTTGCCGACCGGCAGCATCGGCAGCAGCGCGTCGCGCGAGCCGGGATTGAATGCGAGCGTGAGCGTGCTGCCGTCGCCGAGCCGCCAGCGCGCGACGAGCGCCTCCGCGTTGCCGTCGCCGTCGCGGTTGCCGATGCCGCTGCCGGCGGCGCACAGCAGCTCGACGCCGAGCGCGCGGGCGCCCGGCAGGTGCGGCGTCACGAGCGCCGCGCGCACGGCCAGCGCGCTGCGGTAGAAGCGCCGCCACGCTTCGGCGTCGGGCCATGCGTCGTCACCGGCATGACCGGGCGACGAGCGCACGAACGTGCCGATGTCGTTCGGATCGGGAATCGCGTCGCGATGCGCGGGATCGGCGAACGCGGAAAACGCGGCGAACTCGCGGCGCCGGCCTTCGCGCACCGCGTCGGCGAGCGCGCCGCGATAGTCGGTGAAGAACTGGAACGGCTGCGTGCTGCCGACTTCCTCGCCCATGAACAGCAGCGGCACCTGCGGCGCGAGCAGCATCAGGGCGGTCGCCGCGCGCACCGCGTCGTCGTTCGCGAGCGCGCGCAGCCGCTCGCCGAAGGCGCGGTTGCCGATCTGGTCGTGGTTCTGCAGGAACGTGACGAACGCGGTCGGCGGCAGGTGCGCGCTCGGCTCGCCGCGCGGCGCGCCGTCGTGCAGCGGCGACGGCTCGCCCTGGTACGCGAACCCTTCGCCGAGCGTGCGCGCGAGATGGCGCAGCGGCGCATCGGCGTACGCGCGGTAGTAGCCTTCGCGCTCGCCGGTGAGCAGCACGTGCGCGCTGTTGTGGAAGTCGTCGTTCCACTGCGCGTCGAAACCGCCGGGGCCGAGCAGGCTCGCCAGATTGCGCTCGTCCTCGAGCACCAGATGCACATGGCGCGCGTCGCCCGCATACGCGCGCACGCGGCGGGCGAGCTCGCGCAGCCATGCATCGTCGTCGATCGCATGCGCGGCGTCGATGCGCAGGCCGTCGAAGCGGAATTCGTCGAGCCAGTACAGCGCGTTGTCGATGAAGAACGCGCTCGTCTGCGCACACGAGAAGTCGATCGCGGGCCCCCAGGCGGTCTGCCGGTCCGCGCGGAAAAATCCCGGTGCATAGCGCGGCAGCAGGTTGCCTTCGGGACCGAAGTGGTTGTAGACGACGTCGAGCAGCACCTGCAGCCCGAGCCCGTGCGCGGCGTCGACGAGTGCCTTCAGTTCCTCGGGCCGTCCGTACGACGCAGCGGGCGCGAACGGCAGCACGCCGTCGTAGCCCCAGTTGCGCGCGCCCGGGAACGCGTTGACGGGCATCAGCTCGATCGCGGTCACGCCGAGCGCGGCAAGCTCGGCCAGGCGCCGCTCGACGTTCGCATAGCCGCCGCATGCGCCGACGTGCAGTTCGTACAGCACCGTCTCGTGCCACGGCCGCCCGCGCCACGCGTCGTTGCGCCAGCGGTACGCGGCCGGGTCGACGACCTGGCTCGGGCCGTGCACGTCATGCGGCTGGAAGCGCGATGCGGGATCGGGTGCCACGAGACCGTCGTCGAGCAGGAAGCGGTACAGCGTGCCGGGACCGCACGGCGCGACGACCTCGAACCAGCCGTCCCCGGCCGGCAGCATCGCGACGCGCCGTTCGCCGTGCAGTTCGACCGCGGCCGTGCGGCTCGCGGGCGCCCACAACCGGAAGCGCGTGTGTTCCGTGTCGAGGCAGGTCGCGCCGAACGACGACGCGAATGCGTGCGTGCCGGGCGGATGGGCGGTGCGTGACGTCATGGCGGCTCCTCACGAGGACGGGGCGGGTGGCACGGCCGCGACGGCGATCACGGCCGCGTGCGCGGCGACGTCGCGGCCGGCGTCGGGCCAGCCGCGCGGGCCGGCGTCGGGCGTCGCGGTGTCGAGCAGCACGCGATAGTCGAGCACGGGTGCGGGCGGCTTGAACGTGACGACGTGGGTCGACGCATTCAGCATCACGAGCAACGCCTCGGTGCGCCCGGTGCGGCCGGTGCCGACGCGCCGCATCGTCAGCGCGCGGCGTTCGCCGTCCTCCCACGCGGGCACGCTCAGCGGGTCGCCGCGCTCGTCGAACCAGTCGATCTCGTGCATGCCCGGCGCACCGTCGCGGTCGCCGGACGGATAGCGCGGCGCCGACATCACCGGGTACATGCGGCGCAATGCGGCGAGCCGCGACACGAAGCGCGTCATCTGCGCGCCTTCGTCGCTGCGCGCGAGATCCCAGTCGAGCCAGGACAGTTCGTTGTCCTGGCAATATGCGTTGTTGTTGCCGTGCTGCGTCCTGCCGAATTCGTCGCCGGCCACGATCATCGGCGTGCCGAGCGCGGTAAACAGCGTGGCGAGCATCGAGCGGGCGACCCGCGCGCGCAGGTCGCGGATCGACGCGTCGTCGGTGGCGCCTTCGACGCCCCAGTTCGCGCTGCAGTTGTCGCCGTGGCCGTCGTGGTTGTCCTCGCCGTTCGCTTCGTTGTGCTTTTCCGCATACGACACGAGATCGGCGAGCGTGAAGCCGTCGTGCGCGGTGATGAAGTTGACCGACGCCCACGTGCGGCGCCGGTGATGATTGAACAGGTCGGCCGAGCCCGCGAGCCGCGCGGCGAGTTCCGGGCGCTGCCCGGCGTCGCCGCGCCAGAAGCGCCGTACGGTGTCGCGAAAGCGGTCGTTCCATTCGGCGAAGCCGGGCGGGTGGCGGCCCAACTGATAGCCGCCGGGGCCGAGATCCCACGGCTCGGTGATCAGCTTGCGCTGCGCGAGCAGCGGGTCCTGCCGCAGCGCGTCGAAGAAACCCGCGCCCGGCTCGAAGCCGTGATCCTCGCGGCCGAGCGTCACGCCGAGATCGAAGCGAAAGCCGTCGACGTTGAATGCGCTCGCCCAGTAGCGCAGCGAATCCATCACCATCTGCACGACGCGCGGATGCGACAGGTTCAGCGTGTTGCCGCAACCGGTCTCGTCGACGTGGTAGCGCGGGTCGTCCGGCCGCAGCCGGTAGTAGCTCGCGTTGTCGAGGCCGCGCCACGACAGCGTCGGGCCGAGCTCGTTGCCCTCGCACGTGTGGTTGTAGACGACGTCGAGCACGACTTCGATGCCGGCCGCGTGCAGCTGCCGGATCGCGATGCGCATCTCGTCGAGCCGCCGCGTCGACAGGTAGGCCGGCTCCGGCGCGAAGAACGCGGCCGTGTCGTAGCCCCAGTAGTTGCGCAGCCCGCGGTTCACGAGCGCGCGCTGCTGCAGGAACGCGTGCACCGGCAGCAGCTCGACCGTCGTCACGCCGATCGACAGCAGGTGATCGATGAACGCCGGATGCGCGAGCGACGCGAACGTGCCGCGCTCCGGCGCGCGCAACCCGGCGCGGCGCATCGACGCGCCGCGCACGTGGGTCTCGTAGATCACGGTGCTGCGCCACGGCACGTCGGGGCGCCGGTCCATGCTCCAGTCGAACGCCTCGTCGACCACCACGGCCTTCGGCATCGCGGGCGCCGAGTCGCGGCGATCCATCGACAGGTCCGCGCGGTTCGAATGCACGCGATAGCCGAACAGCGCGTCGGACCAGCGAAAGTGGCCGACCAGCTTGCGCGCGTACGGGTCGAGCAGCAGCTTGGTCGGATTGAAGCGATGGCCGTGCTGCGGCTGGTACGGGCCGTCCGCGCGAAAGCCGTACACGGTGCCCGGATGCGCGTTCGGCAGGTAGCCGTGCCATACCTCGTCGGTGCATTCGGGCAGGTCGAGGCGCGCGAGCTCCTTGCGGCCGGTCGGATCGAACACGCACAGCTGGATACGCTGCGCATGCGCGGAAAACACCGCGAAGTTGGTGCCGAGGCCGTCCCAGGCCGCGCCGAGCGGATGGCAGCGGCCGGGTTCGAGACGGGTGGGCAGGGCGGTCGGCATGGGGATCGTCTCCGTGTCGAGGGCGCCGGGTGTCAGGCCGGGCTCAGCCACAGCGTCGCGAGCGGCGGCAGGCGCAAGGTGGCCGACCACGACTCGCCGTGCGCGGGGATCGCCTCCGTCGACACGGTGCCGTCGTTGCCGGCATTCGTGCCGCCGTACACGGCGGCATCGGTGTTCATCAGTTCACGCCACTGCCCGGGCGCTGGCAACCCGACGCGATAGCCGGCACGCGGCACCGGCGTGAAGTTGCAGACCGCGACGACGAGACGCCCGGTGTCGTCGCGGCGCGCGAACGCGAACACGCTGTTGTCGCGATCGTCGCCGATCAGCCACGCGAACCCGGCCGCGTGGCAATCGAGCGCATGCAGCGCCGGTTCGGCCGCGTACGCGCGGTTCAGGTCGCGCACGAGCCGCTGCACGCCGCGATGCGCGGGCGCGTCGAGCAGGTCCCAGTGCGGCGTCGCGTCGTGCGCGAACTCGGCCCATTGTGCGAATTCGCTGCCCATGAACAGCAGCTTCTTGCCCGGATGCGCCCACATGAAACCGAAGTACGCGCGCAGCGTCGCGAGCCGCTGCCACGCGTCGCCGGGCATCTTCGCGGCGAGCGAACCCTTGCCGTGCACGACCTCGTCGTGCGACAGCGGCAGCACGAAGCGCTCGGAGAACGCATACACGAGCCCGAACGTCATCCGGTCGTGGTGATAGCGGCGATGGATCGGATCCTCGCGCAGATACGCGAGCGTGTCGTGCATCCAGCCCATGTTCCACTTGAAGTCGAAGCCGAGCCCGCCGTCGCCGGTCGCCGCGGTGACGCCCGGCCACGCGGTCGATTCCTCCGCGAAGGTGACGATGCCGGGCGGCGCGAGCGTACCGTGCAGCGTGTCGTTCAGCGTGCGCAGGAACGCGACCGCTTCGAGGTTCTCGCGCCCGCCGTGGATGTTCGGCACCCATTCGCCTTCCTTGCGCGAGTAGTCGCGGTACAGCATCGACGCGACCGCGTCGACGCGGATCCCGTCGACGTGATAGCGGCCCGCCCACGCGAGCGCCGACGCGACGAGGAACGCGCCGACCTCGTTGCGCCCGAGGTTGAACACGCAGGTGTTCCAGTCGGGGTGCATGCCCTCGCGCGGATCGGCGTGCTCGTACAGCGCGCTGCCGTCGAACTGCGCGAGGCCGTGCGGATCGTTCGGGAAATGCGCGGGCACCCAGTCGACGATCACGCCGATGCCGGCCGCGTGCGCGCGGTCGACGAAGCGCGCGAAGCCGTCGACCGGCCCGAAGCGCGCCGACGGCGCGAACTGCGCGAGCGGCTGGTAGCCCCACGAGCCGCCGAACGGGTACTCGGAAATCGGCATGAACTCGACGTGCGTGAAGCCCATGCCGCGCACGTACGGGATCAGCCGCTCGGCGAGTTCGTCCCAGGTCGAACTGCGGTCCATTTCCTCGGGCACGCGCTGCCACGATTCCGGATGCACCTCGTAGATCGACCACGGCACCCGAAAGCGGCGCTCCGGATGCGGCCGCGCGTGGATCCAGCCGTCGTCATGCCATGCGAACGCGTCGAGCGCCGCCGTGTCGGCGACGACCGATGCAGTGCGCGGCGGCGCTTCGGTCGCGCGCGCGCACGGATCGGCCTTGTGCGGCAGCACGCGGCCGTCGCTCGCGCACAGCTCGTACTTGTAGTGCTCGCCGGCGCCGATGTCCGGCACGAACAGTTCCCACACGCCCCACGGGCGCCGCAGCCGCATCGGATGACGGCGGCCATCCCAGGTATTGAAGTCGCCGACCACCGACACGCGCTGCGCGTTCGGCGCCCATACCGCGAAGCGCACGCCGTCGATGCCGTCGACGCGCATGGGCGTCGCCCCGAGGCACTCGAGCACGGCGGCCGGGTCGCCGGCCGCGAACCGCGCGAGCGCCGCGTCGTCGAGCAGCGTGCCGAACGCATACGCATCGTCGGTCACCTGCCGCGTATCGGGCCACTCGATCGCGAGCCGGTAGTGGCCGTCGCGCGCGATCGTCCCGGCGAAGCAGCCGGCTTCGTCGACGCACGCGAGCGTGCCGAGTTCGTCGCCGTCGGGCGTCACCGCGCGCACGCGCCGCGCGCCGGGCAGCAGCGCGCGCACGACGATCCGCCCGGCATCCCGGTGCGGGCCGAGGCACGCGAACGGGTCCGGATGGCGCCCGGCGAGCAGCGCATCGATATCGTGGCGGTCGAACAGCGTGTCGGTCATCGGGTGCCTCCGTCGTCGGGTTCACCGTGCGTGTCGAGCAGGCGTTCGACGAGCGCGGCGAGCCCGCCGACCGGCACGCCGAGCCAGTCGGGGCGGTTCGCGGCTTCGTAGCACAGCTCGTACGACGCCTTGTCGATCAGGAACAGCGCGAGCAGGCGATCGGCATAACGCGGGTCGACGAAGCGTTCGGGCGCCTGCTCGGCGGCCGCGCGATAGCATTCGACGAAGCGGTCGGCGGCGGCCTGCCCGAAGCGGTCGAACAGCGCGCGCTTGCGGCCGGCCGCCTGCGGCGGCGCCTTCTCGATCACGAACTGCGCGGCCGCGCTCACGTACGACAGCGAGCGCAGGAAGCCGGCCACGTCGCGCAGCGGATGCGACTTCGCGCGGCGCCGCTCCAGCGGGCGCGCGGGCTCGCCCTCGAAGTCGATCAGCAGCGCATCGCCCTGCACGTCGAGCACCTGGCCGAGATGGAAATCGCCGTGGATTCGCGTGCATTGCGCGTCGAGGGTGCGCGGCACCAGTTCGCCGAGCGCCCGCACGGCCGCGTCGCGCGACGCGAGCAGCGTGTCGGCCGCGGCCCGCTCGGCGGGGGCCAGCGTATCGAGCCGCGTGCCCAGCACGTCGAGCGCGTGCTCGAACGACGCGATCGCATCGCTGCGCCAGTGATCGACGTGTGCCGGGGTCGCGCGCTCCGGCGCGAACGCCGGGTCGTCGGACGGCTGCGCGAGCGCGACGTGCAACTGACCGAGCCGCGTGCCGACGATCCCCGCGAACGCCGCGTAGCCGAGCAGCGCGTCCGGTTCCTCGCCGGACTCCGTCGCGTCGCCTTCGTCGACGGCCGGCAGCGCGAGCTCGTCGACCGCACGTCTCAGGAAGTCGAACGAACGCGTCCACGCGTCGCCCTGGTTGTCGACGTAACGCTGCAGGATCGCGACCGTATGCGGCGTGCCGTCCGGATCGACGTGCACGACTTCGCCGGCGAGCGTCGCGGTGTTCGCATAGCCGATCCGCGTCAGGTGGCGGCTCATCTCCGCTTCCGGATGGATCCCGTGCGCGACCTTGCGCACCAGCTTCAGCACGATCGCGTCGCCGATCACGAGCGAGCTGTTGCTCTGCTCGGCCGCGAGCCAGCGCACTTCGGCGTCGTCGCCGGGATCGAGCGCGGCGAGCGCCTGCTCGGGCAGGAAGTCGAGGCGGCCGCCGTCGGAAGTCGGCACCGTCGCGCCGTCGCGCAGCTTGCGCAGCATCCCGCGCGCGAACGACGGCAGCGCGAACGCGTCGGTCAGGTAACCGACGGTATGGCCGCGCCGCACGCGCGCGAGCGCGAGCTGCGCGAACAGCGGCTGCGACGTCTCGCCGCCCCAGGCGGCGGCCAGCGGCACGACGTAGCGTTCGACCCCGCCGTCGCTCGCGGATACCCATGCTTCCGCGTACTGGAACGGCTCGTCCGGCATCGGCGTGACGACGTTCAGCCACG
Organism: Burkholderia sp. Bp9099; assembly: GCF_003857805.1. Classification (NCBI taxonomy): domain Bacteria; kingdom Pseudomonadati; phylum Pseudomonadota; class Betaproteobacteria; order Burkholderiales; family Burkholderiaceae; genus Burkholderia; species Burkholderia sp. Bp9099. The sequence goes on from NZ_QTPU01000002.1 coordinate 121,179, forward strand.
CGTCGCCGATCTTGCGGTCCTTCGACGCGAACCAGCGCCGCCGCGCGAGCCACGACGCGAGCGCATCGTGCGCGAGCGCATGCAGCTGGCCGACGTCCGGCCGCGCGTCGCCGCGCCGCATCACGATCGTCACGTACTCGGGCAGCGGCTGCGCGTGCGGCTGCCGCCACGACGGCTCGCGGCCATGCTCGGACAGCACGAACCACAGGAACCCGTACGGCGGGAAGGTGAGGAGATACGGGAGCTGGCCGACCGGCGGAAACGGCGAATCCGACGTCATTTCGATCGGCACGCGGCCCGCGAATTCGGACAGGTCGAGTTCGACGGCCTGCGACGCGCGCGACAGGTTCGCGACGCACAGCACCGTCTCGTGGCCTTCGAGTTCGCGCAGGTAGGCGAGTACCTTGCGGTTCTCCGGGCGCAGGAAGCGGATCGTGCCGCGCCCGAACGACTGCGTCGCGCGGCGCGTCGACAGGATGCGGCGCGTCCAGTTCAGCAGCGAATGCGGGTCGCGCGTCTGGGCTTCCACGTTGATCGCGTCGTAGCCGTACAGCGAGCCCATCACGGGCGGCAGCACCAGCAGTTCCGGGTCCGCGCGCGAGAAGCCGCCGTTGCGATCCGACGACCATTGCATCGGCGTGCGCACGCCGTCGCGGTCGCCGAGGTGGATGTTGTCGCCCATCCCGAGCTCGTCGCCGTAGTAGATCACCGGCGTGCCGGGCATCGACAACAGGAGCGAGTTGATCAGTTCGATGCGGCGCCGGTCGCGCTCCATCAGCGGCGCGAGGCGGCGCCGGATGCCGAGATTGATCCGCGCGCGCCGGTCGCTCGCATAGGTCTGCCACAGCAGGTCGCGCTCCGAATCGGTGACCATCTCGAGCGTCAGCTCGTCGTGATTGCGCAGGAACACGGCCCACTGGTTGCTCGGCGCGAGCGCCGGCGTCTGCCGCATGATGTCGACGATCGGGAAGCGGTCCTCGCTCGCGATCGACATGTAGATGCGCGGCATCAGCGGAAAGTGGAACGCCATGTGGCATTCGTCCTCGTTGCCGAAGTATTCCTGCACGTCTTCCGGCCACTGGTTCGCCTCCGCGAGCAGCATCCGGTTCGGGTACTCGGCGTCGATCGTCGCGCGGATCCGCTTCAGGATCGCATGCGTCTCGGGCAGGTTCTCGTTGTTGGTGCCTTCGCGCTCGACCAGGTACGGCACCGCGTCGAGCCGCAACCCGTCGATGCCGAGATCGAGCCAGAAGCGCATCACCTGGATCACCTCGCGCACCACGGCCGGGTTGTCGAAGTTCAGGTCCGGCTGGTGCGAGTAGAAGCGGTGCCAGTAGTACTGGCCGGCGATCGGGTCGTGGGTCCAGTTCGACGTTTCGGTATCGAGGAAGATGATCCGCGTGCCCGCGTATTTCGTGTCGGTGTCGGACCACACGTAGTAGTCGCGATGCATCGAGCCGGGTTTCGCGCGCCGCGCGCGCTGGAACCACGGGTGCTGGTCCGACGTGTGGTTGATCACGAGCTCGGCGATCACGCGGATGCCGCGTGCGTGCGCTTCGCGGATGAAGCGCCGCACGTCGGCGAGCGTGCCATAGTCGGGATGCACGTCGCGGTAGTCGGCGATGTCGTAGCCGTCGTCGCGGCGCGGCGACGGGTAGAACGGCAGCAGCCAGATGGTATCGACGCCGAGCTCGGCGATGTAGTCGAGCTTCGCGATCAGGCCGGGGAAATCGCCGATCCCGTCGTTGTTCGAGTCGTAGAACGACTTCACGTGCACCTGGTAGATGATCGCGTCCTTGTACCACAGCGGGTCGTCCGCGCAGAGCGCGGGTGCGCGGCGCCGCGCACGGCGCCGGCGCGGCGTGCCGGCCGGGGCGAGCGACGGGAACTGCGCGCGCCGCACGTCGTCGAGGGAGTCTTCGCGTTTCATCATGCGTGTGCTCCGGAAGAGCCCCGGGCATCGCCCGGGTCGGGCGCCGCCGCTCGCGCGGCGCCGGGAGACGGCGCGAGCCGCCAGATCGCATAGGGCCGCACGTGCGGGTCGAGCGACACGTACTGGCGATGCCCGCGCCAGGTTTCGGCGCGCGCGGCGTCCTGTTCGAGCGCGTCGAGCGGTTCGCCGTCGACGAGCCCGAGGCCGCGCCACAGCGACGCATCGAGCATGAAGTTCGTGGCCTGCGGATGCCACGGGTCGAGGCTGATCGCGACCGCGACGACGCTGTCGTGCGCGGGCGTCGCCTTCACGAACACGAGCACCTGGTCGTTGTCCGCGTCGGCGAACGTGAGGCCGAGGTGGGTCTGCAGCGCCGGATGCTCGCGGCGCGCGCGGTTCAGCCGCGCGACTTCGCCGCCGATGTGCGCGGCCTTGGCCCAGTCGCGCGCGCGCAGCTCGTATTTCTCCGCGTCCGCGTATTCCTCGCTGTCGGGCAGCGGTGCCGATTCGCCGATCTCGAAGCCCGAGTACAGGCCCCACGAGCCGGCGAGCGTCGCCGCGAGCGCCGCGCGGATCACGAACTGCGAGCGCGGCGCGTTCTGCAGGTGGCGCGGATTGATGTCGGGCGTGTTCACGAAGAAGTTCGGCCGGAAGAACTCGCGCGCGGGGCCGGCGCTCAGCTCGGTCAGGTAGTCGATGAATTCGTGCTTCGTCTCGCGCCACGTGAAGTACGTATACGACTGCGAGAAGCCGATCTTCGCGAGCCGGTACATCATCCCGGGCCGCGTGAACGCCTCCGACAGGAACACGACGTCCGGATGCCTGCCGCGCACGTCCGCGATCATCCACGCCCAGAACGGCAGCGGCTTCGTGTGCGGGTTGTCGACGCGGAAGATCCGCACGCCGGCTTCGACCCAGAACAGCACCACGTCGCGCAGCGCGAGCCACAGGTCGGGCAGCGCGTCGGGCGCATAGAAGTCGGGATTCACGATGTCCTGGTAGCGCTTCGGCGGATTTTCCGCATAGCGCAGCGAGCCGTCGGGGCGCCATGCGAACCAGCCCGGATGGGCGGCGAGCCACGGATGGTCGGGCGAGCACTGGATCGCGAAATCCAGCGCGATTTCGAGCCCCTGCGCGCGCGCCGCATCGATCAGCGCGCGGAACGACGCGAGCGTGCCGAGCTGCGGATGCACGGCCGTGTGGCCGCCGTCCGGCGAGCCGATCGCGTACGGGCTGCCGACGTCGTCGGGGCTGGCCTTCAGCGTGTTGTTGCGGCCCTTGCGCGCGGTCGTGCCGATCGGATGGATCGGCGGGAAATACAGCACGTCGAAGCCCATGTCGCGAATGCGCGGCAGTTGCGCGATCACGTCGTCGAACGTGCCGTGCCGGTGCGGGTCGTTGCTCGCCGAGCGCGGAAACAGTTCGTACCAGCTGGAAAAGCGTGCGGCGCGGCGCTCGACCTCGACCGGGTAGACGGTATCGTCGTGCGTGACGAACGGCCGGTAGCGCAGCGCCGCGTAGGCGTCGGCGAGCGCGGGTTCGCCGATCAGTGCGAGACGGTGTTCGTGCGACGCGTCGTCGAGGTCGGCCGCCAGCCGTTCCATCTGCCGGACCGCGTGCGGACCGTCCGGCGCGGCGCGCTTCAGCGCGGTCGCGAGCAGCAGCTGCGCCTCGCTCACCTCCAGCGTCACGTCCTGGCCGGCCGCGCGTTTCTTCGCGATGTCGGTGACGAGCGAGGCCCAGTCGTCGCGCCACGCGATCACGCGGAACGCGTGGCGGCCGAGCCGCTCGAGCGCGATGCGCGCGTGCCAGCGGTCGTTCGGTTCCGCGACGAACGGCACTTCGCGCCAGTCGTCTTCGTCGTCCGCGCGCCACTGCAGCGCGGCCGCGAGATGCGCATGGCCGTCGGTGAAGATCGATGCGTGCACAACCAGCGTTTCGCCGATCACGCGCTTGATCGCGAAGCGGCCGCCGTCGACCGCCGGCTCGACGCGTTCGATCGCGATCCGGTCGGCCGCGAGCGCGGCGGACAGCGCGGCGCGCTCGTCCGCGGCGCCGGCGCGCGCGGTCGCGGGCGGCGCGCGCCGCGCGTCGAGCAGCGCGTAGCCGCCGGGTTCGAGCGTGAACGCGGCCAGCGCGACCGGTGCATGCGTGCGCGTGCCCGCCGGTGTCGCGACCTGCGTGAAGCCGCCCGGCACACCGGGCAGGATCGTCGCGGGATCGACCGGCGCGTCGGCATCGAGAGCGGGATTCAGCGCGATCAGCAGTGCCGTGTCGTCGTGCTCGAGGGACGGGCCCGTGCCGCGCAGCAGCGCGGTCGCGGCCGCGCCGGGCGCGCTCAGTTGCGCGATTTCGCCGCGCCCGGCCGCGAGCGGCGTCGCGCGGCGCCACGCATTCGCGTCGGCAATCGCGCCGGACAGGTCGAAGCGCGCGACGTCGAACGCGGCGCGATAGCGCGCGGCGTCCGCATCGCGCACCATCAGCGGCAGCGCGACGCCGCGCTCGAAGCCCATCGGCACGAGCCAGCCGGTGCCGAGCGCCGCCGCGGTCCACAGCGCGCGGTGGTACGCGCGGGCGAGCGTCTCGTCCGGCGCGTCGTGCCAGTCGTCGGCGAGACGCGGGCCGTCGAAGGCGTCGGGAAACGCGATCGGCGAGCCGATGCGGCGCAGCAGCCGGTGCTCGTCCGCAAACCACGGCGAGCGCAGGTCCCACCAGCGTACCGACGAGAACACCGCGTCGAAGCCGGCCGCCTCGAGTTGCGCGAGCGCGTCGCGTGCATGGCCGGGCACGCCGGCCAGCACCGCGACGTCCGGGCGTGCGCGACGCAGCGCCGCGCGCCAGCCGGGCCACCACGCGGCCGGCAGGTGATGCGGCGCGTCGATCAGGAAGCCGGCCGCGCCGGCGTCCGCGAACGCGGCGAGATGCGCGCACCACCACGCGGCGAGCGCGTCGTGCGTCGCGTCGTCGCCGACCCGCGCATGGGCGACGTCGAGTTCATGCGCGCCGCAGCGCGGATCGATCAGCGCGTCGTCGTGCGCGCGCTCGGCATACCAGTCCGGATGCTCGGCGCGCAGCGGATTGTCGCGCGCGATGCGGTCGGGCACGACTTCGAGCAGCACGCGCAGCCCGTGGCCGTGCGCGAGCTGGGCGAGCCGCGAGAAGGTTTCGAGCGCGCCGGCGCGCGTCGCGAACGTCGCGGCCGGCCGGTGGAAGTCGGCGACGTGCCGCGGAAAACCCGCGACGCTGGCGGCCCAGAAGCCGCCGATCAGCACGTGATCGAAGCCCATGCCGGCGATGTGCGCGAACGTGTCGGGCCACGCGTCGAGCGGGCCGACGAGGCGCGCGTCGCAGAAGTAGAGGTGGGGAGCGAAGGGCGGGGTGGCGTTCATGGGATGGCGGGTCCGGGCGTCGGCGAACGGTAACGGTCGTGCGCCGCAACGCGCGTGCCTGCGGCGCGGCGCCTGGCGCGGCAACGTTCGGGCGCGATGCCGGGGGCGGCGCCCTGTCCTTTTTACATGAACGCGGGAGGGCCACTGCATCGCGCGCATGGCCCCAGCGTGGGCCGCCGGTGTCGTCACATGCGCGGAATCGAGCGAATGTCCGAACTGTCGCCGGTGGCCGGATCGTCGTCCGCTTCGGGAAGCGGCGCACCGGGGTCGTAGCGCACCGGCGCGCCGCGCTCGATCCGGTGCGGAAACGGCGGAGGGGTATCGACGTCGTCGCCGAAGCGCGCGCGCACGAACGCGCGCAGCAGCGCGGTGCGCGCGTCGGGCGCGCGTGCCGCGCAGGTCGACGGGCCGTCGATGAAGCACGCGTCGCATTCGACGCCGTCGCCGCGCCGCGCGATCCGCAGATCGCTGACCCGATCGAGTACCGCCCCCGCGTCGGCCCACGATGCCGACGGCGCGAAATGCGCGTCGAGGCGCCGCAACGCATCGCACGCGGCGGTCACGATCACCTGCGGCTCGACGGCCGTGAAGTACAGCGTGTCTTTGTCGTCCGCGCACAGTGCGCGTGCGCACCAGTAGTCGAGGGCCGTTCCGTCGAGTTCGTCGGTTCGCATGGGCATGCTCCGTCAGGTTTCGTCGGCGTGGTGCGCGTCGCGCGCGGGCGGCGTGCCGGGCGCGGACCGCGCACGCATGCGCGCGACGAGCGGGTAATGATCCGACGCGCGCCGGGCCAGCATGCTGCGATGCACGGTCACGTCGACCAGCAACTCGCCCGGATGGATCCAGATGCGGTCGAGCGAGAACACCGGGTACAGCGTCGGGAACGTGCGCGGCGCCGGCGCGCGGCGGAATCGCGTGACCAGCGCCTGCAGCGCACGGCCGCGCACGAACCATTCGTTTATGTCGCCCATCAGGATCACCGGCATCGCACCGGTGTCGAAAGCGGCGAGCAGCCGCTGCACCTGTGCGCTGCGTTCGTTCGCCGACAGCCCGAGATGGGTCGCGACCACGCGCAGCGTGCCGGCGCCGCAGTCGATGTCCGCATCGAGCGCGCCGCGCGGCTCGCGCGGGTGGAACGAAAGGTCGAGCGTGCGCGCAGCGCGGATCGGGCAGCGTGACAGCACCGCGTTGCCGTAGCGGCGCTCCGGCGTGTCGATGGTCGGGCCGGCCACCGCGTGCATGCCGGTCGCGTCGCGCAGGTGCGCGAGCACGTCGGGCGCGCGCGTGCCGCCGAGCGGCACTTCCTGCAGCGCGATCACGTCCGCGTCGAGCTCGTGGATCACCGCCGCGATTCGATCGGCCGCGCGCGCGGGCCACGCACCGTAGCCGCCGCGGATGTTGTACGTCGCGATGCGCAGGTCGCGTCCGCCCGGCGCGGCGGCGGGCGCGCCGTCCGACGTGACGATGTCCGGCGGCGGGGCCGGCTGTCGGCTCAGCACCATCGTCGCAGCACCCTGACGAGCAGCACCGACACGCCGACCAGCGCGACGCCGATCGCCGCGAGCCACGCGAATGCGCCGGGGCCCGGATGGCGGAACGCGGCGGTCAGCTGGTGCGCGAAGGTGACCGTCAACACGATGCCCGGCAGCATCCCGATCGCGGTGCCGACCAGGAAGTCGCGCAGGCCGATGTGCGAGGCGCCGGCGACCAGGTTCACGATCGTAAACGGCGCGATCGGCAACAGCCGCAGCACGGCCATCGCGACCACGCCGCGCCGGCCGATGTGTTCGCTGAGCCGGTTCGCGCGTGCGCCGGCGAATCGGCGCACCGCGTCGCGCCCGAGCCAGCGGCCGATCCCGTAGGTCGCGGCGGCGGCCGTCAGCGAGCCGACGGCCGCGTAAGCGAAGCCCGGCCACGCGCCGAACACGAGCCCCGTCGCGGCGATCAGCAGCGTGATCGGCACCGACAGCGTCGCCGCGACCACGTAGCCGGCCAGCAGCAGGGCGGGCGCGCCCGGCAGTGCCGCGGCGCGGGCCGCCGCCTGCGCGAGCGCCGCGACGTTCAGCGCCTTGCCGAGCGGCGAGAAGCGCCACGCGAACGCGAGCGCGGCGATCAGCAGCACGGCCGCGCCGAGCGCGAGGAAGCGCGCGGTCAGCGGGCGATGCTGCTCGCGCGGCAGGAATTCGCGGACGAACCGGTCCGGCTCGATCGGCTGCTCGGGGTCGAGCCGCGCGCTGACCGGCACCAACGCGTCGAGCTGCGGCGTCACGACCGGGTCGAGCACGCGCAGCGTGCGGCCCGGTTTCGCGCGCAGCCGGTCGAGCGCGGCGTTCGGCCGGTCTCCTTGCGCGAACGCAGCGGCGACCGTGGCCGGCGGCGTGCCGAGATGTTCGGCCAGCAGGCGGTCGCGCAGGCCGGCGATCGCGGCGCGGATGCGCGGCTCGCCCGCCGCGACGAGCGCGATGCAGCATTCGGTGTCGAGCACCATCGACCGGTTGTTCAGGTTCGCGCTGCCGATCACGATGCATTCGTCGTCGACGATCTCGATCTTGCTGTGCACGTTCACGCATGCGTCGCCGAGGCCGTCGACGTGCGGGTACAGCAGCCGGTAGCGGCCGAAGCGGTCGGCGGACTTGAGCGTGTCGTGCAGCCGCGCGCGCAGCACGCCCATCGTCGCTTCCTGCAGCCAGCCGCTCTGCACGCGGGGTGCCACGACCGTCACGTCCGGCCCGTGCGGGTCGGCCAGTCGCGCGGACAACGTTTCGCGCACCACGGCCGCGGTGAAATACTGGTTCTCGATGTACAGGTGGCGCCGCGCGGCGCGAATCGTGTCCTCGACGAGCGCGCGCACCTGTCGTACCGGCTCGCGGTCGCGGTGGCGCGGCGCCGTGTACGCGATGCCGAGCCGCACGTGGCTCACGTCGACGCGCGCGCCGGGCGGCCACGGATCGACGTCTTCGTCACGCTCGAGATGGCGCTGCGCGCGGATCGCGATCGGACGCCCGCATGCATTGCGCCAGCGCGTGCGCGCCTGCTCGCCGATAGCGGCGGCCGCGTCGCCGTCGAACATCGCCTGCACGTCGTGAAACGGGCCGTACGGCATGCCGCGGGCGTCACGGCGGCGCGGATCGTCGGCCGCGTGCGCGGGCGTATCCCAGCGCTCGCGCGTCAGGTCGAGCCCGCCGACGAACGCGAGCCGGTCGTCGATCACGACGAGTTTCTGGTGATGCGACGCGCCGCGCGGATGGGTGTCGTCGAGGCGGAACCGGATGCCGCGATGCGCGCGCCATGCGGCGCGATAGACGGGCGGCCAGTCGCGCTCCAGCGCGTAGATCATCGCGAAGTCCCACGCGAGCACGTAGATGCGCAGGTTGTGGCGCGCGGCCGCGAGCGCGTGCAGGAACGCGCCGAGCGTGTCGGGCAGCCCGTCGCCGGCGGCGTCGGCCGGCGCGAGGCGCATCCGGCTGTCGACGTCCCAGCCGACGATGAACACCGTATGGCGCGCCCGCCGCAGCGCGGCGCGCAGCGTCGCGAAATACGCGGCGCCGTCCACCAGCATCGCGAAGCGGTCCGCGCTGCGGATCGTGTCGCAATTGCGTCCGCATTCGAGCAGGCCGTGTCGCACCGGTTCGGCCGTGCGCGAGGCGGCCGCTGCCGCATCGTCGGGGCCCGCCGTCGCGACGGCGGCGCGCGGCTTGCGGTCCGGCGCGATCATCGGGTGTCGACGTCCAGGCCGCCGTCGATGCGTTGCAGCAGCGCGTCGCAACGTGCGCGCAGCGCCTGCAGTTCCGGCGAACCGGCGTCGAGCCGGACGCGTTCGCCGTGCTTGGGTTCGCCGTACGCGGCCGCGACGTCGTAGATGTGTTGCGCGATCGTCGCGGACGCATTCGCGATCCGGATCCGGTCGAGCCAGCCGCATTCGGCGTGATGGCACGCGAGCCACGCGCGCAGCGCGCCGACCACCTGGCTGGTGGTGAGCCAGGCGCCGCCGCGCATGCGCGCGGCCAGCTGGCTCGACACGAGATAGGAAAGCAGGTCGGTCTGGGTCACGCGAAACTCCTTGACGAGGTGTCGGGACTGCAGGTCCGCACGCCGGCGATGCCTTGCAGGGATTCGCAGATCGCCGCAAATTCCGCGCCGCTCGTGCGCGAGAACGATATCGAGATGTCGTCGGTGTCCGGATCGTCGTCGGACTGCTGGACGATGAACCGCTTCACGCGCACGCGGCCCGCGCCGAGCGTGTCGTGCAGGACGCCGAGCGTCAGGCCGCCGCGCTCGACGACGAGCCGCAGCGTGCGCTGCTGCCGCTGCGCGATGAAGCGGCGCTCGAGCGGCTTCACGCCCGCCAGGATCGCGAGCACGATCGCCGTCGCGCCGATCGACGCGACGTACATGCCGCCGCCGGCGGCCAGGCCGACGCCGGCCACCGCCCAGAGGCTCGCGGCCGTCGTCAGCCCGCGCACGACCTCGCCGCGCAGCAGGATCGACCCGGCGCCGAGAAAGCCGATGCCCGAGACCACCTGGGCCGCGACCCGCGACGGATCGAGCACGACGCCGTATTGTCCGCGCACGTCCTCGAAGCCGAAGGTGGAGACGAGCATCACGAGGGCCGAGCCGACGCACACCAGCATGTGCGTGCGCAACCCGGCGGCCCAGTTCAGCCGTTCGCGTTCGAGCCCGATCACGCTGCCGAGCAGCGCGGCGAGCAGCAGGCGTCCGACGAGTTCGATATGGCCGATCATCGCGGCCTCCTTTGTTGTCTGGCGGACCGGAGTGGTTCGATACCGGGCACGAACGCAAGACACGTGCCGGGGCGGCCGACAGCGGGCACGGCGCGTGCGCGCGGGGCCGACGGCGCGCGCGGCGGCCATGCGGCGCGCATTTTTTGCATCGCCATCGCAGATAAGTACAGGAGGCCAGGATGCAACATCAACAGGACGCACAGGTTCGCGACCCGTATCGCGGCCACGAGATTCGCGTATGGGCGCGGCGCAACGCACGCGGCGCGTGGGACGACGAGGTGCAGGTCTATGTCGACGGTGCCCGCATCGAGCTGATCGTGCCGGAGCCGGCAGGCTCCGAATGGTCGACGCAGGAGGAGGCGCTGCGCGCGGGCGTCGAGCGCGGGCGTTATCTGATCGACAAGCGGGTCGATGACGATTGATTCAGTGCGAATCGAATCGAATCGAATCGACCGACCCGGTTCGATCAACAGGGCGCGGGTGCGCGGCTCGGCGCTTTCGTGACTGCATGCCGACGCCGCGCGCGACCGGATCCGCTAACGCGAACGGTCTATGGCCGTGCCGCGATCTCGTCGAGATGCCACAGCAGATCCGCCGGATCGTCGTACACGCGCAGCGCCCCCGCGCGTTCCAGCTCGTCGCTGCCGTAACCGCCCGACAGCAGCCCGACGCCCAGCGCGCGGCAGCGGCTCGCGGCGAGCATGTCCCAGATGCTGTCGCCGACCACCACCGTGTGCTCGATCGGCACGTTCAGCTTCGCCGCGGCCGTCAGGAACAGGTCGGGATCCGGCTTCGCATACTTGACCTGGTCGCGCGTGACGACCACGTTCTTCGCCGGATCGACGCCGAGCGCCTCGAGGTTGATGGCGGCCGTTTCCATCCGCCCGCTGGTCGCGATCGCCCAGCGGATGCCCGCGTTCGACAGCGCGGCCAGCAGCTCGCGCGCGCCCGGCAGCGGCCGGACCTGCGCGCGCAGCCGCTGGTACGCGGCCGCGTGCAGCCGCGCGAGCCGCTCGACGCGCTCGGCGTCGATGTCGCCGGCCGTCTCGCGCAGCAGCTGGTTCAGGAACAGGCCGCCGCTCATCCCGATCTTGCGGTGGATGCGCCATACCGACAGTTCGATGCCTTCGGCATCGAGCGCTTCCTTCCACGCGAGCACGTGCTGATAGACGCTGTCGACGAGCGTGCCGTCGAGATCGAACAGAAACGACGTTTCAATGCGCATGTGAATCTCCCGGCCCGATGACGTTCGGGCAAATCGTCCGTGAAATGTCCTTCGACGCATTATCGGCGCGCGGCCGTGTCATCGCCATGTCCCGGCGGCGCGGCCCGCCGCGGCATGTCATGTGCCGCTGGTACAATCGCGCCGATGCGCCGGGCCGGCTGCCCGCGCCCCCAACCTTCGTCGAATTCCCGTATGGCAACCCCGGACGCCGTCAGTTCCGAACAGTCGTGGTGGGGCGTTCTGGCCCTGGCCCTTGCTGCCTTCATCTTCAATACCACCGAGTTCGTGCCCGTCGCGCTGCTGAGCGCGATCGGCGACAGCCTGCGGATGCCGCCGACCGACGTCGGCCTGATGCTGACGATCTACGCATGGGCCGTCGCCGTCGTGTCGCTGCCGCTCACGTTCGTCACGCGCCACGTCGAGCGTCGCAAGCTGCTGAGCTGCGCGCTGCTGGTGTTCGTCGGCAGCCATGTCGTGACCGGCGTCGCGTGGAATTTCACGGTGCTGATGATCGGCCGGCTCGGCATCGCGTGCGCGCACGCGGTGTTCTGGTCGATCTCCGTTCCGCTGGCCGTGCGGCTCGCGCCGAGCGACCGGAAAAGCCGCGCGCTCAGCCTGCTCGCGATGGGCACGGCGATCGCGATGGTCGCCGGCATTCCGCTCGGGCGCGTGATCGGCGAGGCGCTCGGCTGGCGTGTGACGTTCCTCGTGATCGGCGGCGCGGCGGCCGTCGCGCTGCTGATGCTGCGCATGACGCTGCCGGTGCTGCCGAGCCAGGGCGCCGGATCGCTTTCCAGCATCGGCGCGTTTCTCAGGAAGCCGGCGCTCGTGGCGCTGTATGCGATCACCGTGCTGGTCGTATCCGCGCACTTCACGTCGTACACGTACATCGAGCCGTTCGTGCAGAGCGTCAATCATGCGAGCAGCAGCCGGATCACCTACGTGCTGATCCTGTTCGGCGTGGCCGGCATGCCGGCCGCGCTCTGCTTCAATCGCGTGTTTCCGGAACGGCCGGCCGATTTTTTGCTCGCGTCGATCATCGCGCTGTCGGCCTGTCTGCTGATCCTGTTCCCGAGCGCGCTGAACATCGTCACGCTGTCGGTTCACACGCTGGTGTGGGGCGGGGCGATCGTCTGCTTCGGGCTCGCGATGCAGGCGTGGGTGCTGAAGCTGGCGCCGGAGGCGACCGATCTCGCGGTGTCGATCTTTTCCGGGCTGTACAACGTCGGGATCGGTGCCGGTGCGTTGCTCGGCAACCATATCGCCGGGGATTTCGGCCTGCCGTGGATCGGCACGTTCGGCGGCGTGGTCGGGATCTTCTCGGCCGGGATTGCGTGGGCCGCGTTGCGGCTGCATGAGCGGCGGGCGTTGGCGTAGCCGCCGCTGGGCCGGCGGGGGCGGCGATCGTGCCGCCGGCGCGTTGCACTGATCGCTGCAGGCGCGTCAATGCACAGGATGTTTACCGGCACGCGATGCGGCCGGTCACGACGCCGCGCCCGCGCGGTGCGCGCTCGCTGGACGCCTTCAGCCTCAAACTCGATCGTTGTCCGACTTCACGCACGCGTGCTTGGCATGCGTGATTTCGCGTGGCGCCGCACGTGCACGCCGATCTGCCTCCATGCGTTCCCTGATGCTGCGATGCGTGAGCGGAAAATCGCGCGGTTGTGGCGCGCCTCGCTGAAGAGATCGATTTCGTTGAGATCCTTTCCACGCTGCGGTAATGGGTCGGGGGAGGTTAGCTGTCGGATATATCGTGGAAACTCGAGCAGCGAGGCTCGAGCGGCAAATCAATCAGTCACGTCTGAAATTCGAAATTTGAGTCTCGTTTCGAAGCGTTTGACAATTGTTGACTCGCCAGTGCGAGACGCGCGGTTGTGTTCTGCGAGATGATGTGGTCATCAAATAATCGGTTGTACGCGGGTGTGCGATTTTCGAGTAGACCACAACAATGAACCAAAATAACTATCGGTTGGTGTTCAGCCGCGTGCGCGGCATGCTGATTGCTGTCGAAGAAACCGCCACCGCGTCGGGCAAGGTCGGCGTGGGCGAAGGCCCTGCCGTAGCGCGTGTGTCGCGTGGATTTGCGCGATTTGCGTTGCGTCACGCGGCATTTGCTGTACTGGTCTCGGCAGGCGCGACACCCATGTGGGCGAATGCGCAGATTGTCGGCGGCGGTTCGCACGCGCCTTCGGTGGGATTCGGAAAGAAATGAGCAATCTAACTGAAACGCAAAGGGAAGTGTGCGAGCGCTTCAATGCTCCATTTTTCGGCTGCAACATGAATCTAAAGGTCGGCATATCGCGAAATGTAAAAGAGGGAATCCGTCCTTTGAACGGGATTCGCCTTGAGCCGGATAGCACGACGTGCGGCTGGTACATTTGGGCGGGTGAAGAGTTTTCAGAATCACCGGATTTTTTTGTGCCGCTTCATGCATTGCACCTTTCAGATTGGGCGCCATTGGTAATTCCTTACTTGGGGTTGCCACCCGGTTGGCGATTTTTAATTACTGAGGAATATGAAGACGTTTGGGAAGACAGCGATCTTCTTAAAGATTAATAAATTTATTTATTTTAGTGCGTGCGTATGAATAGAATCCCACCGCGACTGGCGACGGTGTCGCTTGTACTCGCCGTACCGGTTGCGGTCCACGCACAGCAAACGCCGACGCCCGAAGATCGGGCCGCCGCCGCCCGCGCGAACGCGGAACAGGATCGACAAGCGCAGCAGCAACGCGACGCGCAGCAGCGTGACGCGGCGTTGCGCACCCCTTCCGTCCGGTCGGATGTACCGCGCGCCGAGACGTATCCGCCGTTGCCGAGCGAACAGCCGTGTTTCCGTATCGACCGCTTCGCGCTCGACGTGCCGGATTCACTGCCCGATGCCGCGAAGTCAGCCGGAGCGTCCGCGCTGCCGATGGATCGCTTCGCCTTCGCGCGTGAATGGCTCGGCCACTACGCGGGCCAGTGTGTCGGTAAGCAAGGCGTCGATACGATCGTCAAGGCGTTGTCTCGGGAAATCTTGGCGCGCGGTTACATCACGACGCGCGTAATGCTGCCGGAACAGGATTTGGCAACCGGTACGCTGAAGGTCGCATTGATTCCGGGCATGATTCGGCACGTTCGTTTCGCCGATGAGAAATTGCGCGGCACGTGGAAGACCGCGTTCCCAACCGGTGACGGCGAAGTGCTGAACTTGCGCGACCTCGAACAAGGTCTGGAGCAGATGAAGCGCGTCACCAGTCAGGACGTGTCGATGCAAATCGTCCCCGCTGACCAGCCTGGCGAAAGCGATGTGGTGCTGGACGTGAAGCGCGGCAAGCCGTGGACCGTCGTCGCATCGATCGACAATTCAGGCACACGCGCAACAGGCAGACTGCAGGGCAATCTGTCGATCGGCATCGACAACCCGCTTGGCCTGAACGACGTGTTCAACGTCGGCGTCAGTCAAGACCTCGAATTCGGCGACAAGCGCCTCGGGTCGCACGGCTGGAACGGCTTCTATTCGATTCCGTGGGGCTACTGGACCGCCACGGTTGCGGCGTACACGAACACCTACTATCAACAGATTGCCGGCGTGAACCAGACGTTCGTCGCGAGCGGCAATTCGAAGACGCTGGATTTCAAGTTGGCGCGCGTGCTGCTGCGCAGTCAGAACGATGTGTTCGGTGGGTATGTCCGCCTGTCGCGTCGCTTCGGCGAAAGCTTCATCGAAGACACGGAAATCACGCAACAACGCCGCAACACAACCGTCATCGAATTCGGCCTGACTGATCGTCACTACTTCGATGGCGCGCAGTTCGACGGCACGCTCGCTTATCGCCAGGGTGTCGGCGGCCTCGGCGCGCGGGATGACATACTCGCGGCCGGTGGTGGCCCGACCTACCGCTACAAGATGGCGGTGGTGGATGCGAATCTGTTGGTGCCGTTTGCGATCGCCAAGCAGCCGTTCCGCTATGTGACGAGCATTCACGGCCAGTACACGGGTAATACGCTGTATTACATCGATGACTTGACCATCGGTAGCCGCTACACGGTGCGCGGTTTCGACGGTGAAACGATGTTGGCGGCAGCACGTGGCCTGTATTGGCGCAACGAGTTGCAAATGCCGATCGGCCAAACGGGCCAAGCGATTTACGCCGGGCTGGACTATGGCCGCGTGTGGGGCCCGCAGCCGGTCGCGCTAGT
Source organism: Burkholderia sp. Bp9099 (assembly GCF_003857805.1). Taxonomy (NCBI): domain Bacteria; kingdom Pseudomonadati; phylum Pseudomonadota; class Betaproteobacteria; order Burkholderiales; family Burkholderiaceae; genus Burkholderia; species Burkholderia sp. Bp9099. The sequence continues at coordinate 136,652 of NZ_QTPU01000002.1, forward strand.
CGGAACGCAGCTTGCCGGCGCGGTGATCGGCGTCAAGGGCAGCGTCGGGACGCGCTTCGGTGGGTTCGGCTACGACCTGTTCGCAGGAACGCCGATCTACAAGCCGTCCGGTTTTCCAACGGCCCGGGTTACGCTCGGGTTCCAGGTGACGGCGCAGTTTTGATAACGACGCGACGGAGGCGCGCGGCGCGGCGTGTCGCGGACCGGACGACGCCGGCGAGGACCAGGAACCGACGGTGTTTCCGACCACGGGGATCGCCGCAGTCTAGTCCGTGAGTCACGAACCGCGTCCCCGCTGTCCGCACGTCTTCGCGATGCCGTGCTCAGTGACAGCTCTAATGTGCGACGTGCAACCTCACGAATTCCCGAGGGTTCCGCATTTCTTGGTCAACGACGACCGACGGAGTGACATCTTCACTTCGCAAACGGGGCGACTTCATTTTGGTCTACGCAATGCGGCCCGCCAGTCCTGAGCCCCGCCGCATCGAGCTGCCTGAGCTTCGCATAAAGCGTCGTACGTGAAATACCGAGCTGCCGCGCGGCCGCCGACACATTGCCGTCGTGCTCGCCGAGCGCCCGGCGGATCGCGTCGAGCGACTGTTCGTGCAGGCTCGCCTGAGGGCTGGCGGCCGGCGCCGCGTTGCACACGTCGGCGGCTTCTTCGAGCACATCGGCGTGGCGCGCCGTCGTCGCCCGATCGAGCGGCGCACGCACCGTGCGCACCCATACGTGGCTACCATCGTCCCGCGCGATCCGTTGCGGCGTGCGCGCCGGCGTCAGCAGGCGGCGCTGTTGCGCGGGCGTCGCCCCGGGAAACAGTTGCCGGAGATCGACCGGCGCGATCGGCCCTTCGGGCGCGAGGTCGAGCATCTGGCGCGCGAGCCGGCTCACCGCGCGCACGCGGCCCGCTTCGTCGAGCGCGACGACCCCGGCGAGCGGCGTGCCGAGCCAGCGCGGATCGTATTGCACCTGCAGCAGATGGCAGTCGCGCAGCATCGCATACAGGCGCTGCTCGGCGGACAGCGCCGCATGCCGGAACTGCTCGCGCAGCTGCACGACATTGCGCCGGCCGATGCCGGTGATGTCGAGCGCGCCGATCACTTCGCCGTCGAAGCCGACCAGCGGCACCGCGAGACAGAACACCCGCGAAAACTCGTCGAGATAGTGCTGCGCGCCCGAAACGACGGCCTCCGTGCCGTCGTGAATCACGCAGCTCGGTGCGGTCGTGCCGATGTTCGGTTCGACGATCCGGCGGCCGGCGACGATCGGCGTCAGCAGCGTGTCGTCGCATTGCGGGCTGCGCCGCGCATGGATGATCGTGCCGCGCGGATTGACGCAGAAGATCGTCCACTCGCTGCCGCCGAACGCGGCCCACAGCTGCTCGATCTCCTGCGCGACGCAGCGCAGCAGCCGCCGGTCCGCGCGCGGTTCGTCGAACTCGCGCTGCATTTCGTAGCGGGCGGTTTGCCACGGCCGGAGCCCGGCGTCGCGCGAACGCAGCCACGAGCGCGCGACGCTGGCCGGCAATGCCGTTTCCGGCAGCGGCTCGCCCGCCGCGAAGCGGGCGCGGAGCCGGTCGAGGTCGACCGGCCGTGCAAGGGATTCGGGGGCCGTCTTCACGCTGCGCTCCATTTGGGGGGCGAGTGTCCGGGACCGGGCGTGGCGGCCCGGCGTGTCGCGCGAATGCGTAATATAGCCCGGCGCCCGAAGCGCGGTATTTTCCCGACAGGGGCACCGCCGATGGCAGCCCGATAGCCACGATGGCCACCGATGGCCACCGATGGCCGGCGGCCCCCCCGCGCTCAATGCGGCAAACGCAGGATCGGCTTGAGCGTGATGCCTTTGCTGCTGTCTTCCGCCGCCTGGTTGATCTGGTCGAGCGGATAGAACTTCACCAGCCGGTCGAACGGAAACCGTCCTTGCAGATACAACTGCACGAGCTGCGGAATGAACGTCTGCGGCACGCTGTCGCCTTCGACGATGCCGCGGATCGTGTGGCCGCCGAGCAGCAGGCTGTTCACGTCGAACTCGGCCCTGGTGCCGAGCTTCGGCGCGCCGACCACGCCCATCGTGCCGCGCGAGCCGAGCGCATCGATCCCTTGCGACAGCACGGCCGGCAGTCCGGTCGACTCGAGCGCGTAGTCGACGCCGCCGCCGGTGAGCTCGCGGATCGCGTCGACGACGTCGACTTCCTTGCTGTTGATCGCGTGCGTCGCGCCGAGCTCCAGCGCCAGCGCGAGCCGCGACGGCACGATGTCGACGGCGATGATGGTGGTCGCGCCCGCGACGCGCGCGGCCATGACGGCGCTCATGCCGACCGCGCCCGCGCCGAAGCTCGCGAAGCTGCTGCCCGTGCGCACCGCGAGCGAATTGATCACCGCGCCCGCGCCGGTCTGGATCCCGCAACCGAGCGGCCCGAGCAGTTCGAGCGGCGCCTGCGTCGGCACCTTGATCGCGTTGTTTTCGCGGGCGAGCGCGTAGCTCGCGAACGACGACTGCGCGAAGAAATGATCGTGCAGCGGTTGCCCGGCTGCGTCGCGGATCGCGGTCTGTCCGTCGGCGTCGGCGCCGCCGAAGTTCAACCCGAAGAACTGGCGGCAATATGCGCCGTGACCGCCGACGCACGACGCGCAGTGGCCGCATGCGCCGTAGGTGAGCACGACGTGGTCGCCCGCGGCGAGCGTCTTCACGTTCGGGCCGACCGCCTCGACCACGCCGGCGCCTTCATGACCGAGCACCGCCGGCAGCGGCACCGGGTAGTACTGGTCGCGCACGATCAGGTCGGTGTGGCACAGGCCTGTCGCGACGACGCGCACCAGCACCTCGTCGCCGCGCGGCGCGCGGATCCGGGCGGATTCGATCGAGAAGGGCGCGCCGGCGGCACGTGCGACGGCCGCGGTGACGGCGCGCGTATCGTTTTCGGTGTACATGATCGGTCTCCTCGTCAAAGCGGGTAAAGCGGCGCTTCACCCTTGATCGTCAGCCACTGCCACTGCGTGAATTCTTCCCAGTTCGCGCTGCCGCCGATGCTCGAGCCGTTGCCCGATGCGCCGACGCCGCCGAACGGGTTGATCACTTCGTCGTTGACCGTCTGGTCGTTGATGTGCAGCAGCCCGGTGTTCAAGCGCTCGCCGATCCTGAGCGCGCGCCCGACGTCGGCGGACAGGATCGCCATCGACAGCCCGTATTCTGTCCGGTTCGCGAGCGCGATCGCATCTTCGTCCGTATCGAACGGCACGACGATCGCGACCGGCCCGAAGATCTCCTCGTCGAATGCCGGGTTGCCCGGCGCGACGCCGCTCAGCACGGTCGGCTCGAAGAACAGGTCGCGATGGCCGCCGCCCGTCTCGACGCGTGCGCCGGCCCGACGGGCCGCGTCGACCACGCTCGCCGCATGATCGCGCTGCGCGGCGTTGATCAGCGGGCCGAGGCCGACGTCCGCGGTCGCGGGGTCGCCGACCCGCAGGCTTTGTGCCTTCTCGACGAGCTTCGCGACGAAGCGGTCGTGAATCGTGCGCTGCACGAGCACGCGGCCGGTCGCCATGCAGATCTGGCCTTGATGCAGATACGCGCCCCATGCGGTGTTGGCGACGGCGCGATCGAGATCGGCGTCGTCGAGCACCATCAGCGAGTTCTTGCCGCCGAGTTCGAGCGACACCTTCTTCAGGTGGCGGCCCGCCGCTTCGCCGACCTTGCGCCCGGCCGCGGTGGAGCCGGTGAACTGGATCATCGCGACGTGCGGATCGGCGACCAGCGCCGCACCGGCCGCGCCGTCGCCGGGCAGCACGTGCAGCACGCCTTCGGGCAGGCCGGCCAGCTCGAACACGCGCGCGAGCGCGACGCCGCCGCACACGGCCGTGCGCGGATCGGGTTTCAGCACGACCGCGTTGCCGAGCGCGAGCGCCGGTGCGACCGCGCGCATCGCGAGGTACAGCGGGAAGTTGAACGGCGAGATCACGCCGACCACGCCGCGCGGGCGGCGGCGCGCGAGCGACAGCCGGCCGGCCGCCGACGGCAGCACTTCGCCGGCCGCGCGCGACGGCAGCCCGGCTGCTTCGTGCAGTGCCTTGATCGTGACGGAGGTTTCGAACGACGCCTTCGCGCGCGTCGAGCCGCTTTCGCGCACGAGCCAGTCGACGATCGCATCGAAGTGCGTTTCGGCGACGGCCGCCGCGCGGCGCATCACAGCCGCGCGTTCGTCGTAGGGCAGGGCGAACCAGGCGGGCTGCGCGCGATGCGCGGCGGCTGATGCTTCGGCGATGGCCGCGGAGTCGGCGAGACCGATGCGGCCGAGTGTGTTGCCGGTTGCGGGTTCGATCACGTCGGACGCGTGCGGGCTCGCTTGCCAGCGGCCGGTGAAGGTCTTGCCGCGCCAGATGTCGGCGTCGAACAAGGCGGTGTTGCTGCTGCTATCCATGTAGTCTCCTCACGAAATTCCGATCGGCCGGAGCGGGCGTTGCGCCGCCCGACCAGCATGCGCGCGAGGGTAGGCGGGTGAGGAGAAGCGGGGCTATCCGGGTTTATTCCCACCCGGCGAGGCCGCGCGGGTCGGTGGGTGCCTGCGATTCGGTGTGCGGAAATTGAACAGTCGGTGAGGGGATTGTTGGTGCAGTAGGAGCTGCGCCGTGTCTGATCGCCCCAACCCGTGCCAAGACCTACGCTCAAGCTTCTCCGGATTGGCAGTTACCGACCCAATGCCACCGCTTGGAGCAGCTTCGCCTCTACGGCGGCTGTCGACCCTGAACGGCCGCTACCACCTGCGGAAAGTTGACATTCGCTGCATAAGTAACACTCGCATTGTTGACAGTTTCGAAACAACGCTGCTGCTCGATGTCGGCAACAACATCGCGAACAGCATTAGTCTCCGTATTCTGCAATCAGCGCGTAGGCTAGATCTTCAAACCCTTCGACACTTTCATCGCCGCGAAAGCAGGAAACATCCATTCGCCCGTCATCAAAAACGTCGACCTCAACGCGCATTCCGACAAGCGTCACCGACACCAGTATCGTGTCGCTACGATGTCGCGAAAGGGAGTAGTACAGTCTCTTTTCGTCTAATTTTTTGAGTAGTTTGTACAGAGGGTGGTCCATGATTTTCTCGAGCTCCAAAATTTCGCCGTTTCGATGCCACTCTGAAACGCCTCTTTTCGGCCCGGTCGGTACCACTCCGGCTCGGCATCGGCCAGCGTTCGCCCTGTAAGTACCTCACACGTCTCCCTGAGGGTCGTTACCAAGACATGCACGCCAATTGTCATCCATCAATACGCTGACGTCGACCGACCGTTGATGGCCGTAATCAGGCGCCCTCGTGTTAGCGCTGCTTGCGTATCGAGAACGTGACTGTGAAGTCCGGGTTCACCACAACTTCGCCGGTTGATCGAAGGCGATACTCTCCTGGGGCCGCTTCGCGGAATGACCGCAAATCAGGAGGGAGGCAGAAGCGCTCCCCAGCCCTTCTTCCTTGGAGGGACAGAACTATGCCTTCTCGAGGGTCTGCGAAAACCACGCGCCCAAACAACTGCTGCTGTTCGAATGGCGCCTCAGAATCGACATCGAAGTACGCGAGTCCAACAAGCACCAACTGGCCAGGCAGCGTCTGTGCAAGAGCAGCGTCCCACGGCTCCTCGTTCTCAATGTCGTCGTTCACTCAGTGCTCCCAGTTTTCTGCATCCTACGCGTACCGCAAGACCGGACACCGATGTAGTTCCTCGACTGCCCATAAGAGACAGTCGCCTCTCCGTATTGCCGTCACTTTTAATCTACTGCTGGCCGGCACGCGCGCTGCCGTGTAACAACGCGTGCCTCGTCGCCTTCAAAGCTTTACTTCACGAACTGCTGCCTGGAAAAGCAATTCGTCACGCGTGACCAAGAACAAACCGGGTGTGCCCGATCCAAGCACGTGCAGAGGCTCCAACTTGGCAACCTGTCTCCAGAATTCTTCGGTGTATTTGTCATTGACGTTGAGCGGGCTAAAACCTAAACGATTCACGAAATTTGAATGGTGTTCAAACTTGATAAGTCTCTCGTACACATACCACTCATCAAAGCCTGGCATCGGAAGCTGCGATACCGCCTTGACTAATGGACTGACCGCGAGTTCGCCGAATTTTGACCATCCCACCGTGAATTCCTCATCGGTCGGTGTATATGGGCCGCTGTCACAACTTGCAATTGCAACATGTCGCCCGAGCACTAATTCCGGACAGCGTAGAACTAACTCCTCGATAGCCCCGTCAGTCCCGTCGTTCCATTCGACAATCCGATAACCGGCACGTTCGCCTGTTCGCGTTACTCTCTCCCCACCCTCGTCCGTCAGGTTATCGATCATCTTTTCTAGTAATACCCGTACATGCGCTTCCGCTTCTACACGCGTGCCCTCGAAGTCCAACCTACTAGCGCCATTTCCGAATCGACAATCGGTTTCCTCCTGCACTACTTCGTAGCCGAATATGAATGTTCCGTCGTTGCGCTGATATACGTGAAACCCAACATCGTACGCCAGGCCGTGCGCATTTTGCCGCACATGCTGAAACGTCTGATCATATCCGGCCTGGAGTTTCATCTGATTGTCCCCATTCGACAGCAATTGAGACGTACGATCTGAATTTCCGCGCCCGGCCATCGATGGACCGGCACGGTCATTGTCAACGATCTAGACGTTGACGTCGACCGACCGCTCATGGCCGAACGCGGCCGGCCGCCGCCCTGTGACGCGCGACCGGCGCAGATCGACCCGAAGGCGAGATTCGCGCATTACCTGCCCGCGTTTTGCTCCCGCAGCAGGTTTTAGCGACCCTTGTTCCTTACAAACGGTTCGTTAGTAGGAAGTCCGCACTCTCTACAAGTTCGACGAGGAAATGGCCGAGTGATTATCCAGTGCCCACGAATCTCCCATAAAAATGGATCTCCACATCGGGGGCACGAGAATGTTAGCGCCCATAAGATAAATATTACTAACGAAACACCGGCGCTGAGAAATGCGAAACCGTCCGGCAAGTGTGCCGACATGACAACCGACGGAACAACAAAGAGTAAAACGAATAATAGAAGGTACACGACTGCACACTTACGCCTCGATGTCATTTTCCCGCCTCCCCACGCGTCGCTGCACAACGTCGTCATTTGGTCACATTTGTTGAAATCAACCCTCGTGAGATCTAGTCTAGGCTACTTTGTCTCAGCGTCCCCCTACCTTGTTCGAGGGACGGTCCTTCGTGCGACACCCAAAGAGTTACCGGCGACGCAGAGCGCTCAGATTCGGGAAAAATGTAACTGACCGTTTTTGGCCGGACTGCGACGGCGGCAATACATCGAAAAATGTTTTCAGTTGCGTTTCTGAACGACGCACCCCCAACCATCGTAGGTCAGCCCAAAAAATGCAGAGATACACGTCATGAATCCCGACACAGCTAAAATATTGTGCTGGAGAACTGGCATATTGATGAAGACTAGGACGCGAAAATGGTCGTCGACTTGTTCCACCGAAGCGCGGCCGTACTGGTAGTCGTTAATGAAACCGGAAACAATCGATGCCTTTTCGGCAGACGGTGCGATCAGGCAAAAATCGACTTCGCGAGGTACGCCAAAGTCGTCTCCTTGTGCATCCATTACACGCAATTGATCAACGTCAGCAACTGCAGTTTCCATCAAAGTCTCGATAACTGACACGGCTTTCCCCTCTTTTTTGTATCGTTGAATATTTTCAATGACGACCATGATCGAGTGCTTACTGTCGATTTGCATATCGTGGATTTCACCATGCTACCTGCGGTGAACGTCGGGAGAGATGTTGTTTCGTTGTCGACGATCTACGATCTGACACCGAATGACCCTTCTTGGCCGGCTGCTGTCCGATGCGGATGCCCGCGCCCGACCCGGAACGGCCCCACGGTGATCCCGGAAAGCGGTCACTCAATGTACCTCGCCTTCGGCTTGCCACACGCCGAAAACAGTGAACTGGTGGGTGTCGAGCAGTCCTTCTGGAACCTCTGGAGCAAGCCGGGCCACCAGGTCGCGCAACCCCACGTGCTCATGCTGACGTCCATAGGCAACGCAACACCTGAATGCCGCGGCATCGCGCCTCCTGCAGCAGCTACGGCGTGTACTGTCAGCTTCTGGTGGATGAGGAGCCTCTGCGTCGGGCGTCGATATCCGCGTACCGATGTTTTTCGTTCGTCCGCAGAACCCAACGCCGAAGCCGAAGACCGGACGGCCAAACCCGCGTGTTTCCCCTCAGGAAAACCCTGATCGGCTCAGACAGTCCACCGGTTTTCAGCCGATTTTCCCCCCACCGAAAGCAGCCGCACCGCACCCCCGCCCAAGCAACACCCCGGACCCGCAAGACCGCGCTCCAGCAAGCCTCTCAGCCCGTATACCTAGCCAAAAAAGGTATGGCGCACCGCAATATCACGCATCTTCAGGCGATTTTCAATACCTACCAGGTATCAAAAAACGAAACCAAAAGTATTGGACGCTCCATTTCCCCGCCGCGTATAAATCCGTCCCATGAACTCCCCACACGCAGCGTGCCCCATGTCCCCAGTCACCATCGAACGCATTGAAACCCGCCTCGTCGACCTGCCGACGATCCGTCCGCACAAGCTGTCGGTCGCCACGATGCACGGCCAGACGCTGATGCTGGTGAAGGTGACCTGCAGCGACGGCGTGACGGGCCTCGGCGAAGGCACGACGATCGCCGGGATGGCCTACGGCCCGGAAAGCCCGGAGGCGATGAAGCTCGCGATCGACGCGTATCTCGCACCCGCGATCATCGGCCGCGACGCGACGCGCATCCAGACGCTGATGGCGTTCCTCGGCAAGCTCGCGAAGGTCAATCATTTCGCGAAGAGCGCGCTCGAAACCGCGCTGCTCGACGCGCACGGCAAGCGCCTCGGCGTGCCGGTCAGCGAACTGCTCGGCGGCCGCCGGCGCGATCGCCTGCCGGTCGCGTGGACGCTCGCATCGGGCAACACCGCGACCGATATCGCCGAAGCCGAACGGATGCTCGACCTGCGCCGCCACAACGTGTTCAAGCTGAAGATCGGCGCGAAGGCGCTCGACGCGGACATCCGGCACGTGGCCGAGATCAAGCGGGCAGTGGGCGAGCGTGCCTCGGTGCGCGTCGACGTGAACATGGCATGGAGCGAAACGCAGGCCGCGCGCGCGATTCCGGCGCTCGCCGATGCCGGCTGCGAACTGGTCGAGCAGCCGGTCGCGTCGGCCGCGGCGCTCGCACGGCTGATGCGCCGCTTCCCCGTCGCGCTGATGGCCGACGAAATCCTGCAGGGCCCGGACAGCGCGTTCGAGATCGCGAAGCAGCACGGCGCGGACGTGTTCGCGATCAAGATCGAGCAAAGCGGCGGCCTGTTCGCGGCGCAACGCGTCGCGGCGATCGCGGACGCGGCCGGCATCGAGCTGTACGGCGGCACGATGCTCGAAGGCGCGTTCAGCACGGTCGCGTCCGCGCATCTGTTCGCGAGCTTCGCGAACCTGCAGTGGGGCACCGAACTGTTCGGACCGCTACTGATCACCGAAGAGATTCTCGCGACCCCGCTCGACTACAGCGATTTCGAGCTGACCGTGCCGAGCGGCCCGGGCCTTGGCATCGAACTCGACGAAGCGAAGGTCGCGCGCTTCACCCGCGACGGGCTGACGAAAGTCGCCCGCTGACCCGCTAATACCCGCGACAACCCGCTCACGTACCAGGACATCACGATGCTTTTCCACGTACGCATGGACGTCAACCTCCCGGCCGACCTGCCGGCCGCGGTGGCCGACGAGATCAAGACCCGCGAGAAGGCGTACTCGCAGGAGCTGCAACGCAGCGGCAAGTGGCGCCACATCTGGCGCATCGCCGGCGAATACGCGAACTACAGCGTGTTCGACGTGTCGGGCAACGCCGAGCTGCACGAGATCCTGACCGGCCTGCCGCTGTTCCCGTACATGAAGATTTCGGTGACGCCGTTGTGTCGCCACCCGTCGTCGATACACGACGGCGACGTTTGAGCCACGGAGCCGCCGCTTCTGCAACGGCGAGCACCCCGGGTCACCTTTCCCCAAATACACGTGGAGACACCATCATGAGCGTCAAAGTTTTCGAAACCAAGGAAGTGCAGGATCTGCTGAAGGCCGCGTCGAACGCGGGCGCAAACGGCGCGAACGGCGCGAACGGCGGCGACGCGCGCACGCAGCAGATCGTGCTGCGGTTGCTCGGCGACCTGTTCAAGGCGATCGACGATCTCGACATCACGCCCGACGAAGTGTGGGCCGGCGTGAACTACCTGAACAAGCTCGGCCAGGACGGCGAAGCGGCGCTGCTCGCGGCCGGCCTCGGCCTCGAGAAGTATCTCGACATCCGGATGGACGCCGAGGACGAGGCGATCGGCCTCGACGGCGGCACGCCGCGCACGATCGAAGGCCCGCTGTACGTCGCCGGCGCGCCGGTGCGCGACGGCGTCGCGAAGATCGACCTCGACGCGGACGCAGGCGCGGGCCCGCTCGTGATCCACGGCACCGTGAAGGATCTCGACGGCAAGCCGGTGGCCGGCGCGCTGGTCGAATGCTGGCACGCGAACTCGCACGGCTTCTATTCGCACTTCGACCCGACCGGCGCGCAGAGCGACTTCAACCTGCGCGGCGCGGTGAAGACGGGCGCGGACGGCAAGTACGAGTTCCGCACGCTGATGCCGGTCGGCTACGGCTGCCCGCCGCAGGGCGCGACGCAGCAGCTGCTCGACCGCCTCGGCCGCCACGGCAACCGACCGGCGCACGTGCACTTCTTCGTGACGAGCGACGGCCACCGCAAGCTGACGACCCAGTTCAACATCGACGGCGACCCGCTGATCTGGGACGACTTCGCGTATGCGACCCGCGAGGAGCTGATCCCGCCCGTCACCGGCAAGACCGGCGGCGCCGCGCTCGGGTTGAAGGCCGACGCGTACCAGGACATCGAGTTCAACTTCGTCCTGACGCCGCGCGTCGAGGGCAAGGACAACCAGATCGTCGAACGCCTGCGCGCTTCCGCCACGGCATAACCGCCCGACGGCCCGGCGGCGCGCAGGCGCCGCCGCCGGCCGGGCTCCCGCGAGATTCAATCGATACCGATGCGAGCGTGCTTGCAGGACCCGGCACGCGCACAGGAGGAACCAACATGTCCGCCACGATCGACCCCACCACCGAACTGGACCACCTGCTCGCCACCGCCGTGCAGGACGACAAGGAGGCCGGCATCTTCCGCTGCCGCCGCGACATCTTCACGAACGAGGCGCTGTACGAGCTCGAGATGAAGCACATCTTCGAGCGCAACTGGGTGTACCTCGCGCACGAAAGCCAGATCCCGAACAACAACGATTACTACACGACATGGATCGGCCGCCAGCCGGTCGTCATCACGCGCGACAAGACCGGCGAGCTGCATGCGGTGATCAATGCATGCGCACACAAGGGCGCGATGCTGTGCCGGCGCAAGCACGGCAACAAGGGCAGCTTCACGTGCCCGTTCCACGGCTGGACCTTCTCGAACACCGGCAAGCTGCTGAAGGTGAAGGACGAGAAGACGACCGAGTATCCGGTGCAGTTCAACACGCACGGCTCGCACGACCTGAAGAAGGTCGCGCGCTTCCAGAACTATCGCGGCTTCCTGTTCGGCAGCCTCAGCGACGACGTGCTGCCGCTCGAGGACTACCTCGGCGAGGCGCGCGTGATCATCGACCAGATCGTCGACCAGGCGCCGAACGGCCTCGAAGTGCTGCGCGGCAACTCCTCCTACATCTACGAAGGCAACTGGAAGATGCAGATGGAGAACGGCTGCGACGGCTATCACGTGAGCACCGTGCACTGGAACTACGCGGCGACGATGGGCCGCCGCAAGGAGGACGGCACCAAGGCCGTCGACGCGAACAGCTGGAGCAAGTCGGTCGCGGGCGTGTACGGATTCGACCACGGCCACATCCTGCTGTGGACGAAGACGATGAACCCCGAAGTGCGGCCCGTGTACCAGCACCGCGACGAGATCAAGGCGCGCGTGGGCGAAGTGCAGGCCGACTTCATCGTGAACCAGACGCGCAACCTGTGCGTGTACCCGAACGTGTTCCTGATGGACCAGTTCAGCACGCAGATCCGCGTGGTGCGCCCGCTCGGCGTCGACAAGACCGAAGTCAGCATCTTCTGCTTCGCGCCGAAGGGCGAGAGCGACGCCGACCGCGAGACGCGGATCCGCCAGTACGAGGACTTCTTCAATGTGAGCGGCATGGGCACGGCCGACGACCTCGAGGAGTTCCGCGCGTGCCAGGCCGGCTACGCGGGCATCACGGCGATGTGGAACGACCTGTCGCGCGGCGCGCCGCTGTGGATCGACGGGCCGGACGAGAACGCGAAACGGATGGGGCTGAACCCGCGCATGTCGGGCGAGCGCAGCGAGGACGAAGGGCTGTTCGTGTGCCAGCACGAACACTGGGTGCACGTGATGCGCGATGCACTGAAGCAGGAACGCGGGGAGGTGGAAGCATGAACATCGATTACCGGACCATCTGCGCGGCGCTGTATCGCGAAGCGCGCCTGCTCGACGACCGCGAGTGGGACGCGTGGCTCACCTGCTACACGGAAGACGTCACGTACTGGATGCCCGCGTGGGACGACGACGACCGGCCGACCGACGATCCGCACAGCCAGATCTCGCTGATGTACTACGCGGATCGCGGCGGCCTCGAGGATCGCGTGTTCCGGATCAAGACCGAGCGCAGCGGCGCGTCGACGCCAGAGCCGCGCACCAGCCACAACGTGACGAACGTCGAGGTGCTGGCCGAGCGCGACGGCGAGGTGGACGTGCGCTACAACTTCCACACGCTGAACCACCGCTACCGCGTGACCGATCACTTCTTCGGCACGATGTTCGTCACGTTGCGCCAGGTGGGCGACGCGCTGCTGATCTCGAACAAGAAGATCGTGCTGAAGAACGACTACATCCGGCAGGTGCTCGACGTGTACCACGTCTGACGCCGATTGTTTCGACCAGTAACACAGGGAGACGAGGTCATGTCCACCTACAAGATTGCACTGAACTTCGAGGACGGGGTCACCCGCTTCATCGACTGCAAGGCCGGCGAGAAGGTGCTCGACGCCGCGTTCCGCGCGAAGATCAACCTCCCGATGGACTGCTCCGACGGCGTGTGCGGCACCTGCAAGTGCCGCGCCGAAAGCGGCAGCTACGACCTCGGCGACGATTACATCGACGACGCGCTCACCGAGGACGAGAAGGACGGCGGCCTCGTGCTGACGTGCCAGATGGTGCCGCACAGCGATTGCGTGATCGCGGTGCCGAGCTCGTCGGTCGCATGCAAGACGGGCCACAGCGCGTTCGCCGCGACCGTGACGAAGGTCGACCAGCACAACGACGCGGCGATCGTGCTCGAACTAGACGTCGACACGGCCGCACCGGTGTTCCTGCCGGGCCAGTACGTGAACATCGGCGTGCCGGGCAGCGGCCAGCACCGCTCGTACTCGTTCTCGTCCGCGCCGGGCGACACGAAGGTCGGATTCCTGATCAAGAAGATTCCGGGCGGCGTGATGAGCACGTGGCTCGAATCGGCCAAACCCGGCGACACGCTCGAACTGAACGGGCCGCTCGGCAGCTTCTACCTGCGCGACGTCGCGCGGCCGCTGCTGTTCCTCGCGGGCGGCACGGGTCTCGCGCCGTTCCTGTCGATGCTCGAGGTGCTCGCGCGCAGCGGTTCGCAGCAGAAGGTGCACCTGATCTACGGCGTGACGCGCGATCTCGACCTCGTGCTGGTCGACGCGATCGAAGCGTATGCGGCGAAGCTGCCGAACTTCAGCTTTGCGACGGTCGTCGCCGATGCGGCGTCGAGCCACGAACGCAAGGGCTGGGTCACGCAGCACATTCCGGCCGATGCGCTGAACGACGGCGACGTGGACGTCTATCTGTGCGGCCCGCCGCCGATGGTCGACGCGGTGCGCCAGTACTTCGACGACGCGGGCGTGAAGCCCAACAGCTTCCACTACGAGAAGTTCACCCCGAACGTGACGGCAAAGGCGGCATGACCATGCAACGATTCTCCGGAAAGGTCGTCGTCGTCACCGGCGCGGCGCAGGGCATCGGCCGCGGCGTCGCGCTGCGCGCGGCGGCCGAGGGCGGCCAGGTGCTGTTCGTCGACCGCGCGGACTTCGTGGCCGAGGTGGCCGCCGAAGCACCTGGCGGCAACACGGCCGGCTTCATCGCCGATCTCGAGACCTACGACGGCGCGCGCGCGGCGATGGCGTGCGCGGTCGCGACGTTCGGCCGGATCGACGTGCTGATCAACGGCGTCGGCGGCGCGATCCGGATGCGGCCGTTCGCCGAGTTCGAGCCCGAGCAGATCGACGCGGAGATCCGCCGCTCGCTGATGCCGACGCTCTACAGCTGCCACGCGGTGCTGCCGCACTTGCTGGCCGCGGGCGGCGGCACGATCGTCAACGTATCGTCGAATGCGACGCGCGGGATTCGCCGCGTGCCGTACTCGGCGGCGAAAGGCGGCGTCAATGCGCTGACGGCGGCGCTCGCGATGGAATACGCGGAGCACAACGTCCGCGTGGTCGCGACCGCGCCGGGCGGCACCACGGCGCCGCCGCGCCGCGTGCCGCGCAATGCGGCCGGCGACAACGCGCAGGAGCAGGCGTGGATGGCCGAAGCGGTGCGGCAGGTGACCGATTCGACGTTCTTCAAGCGCTACGGCAGCCTCGACGAGCAGATCGCGCCGATCCTGTTCCTCGCGTCGGACGAGGCGAGCTACATCACCGGCACGGTGCTGCCGGTCGCGGGTGGCGATACGGGTTGAGGGGCGCGCTTCTTCCGACACGTGCGCGCCGCAGTCCGGCGTGCACGCGAACGACCATCCAACAACCATCCAACAACCGGCCGGCGCCGACACGCCGGCCCCGGAGACACTCATGCCCAAACGCGAAGCGATCATCCCCGCCGGAATGGAAGCCGTGTACGAGAAAATCGGCTACGCGCCGGCGGTCAAGGTCGGAGATACCGTCTATGTATCCGGCCAGATCGGCCGCGATGCCGCGATGCAGCTCGTCGAAGGCCGCGAGGCGCAGATCGTGCAGGCGTTCGAGAACCTGAAGCGGGTGCTCGAGGCGGCCGGCGCATCGCTCGACGACGTGGTCGACCTGACGACCTTCCACACCGACATGCGCGACCTGCCGCTGTTCATGGAGGTACGCGACCGCTATCTGCATGCGCATCCGCGGCCCGCGTGGACCGCGGTCGGCGCGCACATGCTCGGCGGCTCGCCCGGTTACATCGTCGAGATCAAGGCCGTCGCGGTGCAGGCGGACTGATACGCGACCCCTTCACGCCGTAATTCAAAAACGATAAACGGATCGCCCCGCAACGACGGGGCGATCCTGGAGACGCTTTCATGACTGCTGCTTCCGTTCGCTCGATTCCCGCGCTGATCGACGACGCGCCGCTCGGCGCGTTGCAGATTCGCGTGCTCGCGCTGTGCGTGCTGATCGCGCTGCTCGACGGCTTCGACACGCAGGCGATCGCGTTTACCGGCCCGGCGATCCTCGCGTCGTTCCGGCTGCCGGCCGGCGCGCTCGCCCCGATCCTGACCGCGGGGATCGTCGGCATGACGATCGGCGCGATGACGCTCGGCCTCGTCGGCGACCGCATCGGCCGCCGGCCGGCGATCATGATCGGCCTCGCGCTGTTCGGCACCGCGACGCTCGCGACCGCATGGGCCGGCGACCCGCGCCACATCCTCGCGCTGCGCTTCGTCGCGGGGCTCGGGATGGGCGGCTGCACACCGGTGCTGCTCGCGCTCGCGGCCGAATACTGTCCGGCCCGGCTGCGCGGCGCGGTGATGACGGGCGTGCTGCTCGGCCTGCCCGCCGGCGCGATGCTCGGCGGGCTGCTCGCCGCGCGCATGCTGCCGGTGATCGGCTGGCCGGGGATCTTCGTCGTGGGCGGCGCGGCGCCGCTCGCGGTGCTCGGCCTCGTCGCGCTGCTGCTGCCGGAGTCGCTGTTTTATCTGGCGTCGCGTGACGACGCACGCGCGCAGCAGCGGGTGCGGGCGACGCTGTCGAAGATCGTCGCGCAGGCGCTGCCGTCCGACGCGCGCCTGTCCGTGCCCGAAGAGGCGACGACGAAAGCGAGCGTCGCCGCGCTGTTCCGCGACGGCCACGCGGGCAACACGCTCGGCATCTGGGCGATCTACCTGCTGAACTGGGTCGCATGGTTCATGCTGCTGTCGTGGCTGCCGACGGTGCTGAAGGCGGCCGGCCTGACCGCACAGCAGGCGCCGGTCGGCACCGTGATCGTCAATGCGGTGTTCATCGTCTGCGCGATCCCGCTGTCGATCGTGCTGCCGCGCGTGAATACGCGAAACCTGCTCGGCGCGATGTTCGCGTCCGGCATCGCGATCGCGCTCGCCCTCGGCTACGCCGGCACGAACTGGGCGCTGGTGTTCGCGCTCGTCGGTGCGGCCGGGTTCGGCATCGGCGGGCAGCAGATCGCGCTGAACTACCTGATCGTCGGCGCGTATCCGACCGCGCTGCGCGCGACCGCGACCGGCTGGGCGATCGGGATGGGCCGCGCGGGCGCGATCGCCGGCTCGGCCGTCGGCGGCACGTTCCTGGCGTGGGGCGGGCCGTCCGGATTCTTCCTCGCGCTGGCCGTGCCGCTCGCGGGCGCCGCGCTTGCCACGCTCTGCCTGCGCCCGGGCCGGTCCGACGTCGAAGCGGCGCCGGCGATGCCGCACTGAGCGCGTGAACCGGCCGGTCCGGTTCGTACGGTTCGATTAGTCATACATGTCGATCGCGACCGGGGTTCAGCGGTGGATCGCCGCCCGCAACCGTCTCACATCCTGCTCCGACACCGGTGCGGCGCGATTGCCCCACGCGCCGCGCACATAGCTGACCACTGCGGCGATCTCGCTGCTGGTCAGCGCACCGCGCATCGCCGGCATCCGCTGCACGGGCCCGTGCGTGCCGGGCGCCGGCCGTGCGCCTTCCACGACGATCCGGATCGCGCTGGTCGGATCGGCCGCGAGCACGGCGGAATTGCCGGCGAGCGGCGGCCCGCGCTCGGGCACGCCCGCGCCGTCGGCGCCGTGGCAACGCGCACAGAATGCTGCATACACGCCGGCTCCCGGCGCCTGCTGGCCGCCTTCCGGCCGCGGCCCGGCGGCCGTCAGCCGCGGGACGCCGACGCCGAGCGGATTCGTCGCGGCGGTCGGTTGCGCGGGCAACGACTTCAGGTACACGGCGATCGCGTGGCGGTCCGCATCCGTCAGCCGCGCGGTGCTCTCGGCGACGACCGGTGCCATCGCGCCGAACACGGCACCGCGCACCGCGTGGCCGCTGCGCAGGAACGCGGCGAGGTCGTCGGTGCTCCAGCGCCCGAGGCCCTCCGCATCCGCGCCGGTCAGGTTCGGCGCGAACCAGTGATCGTTGATGCCGCCCGTCAGGAACGCGGGACTGCGTTCGTCGTAGCCGCGCTCGTTGTAGGCCGGGCCGCGCGGCGTATGGCATGCGCCGCAGTGGCCGAGCCCCTGCACGAGATACGCGCCGCGATTCCATTCCGACGATTGCGACGGCTGCGGCGCGAAACGGTCGTGGTTCGCGAACGCGAGGCTCCACAGCGCGAGCGCCCAGCGCTGGTTGAACGGAAACGGCAGTTGCGTGAGCTTCGCAGCGTTCGCGGACGGCGCCACGCCGCGCATGAAATACGCATACAGCGCGCGCACGTCATCGTCGGTCATGCGCGCGAACGACGGGTACGGCATCGCCGGATAGAGCCGGCTGCCGTCCGCGCGCACGCCGCGCCGCAACGCGTCGTCGAACTGCCGCAGCGTGTAGTCGCCGATGCCGTGCGCCGTGTCCGGCGTGATGTTCGGCGCATAGATCGGTCCGAACGGGGAATTCACCGGCTGGCCGCCCGCGTACGGCGTGTGGTCGGCCGCGTCGTGGCAGGCCGCGCAGTCGCCGGCGAACGCGAGATAGCGGCCGCGCGCGAGGGTGGCGGCATCGGCGCTCGCGGCGGCGGCGGCGACCACCGGGCGACGGGACGCGGCCGCCGCGGACGCCGCATCGCGCAGCGTGGCGGACGCCCCCGACGATGCCGAATCCGACGCCGTCGCATCGCGCGACCGCGACAGCCGGCGATCGCTTTCCACCCGCGCCGACATCGACGCCCCGGCATCGGCTGCCGCGCGAATCTTCACGAACCGCCAGCCCGATGCGGGCTCGGCCGCTTCGGCCGCCGACGCGGCATCGGCCGTATCGCCGGCGGACATCGCGTGGTCGTCGCGCTGCATGTCGCATGCGGCGAGCGCGGCGCACGCGGCGAGCGCGACGCCGACGCCGACGCCGACGCCGACGCCGACGCCGACGCCGACGCCGCGCCCCGGAACGAGACGCGCCGGGCGCGAAACGATCGAAGCGAGCGCAGCGAACGAGATCAGCGCCATGGACTGCACGGCCCCAGGAAAGCGGTGACGATCCCCGTGAACACGAGACCGATCACGAACCCGAGCGCGGCGAGCATCCCGCAGCGCGCGAGGAATCGCGTGCTGTCGTCGTGCGTCGCGGCCTGCACATCGGCGTCATGCCGGCGTTGCCAGGTGCGCACGACCCACGTGGCGAAGACGGCCGCCAGCGCGAACGCGCACGCGGCGATCAGCGCGAGCCACACGCCGACGTGCGCCCAGCGCGGCACCGCCTGCGCGACGCCGAGCGGATAGCAGGCGGTCGACGCGAGCGTTTCGGACGCGAGCATCTGCGCGAACCACAGCGCGGGCGCGCCGACCAGGCCGGCCGCGATCGCGAGCAAGGGCGTCCACGAGCGTCGCGCGCCGTTCATCCCGGGCTCCTGAGCCAGTACGGCGACACGTACAGCGCGGTGAAGATGAACAGCCACACGATGTCGACGAAGTGCCAGTAGAGCCCGCCGACCGTCAGCGCGACGCGTCGCTCGCGGCCGAAGAAGCCGGCGGCGGTCCACCCGGCGAGCAGCGCGAGGATCACGAGGCCGGCCACCACGTGTGCGAGGTGGAAGCCGGTGATCGTGAAGTACAGGCTGCCGTACAGATGCGCGGTCGGGCCGTACGGATGGTCGCGCCACTCGTGCAGTTGCACGAGCGCGAACGCGACGCCGAGCAAGAGCGCGACGGCGAGCGCGGCCACCGCGCGGGCCTGCCTGCCGGCCCGCACCGCGCGCTCGGCGAGCCACACGAACCCGCTGCTCGACAGCAGCACGACCGTATTCCCGGCCGCGAGCCCGAGCTTCGGCATCCCTTCGGGTGGCCACGGCGCGGCCGCTTGCGACTGCAGGTAGAAATAGCAGAACAGCAGATAGCCGAACAGTCCGGCCTCGGTCACGATCAGCGTGATGACGCCCCACCAGCCGCCCGCGCGTTCGCCGTAACTGCCGACCGGCAACGGCTCGACGCACGCGGCCGGCGCGCCGGGCGGCACCGCGGCCGACGGCGGCCGTTCCGGATCCAGCCCGGCGGCCGCCGACGGCGCCTGCGTGGTATCGCGGGCCGCGAGGCGTGCGCGCTGCCCGAGCGTGCGGCGCGGCCACAGCCACACGGCGGTCCCGATCGCGCAGCCGGCGACGGCCGCGCACACGAGCGTCGGCGAGCGCGCCAGCAGCGCAGCGCACACCGCGGTCGCGAGCAGCGCGAGCACGAACGGCACGCTGCTGTCTTCGGGCATCTTCAGGATCGCGCTCGGCGTCGCCGCGAGCGGCGTGACCGCGAGCGCCTCGCGCCCGTCCGCGAGCCGGTAGCCGACCTGCACGCTGGTGCGCTTCGCGTCGTCGCGCGTTTCCCACAGCGGGTGCCGCGACGCCACGAGCGGCAGAACCGCGAAGTTGTACACGGGCGCGGGCGACGCGACCGACCATTCGAGCCCGGCCGCGCCCCACGGATTCCCGCCGGCGCGCGCGCCGCGCCGCGCGCTGACCAGCGCGTTGACGATGAACATCACGATCCCGATGCCGAACACGAACGAGCCGATCGTCGTCAGCAGGTTCGACGTGTCCCAGCCCATTCCGGACGGATAGGTATAGATGCGGCGCGGCATCCCGAGCAGCCCGGAGACGTGCATCGGGAAGAAGCCGAGGTTGAAGCCGGCCAGCACGACCCAGAACGTCAGGCGTCCGAAGCGCTCGTTCATCATCCGCCCGGTGAATTTCGGGAACCAGTACGTGAGCCCGCCGAGCACCGGGAACACGTTGATGCCGAGCAGCACGTAATGCAGGTGCGCGACGACGAAATACGTGTCGGTCAGCTGCCAGTCGAGCGGCACCGCGGCCGTCATCACGCCGGACACGCCGCCGATCACGAACATCAGCACGAAGCCCGCGAAATACAGGAACGGCGTGCGGAACACCGGGCGGCCGGTCCAGATCGTCGCGAGCCACGCGAACACCGCGACCGCGCTCGGGATCGAGATCAGCATGCTCGCCGCGCCGAAGAACGCGAGCGCGAGCGGCGCGATGCCGGTCGCGAACATGTGGTGGACCCACACCTCGAAGCCGATCAGCATCGTCGCCACCGTCGATACCGCGACGGCCTCGTACGCGACGAGCGGCCGGCGGCAGAAGGTCGGCAGCGCGTCCGACACGATTCCCATCGCGGGCAGCACGACCACGTACACCCACGGGTGCGCGAACATCCAGAACAGGTGCTGCCACAACAGCGGCCGCCCGCCGTTCGCGACATCGAAGAAGTGCGTGCCGGCATTGCGGTCGAGCCACAGCAGCAGGAACGCGAGGCTCACGGACGGCACCGCGACGAGGTTCGCGACCGATGCGGTGAGCGTGCCCCACACGATGATCGGCAGCCGGTCGATCGACATCCCGTGCGCGCGCATCCGCAGCAGCGTGACGACGAAGTTCGCGGCGCCGCCGGTCGTCGAGACGCCGAGCAGGATCATGCCGAGCGCATAGACGTCGATGTTCGCGCCGGCGCTGTAGTCGAGCGACGTGAGCGGCACGTAATTGAACCAGCCGCCGTCCGGCACCGCGCCGAGCGGGAAGCTCGCATACAGGAACAGCCCGGCGAACAGGAACGCCCAGTACGAGAATGCGTTCAGGCGCGGGAACGCCATGTCGCGCGAGCCGAGCATCAGCGGCCACAGATAGTTCGCGAAGCCGGACAGCACCGGCAGCGCGTACAGGAAGATCATCGTGACGCCGTGCATCGTGAACAGCGCGTCGTATTGCGCAGGCGTGAGCACCGTCGCATCCGGCCGCGCGAGCTGGATGCGCATCACGAGCGCCTCGACGCCGCCGAGCAGCAGGAATGCGAACGCGGTGACGATGTAGCGCAGCCCGATGCGCTTGTGGTCGACCGTGCCGAGCCAGCCGCGCCAGCCGGGTTCCGATTCCCACAGGCCGGCCAGTTCGCGCTCGTGCGCGGAGCCGGGCGGCGCTTCGCCGAGGTCCGGCACGCGGCTGAGCGGGGCGGGCGGGTCGCGGACAACGGCCATCGTCATCCTCCGTTCAGTGCAGCGTCGCGAGATACGCGGCGAGATCGTCGGCGTCGCGCGGCGCGAGCGCGAACGACGGCATCAGCGTCTGCGGCTTGATCTGCTGCGCTTGCGCGAGCCAGCGCCGCAGGTTGTCGGGCGTGTTGTCCAGCGTGCCGGCCGCGAGCAGCCGGCGCGATCCGAGATGCGACAGGTCGGGGCCCGCGTCGCCAGCCGCGCCGCTGCCGCGTACCGTGTGGCACCCCGCGCAGCGCGCGTCGAACAGATGTCGGCCGCGCTGCTCGGCGCCGGCCGCCGGGGCAGGTGCCGGCTGCCGCTGCGCGGCGAGCCACGCGCGAAACGCATCGGGCGGCTCGGCCACGACCTCGAACGCCATGTGCGCGTGCTGCGCGCCGCAGTATTGCGAGCACTGTCCGCGATAGACGCCCGGCCGGTCGGCCTGCAGCCACTGGTGATTCGTCTGGCCCGGGATCGTCTGCGTCTTGCCGGCCAGTTGCGGGACCCAGAACGCATGGATCACGTCCGCACTCTTCAGTTCGACCGCGACGGGTTCGCCGACCGGGATGTGGATCTCGTTCGCGGTGACGAACGCGGCGCCGCCCGCGTCGTCCGGATAGCGCACGGCCCACCACCAGTCGCGCGCGGTGACGACGATCGTGAACGTGGGCGGACGCGGCGGCGCCGCGACCGCGCCGAGCACGCGCAGCATGTAGACCAGCGCACCGAACAGCAGGACGACCGAGATCGCGGAGCCGACCGTCACGATCGCCAGCCCGCTGCCGTGACCGCCGCCCGCCTGTGCGCGGCGGCGAAACATCGCGATCAGCAGCAGCACCGCGATCGTCGCGCAGACGAACGTGCACAGCGCGAGCAAGGCCCAGCCGAGCACGAGCACCGGGTCTGCAGCGGGGCCGGCAGCATGCGCGACGTACGCGAGCGGCAGCGGGCCGGCGGGTGACGCAGAAGCGCCGGCCGCACGCGCTGCCCGCGGCGCGACGATGCACGCGGCCGCGGCGATGCCGGCAATGCCGGCGATATCGGCGGTATCGGCAATACGGCACGCATTCATGAACGGCGGGACGAGCAAAGGCGACTCCTTGCCGGATCCGGCGGCGTGACGACAAACCGTTCGCGGCGGAGCAAGTTCCGTGCGCGGACGGCGCGTAGGCGAGGCGCCCGGCGTTGTGCACGCAACGTGCAGCGCGTTACAGCCGGCTTGTAAATCGGGCGACGGTTCATCATTCGGGGGCAGGGTGCCGCGGCTCGTGCGATATCCGGCACGCAGTTTGCTACGCCGATCGTGTTACGGCCGGCAACTCCGGGAATGTCTCGGCGGCGTGCCGGCCACCGCGAACGAAAGGAGGAATCGACCGTGAGGACCGTCGCGATCACGAGTGCGAGTGCCGGGGGCGGCCGGGCCGCCACTCACGCGTTCGCGCGACGCGCTGCCAAGGTCGCGCTGCCTGCCGGCGATCCGCGCGCGCTGCACGACGTCGCGTGCGAAGTGCGCGCGCATGGCGTCGAAGCGCTGCCGATCGCCGTCGACGTCGGCGACGCCGCCGCGCGCAAGCTGAACCGGTGAGCGCGATGCTAATCGAGGACTACGCGCTGATCGGCGACGGCCGCAGTGCCGCGCTCGTCGCGCTCGACGGCAGCATCGACTGGCTGTGCTGGCCGGACTTCGATTCGCCGCCATGCTTTGCCGCACTCGTCGGCACGCCGGACAACGGCCGCTTCCGCATCGGGCCGCGCGAGCCGGGAGCCCGCGCGACACGCCGCTACCTGCCCGGCAGCGCGGTGCTCGAAACGACGTTCGAGACGTCGTCTGGCTGCGTCGTCGTGATCGACTGGATGAACTGGGCGGCGCCCGACCCGTGCCTGATCCGCAGCGTGCGCGGCGAGCGCGGCACGGTCGAACTCGACGTCGATCTCGGCGTGCGCTTCGACTACGGCCACGCGTTGCCGTGGTGCCGGCGGCTCGGCCGGCGCTGGCGAATGATGACGGGCGGCGACGCGATGTGGCTCGATACCGACGCGCACCTCGACGTGCGGGACGACCGGCTCGTCGGCACGCAGCGGATCGCCGCGGGCGAGCGCGCGGATTTCTGCATCAGCTATGCGCGTTCATATGACCGGCCGCCGCCCTTGCCGGATGCGTACGCGTCGCTGCGCGACACGCTGGCGTCGTGGCGCGCCTGGTCGATGTGCAATACGGCGCAAGGCCCGTATCGCGACGCGATCGAGCGCGCGCTGATCACGGTGAAGCTGCTGTCGAGCGTGCGCACGGGCGGCATCGTCGCGGCGCCGACGAGCTCGCTGCCCGAATCCTTCGGCGGCATGCGCAACTGGGACTACCGGTACTGCTGGCTGCGCGACGCGAGCTTCACGCTGCGCGCGCTGGTGCGCTGCGGCTACCGCGACGAGGCGGCGCGCTGGCGCGACTGGCTGGTGCGCGCGATCGCCGATCATCCGGCGCAATTGCAGGTGCTGTACGCGGCCGACGGCGGCCGGCGGGCGGACGAATGGGAAGCCGCGCACCTGGCCGGTTACGAAGGCGCGCGGCCGGTGCGCTTCGGCAACGCGGCGGCCGAACAACTGCAGCTCGACGTGTACGGCGAAGTGCTGGCCGCGCTGTACCAGGCGCGCCGGCACGGGCTGCCGCCCGACGACGACGCATGGATGCTCGAGCGGCGACTGCTCGAGCATCTCGCGACGATCTGGCGCGAGCCGGACGAAGGGATCTGGGAAGTGCGCAGCGGCCGGCACCCGTTCACGTCGTCGAAGGTGATGGTATGGGCGGCCGTCGAAAGCGCGTGCCGCTCCGCGCACGCGTTCGATCATCACGCGCCGCTCGATGCGTGGCGGCGCTGGGCCGACACCGTGCATGCGGACGTCCTCGCGCGCGGCTACCACGCGAAACTCGGTCGCTTCGTCGACCGCTACGACGGTGACGGGCTCGACGTGAGCCTGCTGCTGATTCCGCTGACGGGGATGCTCGACGCGTCCGACCCGCGCGTCGCGGCGACGGTCGCCGCGATCGAGCGCGAGCTGGTCGAGGACGGCCTGCCGTTCCGTTATCGCCCGCCGCGCTTCGACGATGGTTGCGAGGGCAACGAGGGGGCGTTCGTCGCGGCCGGCTTCTGGCTGGTGCAGGTGTACCGGATGCAGGGACGCGACGCCGACGCGCACGCGCTGTTCGAGCGGCTGCTGCGCCTGCGCAACGACGTCGGTCTGCTGGCCGAGGAGTACGACGTGAAGGCGCGGCGCATGTGCGGGAATTTCCCGTTCGCGCTCGCGCAGGTCGGCCTGGTCAACGCGGCGCTCGCGCTGCAGGACGGCGGCGACGACGTCGACATCGGCTGACCCACCGCGCTGCGCCGCGCCGCGCGCGACGGGGCGGCACGACACGCGCACCGCGCCGTCCCGCCCGTGATGCGCTACGACCGGCTTGTCCCGCCCTTGCCACCGTGTTCGCCGTTGCCCGGCAGCACGGCCGACAGAACCTGCCGCGCGGTCTCGACGATCACGTTCGCCTCGCGTGCGTCGCCCTTCACCAGCGTTTGCGCGAAGTGCTTCGCCTGCTGCAGCGTCACGTGCGGCGGCAGCGGCGGCACTTCCGGATCGCTCTTGACCTCGAGCACGACCGGACGGTCGGACGCGAGCGCCTCGTCCCACGCGGCGCCGAGCTGCTCCGGGTCGTCGACGTAGATGCCCTTCAACCCGAGCAGCGTCGCGAAGCGGTAGTACGGCACATCCGGAATCTGCTGCGATGCGTCGAACTTCGGGTCGCCTTCCATCACGCGCTGCTCCCACGTGACCTGGTTCAGGTCCTCGTTGTTCAGCACCATGCAGATCCAGCGCGGATCGGGCCATTGCCGCCAGTACTTCGCGACGGTGATCAGCTCGGCCATGTTGTTCATCTGCATCGCGCCGTCGCCGACCATCGCGATCACGGGGCGCGCCGGGTGCGCGAACTTGGCGGCGATCGCATACGGCACGGCGGCGCCCATCGACGCGAGGCCGCCGGACAGCGAGCCCATCATCCCGCGCCGCATCATCAGGTCGCGCGCATACCAGTTTGCGCAGGAGCCCGAATCGCTCGTCAGGATCACGTCGCCGGGCAGCCGTGGCGACAGTTCGGTGAACGCGCGTTGCGGATTCACGCCGCGACCGGGGCTCGCCTGCGCGGCCGCGCGTGCCGCGAGCGTGTCGCGCCAGTCCGCATTCCATTTCGCGATCCGGTCGCGCCAGCCGGTGTCGTCCCGTTCCTTCAGCAGGGGCAGCAGCGCGCGCAACGTCTCGGCGCTGTCGCCGACGAGGTTGACCTCCATCGGGTAGCGCAGGCTCAGCATGTCGGCCTTCAGGTCGATCTGCACGCCGCGTGCCTCGCCTTCCTTCGGCAGGAATTCCGAATAAGGGAAACCGGAGCCCACGACGAGCAGCGTGTCGCATTCGCTCATCAGCTCGTAGCTCGGCCGGGTGCCGAGCAGCCCGATCGCGCCGGTCACCCACGGCAGGTCGTCGGGCAGCGCCGCCTTGCCGAGCAGCGCCTTCGCCGCGCCCGCGCCGAGGCGGTCGGCCACCGCGATCACCTCGTCGGTCGCACGCAGCGCGCCCGCGCCGACCAGCATCGCGACCCGCTTGCCGGCATTGAGCACGTCGGCCGCGCGCTGCAGGTCGTCGGGATAGGGCACCACCTTCGGCGGCGTGTAGCCGATCCCCGAATGCACGGTGCCGTGCGCGCGCTTCGGCGGCGCGTAGTCGAGCGTCTGGAGGTCGTTCGGCAGCACCAGCGCGGTGACCGTGCGCGCACCGAGCGCGATGCGCACCGCGCGGTCGACCAGGTGGCGCACCTGGCCCGGCACGACGGCAAGCTGGACGAATGCGCCCGCAACGTCCTTGAACAGCGCCGGCAGGTCGACTTCCTGCTGGTAGTGGCCGCCGAGCGCCGCGCGCGCCTGCTGGCCGACGATCGCGAGCACCGGCATGTGGTCGAGCCGCGCGTCGTACAGGCCGGTCACGAGGTGCGTCGCGCCGGGGCCCGAGGTCGCGACGCACACGCCGAGCTCGCCTGTAAATTTTGCATGCGCGGACGCCATGAAGGCGGCCATCTCCTCGTGGCGCGCCTGGATGAACGCGATCTTGCCCTCGGCCCGGCCGAGCGCGCCGAAGAAGCCGTTGATGCCGTCGCCCGGGTAGCCGTAGATGCGGCGCACGCCCCAGTCATACAGCCGTTCGACGATGAAATCCGCCACTGTCGCCATGCCGTTTCTCCTTGGTTCGGGATGAGCCGGTGCGCCGGGCGCGGGCGATCGCCGTGCGCGGCGTTGCCGGTGCGTCGCGCAATGCGCGTGCCGTGCGGGCGTGCCGGCTGCGTCGGGTACGGGCGTTGCAGGCAAGCGTTGCACGCGAAGAGCAGGCAACCGACCGTTCAATTCCCGAGGAGCCGTGACATGGATGCATTCACCCGCCGCCCGGTGCGCGCGGCCCGGCACTGCGCCGCCTGCGCACTGCTGGTCGCCGCCGCGGCAGCCGTATCGCCGGCCGGGGGCCAATTGCGCCCGCCCGACACCGTGACCGTTCCCGACACCTCGACCCAGGCGTACAAGCGCGCCGACCGCAGGATGATGGATGCGATGGAGGGCGCGCGTTATTCCGGCGACGCCGATCGCGATTTCGTGTCGCAGATGGCGCCGCATCACCAGGGTGCGATCGACATGGCACGGGTCGAGCTGAAGTACGGCAAGGACCCGACGCTGCGGCAGCTCGCGAGCCGCATCGTCGCCGCGCAGCGCGACGAGATCGTGTTGATGGAGCGCTGGCAGAAGATGCACGGCGCGACGCCGTGAGCGCCGGCCATCACGCGGTTGAGCGGGCGCGGTCGGTCGTGTCGCGGCGGGCCGCATCCGAGCAGGGGGCGGGGGCATGACCGACGGCGGATGCCGCATGCCCGCGGCCAGCACCCAGGCGGGTGATCCTGAAATTGCAACTAACGGTCAGTCGCATGCCCGCCCGCGGCACGGATACGCACGCGCGGCGGCAACGCACGTCGCCGGACGCTCGCGCATGAACCGGCTCGCAGGCCGCGGCCGGCTCGTGTACCGCGCCATTCGACGCGCGTCAACGACGCATGCCGCGGTTTTCGCGCCCGGCACCGTCCATGGCCGGCGGTGCTCGCCGGTCGCGGAATTTTCAAGCGCTTGTCATTTCGATCGCCCCGCCGCAGAGTAAGCCACGCGGCCCGGATGCCGCACCGGCGTGCGCGCAACGCCGCCGCGGCGGCGGCGTTGCGGCGAGGAACGGCACATGCTGCACGTGTCGGCGAAGCCCGGCTGTCCCGGGTATCGACCACGGTGCTCCCATGACTTCCAGAACACGCTCGAACAACCCGTTGTTGAATCTCGCGGTGGCCGTCGCGTGCGGCGCGGCGGCGATGTATTTCCTCGATCCGGCGTCGGGCCGGCGGCGGCGCGCGTACGTGCGCGACAAGGCCGCCGCGGGCCGCCACGGCGTGGTCGACTACGCGAATACGCAGGCGAAGCGCGCGGCCGACCATGCGCGCGGCGCGATCGCGGGGCTGCGCGCCGACTGGCTCGCCGGCGACGCGGACGACGCACTGGTCACCGAACGCGTGCGTGCCGCGCTGGGCCATCTGGTCGGGCGTCCGCGCGACGTCGACGTGACCGTCGAGCACGGGCACGTGCGCCTGAGCGGGCAGGTGGAAGAAGCGGAACGGCATGCCGTCGTCGACGGCGTGGCCGCGCTGCGCGGCGTGCAGACCGTCGAGGACGCGATGGGCGCACGCAGCGAATACAAGGCGCCGCCCGGCGGCCCGACGCACTGACGGCGACATCGGCTGCGCGCCGGCGGGCGCGGTGAACGAAGCACGACACGAATCCGGCGCACGCGTGGCGGCCGCAACGTCCGTCACGCCGCGCCTCATCCTGAGAACCGCTGATGACCGATCGTCCCTATCCCGCCACGACGCCCCCGGCACCGGAGCCCGACGCGCACCACGCGCTCGAAAGCCTGCTCGGCAGCCTCCACCGCCATGGCTTCCTGCGCTTCGCGAACGAGGTCGTCAGTGCGAATGCGCAGATGGCCGAGACTTTCGTCGGCGCGTTCGACAAGCCCGGCATGCAAAGCGGCATGCAGAACCTCGCGGCACTCGTGACGGCGCTGTCGCGGATTCCGCCGGAGCAGTTCGGCAAGGCCGTGTTCGCGGCAGCCGACGCGCTGCATCACATCGGCGCGTGGCAGCCGGCCGAGCACGAGCACGTCGCGCCCGGCGTGCGCGGCGCGTACCGGCTGTTGCACGACGAAGCGCTGTGGGATGCGCTGACGCCGCTGCTCGAAGGGTTGAAGGTGTTCGCGCAAGGCCTCGCGCGCGAGCCGGAGAATCCGGCGTCGTCCGCGCTCAGCGACAAGCCGGCGGACACGTGACGGCGGCGGGCGCACCGACCCGCGGCATGCAAGGGTTGTGCTGGCTCGCGATCGCTGCGCGTTCCGTCGTCGGCGGCGACAGCGGCATCGTGCCTAGCGGCACGCGCGCGAAAACAGCAGCGAATCGGCGTCGTTGAAGCGGATCCGCACCGGATCGGCATACCCGGCCTTCTGCGCGACGCGGATCGACGCGACGTTGGTCGGTGCGATCAGGCACACGCTGCGTTCGAACCGGTTCTGCGCATCGAGCCAGCCGAGCGCATGCACCAGCGCCTCGGTCGCATAGCCCTTGCCGTGCGCCCAGCTCGCGAGCGCCCAGCCGGCTTCCGGCACGCCGCGAATCGGCGGCTCGACCGCGCGGTGGAAGTCGGCGAAGCCGAGATCGCCGACATAGCGGCCCGTTGCCTTCTCGCGGATCGCCCAGTAGCCGTAGCCGAGCAGCGGCCACAGCCCGCGATACGCGAGCAGCCGCATCCACGAGTCGCGCGGCGCCGACGGCTTGCCGTTGAAGATGTGCTCGACGACGGTCGGCTCGGTCCACATCGCGGCGAGCGCGTCGAAGTCGCCGAGCGGATGGCCTTCGAGGATCAGGCGTGGCGTGTCGAGAACCGGCGGGGACGTGACGGGCGGCAGGGCGCGGGAGGTCATCGGGCGTTCCATGAGGAAAGGAAGGCGAAGGCGGCACGGTGCGCCGCGCTTGGGTCCCGTACGATACCGCGGAAACCGCGGCGCGGCCGCAAATCCCCGCCGGCAGCGGGGCATGCGAATCGCATCGCTGGGATAGCCGTCGCCCGACGGGGCCGGCACGGGATGGCGGCCGCGTGGCGGCAGCGCGCCCGTGCCGGCCGTTTCCTGTTTCCTACTTCCGGCTTTTCAGGAAGTTGCGGCCGTGCGCGGTGATCGATGCTCCGGAACGGCCATGCGCGGCATGGCTGACGAAGCCCGCGCCGACGAGTTCCTGCTCGACCGACCAGCCGAGCGCCGGCGCATCGCGGCCGTAGCGCACGTCGGCGAGGCGCTCGAGCGCCCAGAGCGCGGACGCGGACAGGTTGGGGGTATTGGACGTGACGTTGTCGTTCATCGCTTCCTCAGGGGACGGGTGATTCAGGGTGAACGGCACGAGGCCGTGGGATCGGGCGACGCGGCGCGCGGCGGCGTCAGCCCGCCTGCAGCAACGGCAGCAGCGCCTGGAGCGCGGCTTCCTCGTCGGGGCCGGTGGCAAGCATCTGCGCCGACGTGCCGCCATGCATCTGCAGCGCGGCGATGGCCGTTGCGTCCTTCGCGCTGCCGCTGAGCCCGTTGGCGAGCAGCAGGATCTCGCTTTGGAAGCGGTGCGCCGCCGCGACGATCGCGTCGCGGGACGCGGCCGCACGGCCGCGGTTCCATGCGGGGCCGATTTCAACGTAGACGACGGTTGCCACGTGCGGATCAGCCTCGGGGAAAATCGCCGGAACGGCGTGCAATGGCCGGCCGGCAACACGGCGGGAACGCGCGGCGCGCGGCTTCCCGACGGAGCGCCGCGCGCCGTGCATCGCGTGCCGGTGCGGCATTCATCTCGAACATGTCGACATCCTCAGCGAAACCGCCATCAAGTCCGGCGAATGATCGAAAGCTGACGATTATAATACGACAACTGGATTATGTGTATTGCATTATAATGTCGTGTGCGCGTTGCGCTGCCCTGCCGATCCGTGGATCGCAGCGGTGCGCGCGCGGTCCGGGCCACGTGCTTGCGTGCCCGGTATTTTTTTTCGATTGACCTGAACCCCCACCGAATGGAAGCTGCAATGAACGCCGCCCCCGCCTGCCCGCAATGCGCGATGGAAAACACCTACCCGGACGGCACGCTTTACGTGTGCGCGGACTGCGGCCATGAATGGTCGGCCGGCGCCGGCGCCGAAGCGGGCGACGAACCGGCGGGCGACGTCGTCAAGGACGCGAACGGCAACGTGCTGTCGGACGGCGATTCCGTCGTGCTGATCAAGGATTTGCGCGTGAAGGGCTCGTCGATCACGCTGAAGATGGGCACCAAGGTGAAGAGCATCCGTCTCGTCGGCGGCGATCACGAAGTCGATTGCAAGACCGACATGGGCGGCTTCATGCTGAAGGCCTGCTACCTGAAGAAGGTATGACCGCACGCGGCGCGACCGACGCTCCGATCAACCGGGCCTGCCGAGCATGAGCGAGGATCGAGCGTCCTATGACGCATTCCTGCAGTTCCTGGCGATGCCGTTGAACGACGGCCGGCCGTTCGTGCTCGAGACGAAGCACGCGGTGTCGCTGCACTTCGACCACTTCGGCACGCAGAGCTTCATGTCGCTGCAGGATCCGGTCAGGCTCGAACTCGGTTATACGCGCGTGATGATGGGTTTCCTGCTGCTGCAGCCGGTGCCGGCGCGCATCTGCATGATCGGGCTCGGCGGCGGATCGCTCGCGAAATACTGCTATCGGCACCTGCCCGACACGGCGATCGACGCGGTCGAGATCAACCCGGACGTGATCGCGCTGCGCGAGGTGTTCCGGATTCCGCAGGACGACGCGCGCTTCGCGGTGGTCTGCGCGGACGGCGCCGACTACGTGGCAAGGCCCGAGGTCCGGGCGGACGTGATCCTGCACGACGCGTTCGTTGCCGACGGCATGCCGGGCAGTTGCACGGGCGTGGCCTTTCTCGACGCGTGCCGTGCGCGGCTGAGCGAAACGGGCGTGCTCGCGATCAACTTCATGGACGACGATCCGGCGTTGCCGCGGCATCTCGAGCAACTGCGCGCGGTGTTCGACGATTCGTATGCGCTGGTGCCGTGCGGCGACGACAACAACTTCATCGCGTTCGCGTGGAAGAACGGCAACCCGTTGCCGTCGCTGCGGATCCTGCTCGAACGCGCGCTCGGGTTCGGTTCGGCCGGCGCGCTCAAGCTGTCGTCCACCGCCCGGCGCATGAAGGCCGGGGAGGGCATCGATCCCGCGCGGCTCGTGTGGCGCGCGCGTGAACATGCACGGTGGGAGATCTGCGCGTGACGGCGCCGGGTTCGGCCGGGCTTACTTCACCCGCTTGCCGAGCGTGCTCTTCGTCTTGTACGTGACGCCGTGTTTGTCGAGATACTCGCGGATCAACTGACGCACGACTTGCGACGGCGTGAGATCCTGCTCCGCGCAGAGCAGGTCGAACGCTTCTTTCTTCGCGGGGTCGATCAGGACGGTCAGGCGGGCGGTTTTCGTTTCCATCGTGAGGCGGGCGCGGTCGATATGTTAATCAAATTATAATCCATCCGTTTTCGCTGCTCTGTCCGAATGCGCGATTGTGGTGTGCGCACGAACTCGCGACGCCGGCATTCGCGCGCTGAGAACGGATCGTCGATCGCGCGGCAAACATGATAACCGGATTATCATGCCCTGTTGGCCGTATGGGGCTTTAAGTACAATGTCGGACGTGGCTGCCGGCAGCCGGGCTGCCCAAGCGGCGCCGGCGTTTGCGCGATGGGCGCCGGCCGCTTCCGTTTCCATGCGGCCCGTGCGGGCCGTCACCGCGGCGCTGCCTGGCCGTTGCTTCGCCATTACTACACGCCACTCCGCTACACGCCACTCCGATATCCGCCTCATGACCCCGATCAAGTTCGTTCTCCGCTATACGGCGATTCCGTTTGCAGCCATCGTGGCCGTCGTGGTGTGGGCCGTCGTGCCGTCGTCGAAAGAGATCGACGCGCGGCAATATGCCGCGCTGTCGCGCGGATACGCGAGCTTTCCGCTACCGTTTCGGCATGAGATATCGGAAGCGATGGAGCAGGGCCGGATCAGCGACCGCCATTACCAGACGCTCGTGCGCGATTCGCTGGGTAATGGCGTGGCGCTGGACTGGCCGGCGTCGGGCGTCGCCGACGTCGCTGCCGAGCGGCAAAGGCTGGCCGAACTGCTGAAGACCGATTCGGGTCTGGAGGAACACAAACAATGAAGATTGCGCTGGTTTCGGCGGCTTTCGTGATGATTATCGGAAGCCTGGTTTTCGCGTTGTATTTCATGAATCACGACCGCGGCGGAAGCAAGCGGATGGCGTGGTCGCTGGCGGCGCGCGTCGGGTTGTCGATCACGCTGTTCCTGTCGCTGCTGATCGCATACCGGCTCGGGTGGATCGAACCGACGGGGCTGCCGATCGGGCGGTGATGGGCGGCATTCGGTCGCGCGTCGACCGGCGCGCCGGGCGCCGGTGATCTGGATCGCCGATCCGATACGGGAGAAGGGAGAACCGGCCGATCGACCCGGGCGACCCGATCGCACCGGGCCTGCCGATCTTCACGCCGTAGCGATCGGGCATGCGCGCGACCTGGCCGGTGCGTTGCCGTGGCGAGCTCGCGCATTCGTGGCGGCGAACCGTCAACCCACGACCAGATGAACGACGATCAGCAGCAGCGCAATGAATGCGCCAAGCGCAACGAACGCGGCAATGACTACCGCGAACGGGTTGAGTTGCGTGGCATCCGCTTCGAGATTCTTTCGTTTGTTGACGCCGAGAAACGCCAGGAAGACCGCGCGGAACGCACGCACGATCTGGTCTTTACCTTTTTCAGTCATACAGTTTTCCTTCGCCTCAATAAAAGTTGCAGGGATACCGATACCGCGCGTCGCGACGCGCGTGAGCATCGCGTTTCCGTTTGCACGCGGATCGTTCGGTGGCTGTGCGCCGGGGCCGGCTTGCGTTCGAACGAGACGACGTCATGGATCCGGATATCCGCCCCTCATCGGCCGCCTGAAGGATTGCCGCGGGCATCCGCTTCAGGCTCCGCGTGATCGGCAGGCGGTCAGGATGCCGCGCAGCAAATCGACCGGAGGGGGCGGGCATCCGGGGATGGTCACGTCGACGGGCAGGACCGACGAAACGGGGCCGCACACCGCATAGCTGTCGGCAAAGATGCCGCCCGTGCATGCGCACTCGCCGGCCGCGACGACGAGTTTCGGCGCCGGCGTGGCGTCGTACGCGGCAAGCACGGCGGCCTTCATGTTCAGCGTGACGGGGCCGGTCACGAGCAGCAGATCCGCATGGCGCGGGCTGGCGACGAATTTGATCCCGAGCCCTTCGATGTTGTAGTACGGGTTGTTCAGCGCGTGGATCTCCAGCTCGCAACCATTGCACGAACCCGCGTCGATCTGCCGGATGCACAAGGCGCGGCCGAGGAGGTCGAGTATGTCCTGACGAATCTGCTGCGCCTCGTGTCGCCACGCGGCTTCGGTGGCCGGCACGGGTTCGTCGGGAAAGTCGGTGCGCGCGAATTGACGGATGAGTTGCCACATCAGAGATCGTGCCCCGCGTAGTTCAGGTTGAACGACTTGTTGATCAGCGGGAAATCGGGAACGATGTTGCCGATGATCGCGTGCTCGAGCGCCGGCCAGTTCTGCCAGGACGGATCGTGGCAATGGCAGCGCGCGATGGCATCGCCCGATGCCGTCTCGAGCGCGACGAACACGTCGCCGCGCCAGCCCTCCACCCAGCCGATGCCCGCGGATGGCGCCGCCGCGGGCATGACGGCGGCGGCGATCGGCCCCTCCGGAAGATTCGCGAGCAGGTCGGTCATCAGGCGCAGCGATTCGTCGATTTCGGCAAACCGCACGGCGACCCGCGCCGCAACGTCGCCGCGCGCATCGCTGGCCGCCTGGACGGCCAGGTCGTGGTACGGGGCCGGCCGCAGGTTCGCGCGCACGTCGAAGGTCTGGCCGCTGGCGCGGGCGGCCATGCCGCGCACGCCGAAATGCGCGACGACGTCGGCATTCAGGCGGCCGGTGCCGAGAAACCGGTCCTGCAGCCCGGACTGGTCCTCGTAGATCTTGCGCATCACGTGCACGTCGCGTGCAATGCGTTCGCACTGTTCGGTGAGGATCGCCGCGTCTTCCGGATCGATGTCGACGGCCAGCCCGCCCGGCACGATCCGGTCCATCAGGTAGCGATGCCCGATGACGCCGCCGTTGGTCCGGATCCAGTTCTCCTTGAGCCGCGAGAACTGCGCGAGACCGAACGCGAATCCGGCATCGTTGCCGAGCGCGCCGAGGTCGCCGAGGTGATTGGCGATGCGCTCGCGCTCGAGCAGGAGGGCGCGCAGCACCAGCGCACGCGCCGGCACGGCTGTGCCGCATGCCTGTTCGAGCGCCATGCAATATGCCCACGAGAACGCGACGGTCGAATCGCCGGCGATCCGGCCCGCAACGCGATGGCCGTTCGATGCGGCCGTCCGTTCGAACAGCCGTTCGACGCCGCGATGTACATAGCCGAGCCGTTCCTCGAGCCGCAGCACCTTCTCGCCGACGACGGAAAACCGGAAATGGCCCGGCTCGATGATGCCGGCGTGAATCGGCCCGACCGCGATTTCGTGCACGCCGTCGCCGGCAACCTGCACGAACGGATAATCCGCTTCGTTCGATTCGAATCGCTCGATGCCGGTTGCCTGCTTCTGCAGCGGAAAGTAGTCGTCGGGCCAGTTGCCGTGATTGAGCCACGGGCGCGTGTCGCGCGCATAGCGCGCGCGCAGGCCGGTCAGGTCGAAAATGGCGCGCTGCATCCGCGTCGCGGCGGGAAACACGCCCGCGAGATCGGGATAGTCGCCGTCGGCCCGCGGTTCGTGCCCTGTCGCGAGACGCACCCACAGGACGCCGTCGTCGCATTCGTACGCCGCATTGACCGAAAATGCGCGCGCGCGCGTTTCGCCGCCCCACATCGCGACGAGCCGGCTTTGCTCCCTCCGCGCGGCATGCGCGATGTCGAGCCAGCGCGGTTCGTCCACGTCAACCACGGCAGCCGGAACCTGGCCTGCCGCGTGCCGCAGGCGCGTCGAGCCGTCCGCCTGAATCAAGTCGAGTCGCATCGTTCACCCTGCCAGCATCGTCGCCGCCTGGCGGTACCACATGGCCAGGTAAGGCGGCACGTACAGGCCCAGCATCAGGCCGAGTCCCAGATGCACGAACACCGGCAGCAGCGCCGGCCGGTGTTCGAGCGGCGTCGCCGTCGTCGTTTCGCCGAACACCATCCGCTGCACGCGCGCGAAGATCGCCGCGAACGCGACGGCGAGCCCGAGCAGCAGCAACGGCGCGGTCCACGGGAGCGTGTTCATGGCCGTCGTCAGGATCAGGAATTCGCTCGCGAACACACCGAACGGCGGCAGGCCGAGAATCGCAAGCGTGCCGAGCATCATGGCCCAGCCGACCGTCGGGCTGACCTGCAGCAGCCCGCGAATGCCGTCGATCGCCTGCGTGCCGGCCTTCTGCGCGGCATGGCCGACCGCGAAGAAGATCGCCGACTTGACGAGGGAATGGACCGTCATGTGCAGCAGCCCGGCGAACGTCGCGATCGGGCCGCCGAGCCCGAATGCGAACGTCATCAAGCCCATATGCTCGATCGACGAGTACGAGAACAGGCGCTTCACGTCCTTCTGCCGGAACAGCGAGAACGACGCGATCAGGACCGACACGAGCCCGAACCCGACCAGCAGCCGCCCCGGCAGGCCATTGCCGAGCGCGCCGTCGGCCAGGACCTTGCAGCGCAGCACCGCGTACAGCGCAACGTTCAGCAGCAGGCCGGACAGCACCGCCGAAATCGGCGTCGGACCTTCGGCGTGCGCGTCCGGCAGCCAGCTGTGCATCGGCACGAGGCCGACCTTGGTCCCGTAGCCGACCAGCAGGAACACGAAGGCGATCGACACGATCGTCGGGTCGAGCTGCGTGCGGACGGCGGCCAGGCTCGTCCACAGCAGCGCGTCGCCGTCGGTCAGCTGCCGGCTCGCGGCGAGGTACAGCAGGATCGTGCCGAACAGCGCCTGGGCGATGCCCACGCCGCACAGGATGAAGTACTTCCATGCGGCTTCGAGGCTGGCGGCGGTTCGGTAGACGCTGACGAGCAATACGGTGGCGAGCGTGGCGGCTTCCATGGCGACCCACAGCACGCCGACGTTGTCGGTCAGCAGCGCGAGCAGCATCGCGAACATGAAGAGCTGATACATGCTGTGATAGAGCCGCATCCGTGCGGCCGTCATCCGGCCGCGGGCTTCCTCGATCTGCATGTAGGGCCGGGAAAACAGCGACGTCGTCCAGCCGACGAACGCCGTGAGCGCAACGAGATAGACATTCAGCGGATCGACGAAAAACGCGCGTCCGAATGCGAACGACGGGCCGTGCTCGACGGTGCGCGCGGCCAGCACCAGCGTCGCCGCGAAGGTCAGGAAGCTGAAGCCGACGTTCAGCTGGCGCGCGACCCGGCTCGGCCGCACGCAGGCGAGGCACGCGGCGCCCGCGAGCGGCAGCCCGAGCACGGCGAGCACGACGTGGGCGTCATTCATCTTTGAGTTTCTCGAGGTGATGGATGTCCAGGCTGTCGAACTGCTCGCGAATCTGGAACATGAAGACGCCCAGAATCAGGATGCCGATCAGCACGTCGAGCCCGATGCCGAGCTCGACGATCATCGGCATGCCGTTGGTCGCGGCCGCCGCCGCGAAGAACAGCCCGTTTTCCATCGACAGGAAGCCGATCACCTGTGGAATGGCCTTGGCGCGCGTGATCATCGCCATGAACGACAGCAGCACGCACGCGAGCGCAATGCCGAGCGTGCCGCGCGCGACCGAGGTCGCGAGCTGGCTGATCGGCGCGGCGACGTTGAACGCGACGATCACGAGGACGATGCCGATCAGCAGCGTGGTCGGGATGTTGATGAGCGGTTCGACGTCGGTCTTGACGTCGAGCCTGCGCACGAGCCGATACAGGAACCACGGAATCACGCCGACCTTCAGCACGAGCGTCAGCCCGGCGGACACATACAGGTGCACGTCGGCCGTGACGAAGCCGAGGATCAGGTTCGCCGACACGAGCGCGACGCCCTGCAGCGTATAGAGATGGATCAGGGACAGGATCCGGCGCTGGCTCAGCATCGCGAACGACAGCATCAGCAGCACGGCCGCGAGGAAGTTGATCAGTTGTGTCGCGTAGGCGTGCATTCATGCCCCCAGCAGCAGGTGGACGAGCATGCCGATCACGGCCAGCAGGAAGGCCGTGGCCAGGAATTCCGGTACCCGGAAGATGCGCATCTTCGCGTTGGCCGTTTCGACCACGGCGAGCGCGACACCGCCTGCCGTCAGCTTGATGAAGAGCACCGGCACCGCCAGCAGCAGCGCGACCGGATCGCCCGCATTCGCGATGCCCCAGGGCACGAACAACGCGAGACCGATGCACGAATACGCGAACAGCTTGAGGCTTGCCGCCCATTCCATCAACGCAAGGTGCCGCCCCGAATATTCGAGGATCAGCGCCTCGTGGATCATCGTGAGCTCGAGGTGGGTGGTCGGATTGTCGACCGGCAGCCGCGCATTTTCGGCCAGCGCGACCAGCGTGAACGCGATGCCGGCGAACGCCAGGCTCGGATAGATCGTGAGCTCGCCGCGGCCGAGCGTCGCGACGATGCTCGTCAGCAGCGTCGACTGCGTAATCAGCGAGGCCGACAGGAGCACCATCAGCAATGCCGGCTCCGCGAGGAAGCCGATCAGCATTTCGCGGCGCGCGCCGAGCGTGCCGAACGCCGTGCCGACGTCCATCGCCGCGAGCGACAGCGCGACGCGCGCGAGCGCGAACAGGCCGACGAGCGCGATCGCATCGGCGGCGGGCGACAGCGGCAACTCGGTCGACAGGGTCGGCACGATTGCGCACGCGAGCGTCATGGCGGCCCAGACGACATAGGGCGCGCCGCGGAACACGGGGCTCGCGCCGTGCGCGATGACCGATTCCTTGTTGAACAGCTTGTGGAGCATCCGGTACGGCTGCCAGATGGACGGCGCGCGCCGGTTCTGAAGCCAGGCGCGGCATTGGTTGACCCACCCCGTGAGCAATGGCGCGGCCGCGATCGCTATCACGATTTCGAGAGTCTGCGAGATGACGCCGGACAGGGTTACCATCGTCTCACCAACATCAGCAGCACGATCAGCACGACGAAACTGTAGGTCAGGTAAACCGCGATCTTGCCCGTCTGCAGGCGGCCTGCCCAGTCGGCGGCGCGTTGCGTGAGCGCCGCGATGCGCGCGTAGAGCGCGGACCAGGTGCGATCGGTCACCGACACCCGGTAGGCCGGCTGGGTGTCGAACGGCGACGGCAATTGCCGCTCGATGTGCAGCAGCGGTGCGAAGATTTCGCGGATCGGCTGCCCGAATCCTTCCGCCGTATCCTGCATGCGCGCGGTCGTGAACGGGAAGCCGCAGCCCCAGGGGGCCGCGCGGCGCAGCCGGCCGTGATAGAAACGCCGCACCAGCACCCACGCGAGCCCGCAGCAGGCGATGAAGAACAGCATGAACGCCGCCGGCATGTAGCTCGCGCGAGCGGCCGACACGGGCGCGAACAGCAGCCAGCCATGATTGTCCGCGCCGACGCCGGCGCCGACCAGCGTGTGCGTGACGCGATCCAGCAGCTTGACGAACTGGGCGGGCATCAGCCCGAGCAGCACGCTGGCGGCCGCGAACCAGCAGAACGCGAGCCGTTCCCACGCGTTCGCGTCGCGGGCGCGGTTCAGCTTCGCTTCTCTCGGCTGCCCGAGGAACACGATGCCGAAGAACTTGACCATCGTGTAGCCGGCCAGCGCGGCCGACATGGCGATCAGCGCGGCGGCGATCGGCACCGTCATCGCGAGCACCGAATCCGGCAACCGCGGCGCGAACAGAAAGCCCTGCAACAGCAGCCACTCGGCCACGAAACCGCTTAGCGGCGGCAGGCCCGCGCTGGCCGCGACGCCCGCGAGGACGGCCCACGCGGTCCACGGCATGAAGCGGATCAGTCCGCCGAGCCTGCCGAGGTTGCGCTCGCCGGTGGCGTGGAGCACGGCGCCCGTGCCCAGGAACAGCAGGCTCTTGAACGCCGCATGCGCAACGATCTGGTAGAGCATCGCGGTCAGCGCGAGCGCCGACAGGCTCGTCATCCCGTACGCGCGGAACAGCACCGCGAGACCCAGCGCGACGAGCATCAGGCCGACGTTGTCGATCGACGAATAGGCGAGCAGGCGCTTCATGTCGACCTGGATGGTGCTGAACACCACGCCGAGCAGCGCGGTGCCGAGCCCCAGCATGAGCAGCAGCACGCCCCACCACGCAATCTGCACGTGCAACAGGTCGAACAGCACGCGCAGCAGGCCGTACAGGCCGACTTTCAGCACGAATCCGCTGAGGAGCGCAGAGACCGGCGACGGCGCCGCGGGGTGCGCCTCCGGCAGCCACACATGCAGCGGGAAGATCCCCGCCTTTGCGCCGAACCCGACGAGCGCGAACAGGAAGGCGAACGACGCGGGCAGGGCATCCAGCGACTGCGCGCGCAGGTTGGCGAAGGTGTAGTCGCCGGTGCGCGCCTGCAGAATGCCGAAGCAGAGCAGCAGCGCCAGCGCGCCGACGTGCGAGATCAGGAAATACAGGTAACCGGCCCGGCGGATCTCGCCGATCCGGTGGTTGGTCATGACGAGAAACGTCGCGGACAGCGTCAGCGTCTCCCAGGCGACCATGAATACATAGGCGTCGTCGGCGATCAACACCAGCGCGATGCTTGCGACGCAGACGTGGTATTCGAAGCAGATCAGCCCGGGCGCGGATCCTTCGCCCTTGCGGAAATATCCGGCTGAAAAGGCGCCGATCCCCGTGCCGACGAGGCCGAGCACGAACAGGAAATAGCCGGACAGGCGATCGAGACGCAGATGAAAGGGCAGGCCGGGAAGCCCGATCGGCAGCACCGCGGCAGACGGCTCGGCAAGGATGCCGGCGAGGCCCGCCGCGCCGACGAGCAGCCCGACCAGCGCGCCGAGCGGAAAGAGGCCGTGGGCAACCAGTCGCGTGCGGCGCAGCGCCCCGAGCCCCAGCGTGCCGACCGCGAGCCACGCGGCCACGGCCAGCAGGACGAAATGGACGACCGGCACGGGTGCCATCCGGAATGTCTCCAGTACGCTCGGGTTGGACGAGGTGATGGAAAGACCGCTTCTTCCGCAGCCTGTTCCTGCCCGCATTATGACACCGAAAGACGAATCAGGATAACAAGGTATGATAATGCCGTTATCATGAAAGTCTCATGACTCCCTGGCTGGAACGGGCGACCGTGGCGGTGTGCCGCGGCGCGCCGGGTTCCGCTCGGGGCGTCGTTGTCTCCCGATCCGGGCGAATGAGGGAAGATCCTATGCCAGCGCAGTACTTCCGAAGCCTGACGGGAAAACACCGCAGCGCGGCCGCGAACCGCCAGCTCGGTTTTTCGCTTGCCTTCGTCGCCGGCGCAACCAATGCCGGCGGTTTCCTCGCGGTCAAGCAATACACGTCGCACATGAGCGGGATCGTGTCGGCGATCGCGGATCAGACCGCGCTCGGCGACATCCGGCTCGTGCTGGCCGGGGTGGGTTCGCTCGCGTCGTTTCTGGTGGGTGCCGGCTGCTCGGCCGTGCTCGTCAACTGGGGGCGGCGCCGCGGGCTGCAGAGTCAGTATGTGCTGCCGCTGCTGGTCGAAGCGGCGCTGCTGCTCCTGTTCGGGCTGCTCGGCAGCCATCTCGCGCTGTGGGAAGCGTTCTTCATGCCGGTCACGGTGATCCTGCTGTGCTTCATCATGGGGCTGCAAAACGCGATGATCACCAAGCTGTCGGGGGCGGAAATCCGCACGACGCACATGACGGGCATCGTGACGGACCTCGGCATCGAACTCGGCAAGCTCTTTTACTGGAATCGTTCGAGTGCCGACGTGCACGCGCAGACGGTGATCGCGAACCGCGCGAAGCTCAGGATTCACGCGACGATGCTGGCGTCGTTCTTCGTCGGGGGGCTGGCCGGCGCAATCGGCTTCAAGCATGTCGGCTACGTGTCGACCGTGCCGCTGGCCGCGGCACTCGTCACGCTGGCGATCGTGCCCGTCGTCGACGACGTGCTCGACTATCTCTATCGGCTTGACCGCCGGTCGTGAGCCTGCACAAGGTGAAACGAAACCCGACTGCGCGTTGCCGGCGGCGGATCCTGCTTGGGGCGCTTTCGCCGAGCGTGGGCCACACGCGCGTGCCGAATGCTTTCGGGCGCGGTACGCAAGGGCCGATGCATTATAATTAAATTAGCATATCGCCGACTCTGCCCTGCAATGGAAACGAAAACCGCACGCTTGACCATCCTGATCGATCCCGCCAAGAAAGAGGCGTTCGACATGCTCTGCGCGGAGCAGGACCTGACGCCGTCGCAAGTCGTGCGGCAGTTGATTCGCGAGTATCTCGAACAACACGGCGTGAGCTACAAGACGAAAAGCGCGCTCGGCAAACGGGTGAAGCGAAGCGCGGACTGAGTTCGCGAGCCGCCTGGACGTCGATTTCCCGGTGCGCATGCCGTGCGCATGCCAGGGTCCGTATGGGCATCCTTCCGCGTCACGTACTTCGTGCCATCCGCACGGGCCATCTTGAACCGGGCATCGTCTGCAGGAATCCTGAATACATCGCGTAGCGCAATCGCGTCGATGGTCACGCCGGGCAGATTCCGATAACCGCGCTCCATGCCCGATCGATCCGGGTAGATATGTTGTCGGTGGGGAGCGCGTGCAGCGAACTGCAACGACAAGCGGGTTCGCCGTAGGTAAGCGCGCGGCGTCACGCTTCCCGGCGAAGGCACGCCGCGAGCACGAAGCTGCCCGCGTCGGTCTTGCCGTCGATCTCGTGATCGCCGCCGACGATCCGGATGCTTTTTACCTTGGCGCCCATTCTCAGCGTGATCGATGAACCCTTCACGCGCGGATCCTTGATCGGCGCGACCGCGCCCCCCGTCCGACAGCACATTGCCGTTCGCGTCCTTGACGACTCGCCTGGCCGATTCGTCAGCGGATTCGATGCCGGCGCCCGCCGACCATTCATGACCTCAGTCCGCGCACAGATGCAGTGTGCCGTTTGGGCAGGTGTTTTCCATTGCGCATTGCGGGCAGGCGGGGGCACCGTTCGCGGCTTCCATCGGACGGATTCGAACCGGTCGGCGGCAAAAGCGGGCGGATACCTGCCTCGCCGGAACGGGCGCCGTGCCGTCGGCTCGCAGGCGGGCCGACCTCGGGGTGGGCGCACACAACATTATAATGAAATACACATTCTATGAATGCTGTCTTATAATTCAGTCTTGCCGCCGATCGCCGGAATTGAGGGCGGATTCGCGGAGGTAGCCGACATGTTCGATCTGGATGGGATGCTGCTGTTGCCCGATCGGCGGCCCATATCCCTGCCGGAGGTCGCCGGGAGCCGGGGGCTTGTCGTGGTGGGCGTCGGGCGCGGCGGCGAGCGCGGCTTCCAGATGGTCCACCGCTTCCATGATGTGGGCGAGCGGCTCGCGGCCGCCGGTATTCATCTGGCGTTCGTCTATCCGCGGGAATCGGCTCGGCATGTGATGGATCCCATCTCGGTGGCCAGTGCGCGCTTGCGGCACCATCCGCGCCTGCTGCTCGATGCGGATGGCTGCTGTTTCGCGCAGGGCGTGCCGCCTCGAGTGCTCCGTGTCGTGTATCTGAGCGGCGCAATGCAGCGTCTCGTCGGTTTCGAAATCGACATGCGCGACGCGGGATGGGAAACCGAGTTCCAGGCGTTCCTGATGGCCTGCCGGATCGGCCCGTCCCACTGAATGCCGGCATCCCTCTCACGCCACACGCGAGGA
Organism: Burkholderia sp. Bp9099; assembly: GCF_003857805.1. Lineage (NCBI taxonomy): Bacteria > Pseudomonadati > Pseudomonadota > Betaproteobacteria > Burkholderiales > Burkholderiaceae > Burkholderia > Burkholderia sp. Bp9099. Next base: position 180,227 of record NZ_QTPU01000002.1, read on the forward strand.
ACATGGCAACCGTCGTTTATTTCGAAGCAGGTCCCGCCTGGAGCCGGAACGGTGCGACCGCCGTGCGCGATGCGCTCGTGGTCACGGCGCGCCGTTTCGACAGCGACATCCTGCTGATCGCCAATGGGCGGCGCGGGAATGCCAAGGACGGCATGGCCATGTCATCGCTGCAGGTGCGTCGCGGCGCATCCGCGCAAGTCCTTGCAAGCGGTCCGGACGAAGAGGCGGCGCTTCGTGCGCTCCTGCCCTTGCTTCAAGAGGGCTGACCGACGTGCCGCCTGTCGATTTTCCGTTCCTGGGCCTGCGCGCGGCTTCCCCGGCCGAGATCGCCGACAAGCCGATCGTCGTGGAAAACGAGCACCTCGTCTCGCTGTGCTTCGACGGCCGTGGCATGCAAAGCACGATGCTGCGGGAGGCCCCGGACGCGCTCGCACTCGGCTATACGCGCACGATGATGGGGTTCCTGCTGTTTCAGCCGGAACCCGCGCATGTTGGCTTGATCGGGCTCGGCGGCGGTTCGCTCGTGAAGTATTGCTATCGGAACCTGCCGAACACCCGTCTCACCGCAATCGAAATCAATCCGGAAGTGATCGCGCTTCGCGACCGGTTCCACGTTCCACCCGACGACGCGCGACTGGCGATCATCTGCGCGGACGCGGCGCGGCACCTGTCGACGACCGCGCACACATTCGATGCGCTGTTGCAGGATGGTTTCAATGCGGATGGCGCGCCGTCCGAGCTCTGCAGTGCAGCCTTCTACGACACCTGTCGCGCGCGACTGAACGACGACGGCGTGCTCGTCGTCAATCTGTTCGGCGACGATCCGCGACTCGGTGAGTGTCTCGCGAGGCTGCGTGAGACGTTCGGCCCGTCCGTCGCAATCGCACCGGCTGAAGACGGTGCGGGCAACGTGATCGCCTTCGCCTGGAAGAGCGACGCACCGCTGCCGTCGCTCGAGGCACTCATCGAACGTGCGGATCGGCACTGCGGCCGCCACGGCATCGACCTCGTCGATGCCGCCGTACGCATCGAGGTCGGCGCCCGTTACGACTGGACGCGCCTGAGTGCGTGCCTTGCCGATTGAGTCCGATACATGCGGCACCCTTGATCATGATCAAACACCTGGAGACGCCATGAGCGATAACCAAGCTTCGACCGTTCCGACCATCTCGGCATCCGCGATCTGGGCCCTGGAGCGCCTTGCCGATATTCGTTACGGTCGCGATACACCCGCACTTGGCTGGTCCATCACCCGCGAGCTCATCGGCGCAGGGTTCGTGCGCTATCCGACGAACGGCCGCGGAAGCGTCTCGATTACGGCAGCCGGACAGACGTTCCTGAAGAACCGGAAATAGTTCTGGCCGGCGTCGCTCGCGAATCGCACGGTCGCGTCGATCCGGACATCCATGCCGGGTCGTTCATGTCATGGGCGCTTGCGTTCGACAGGGGAAGCGTCAACGCGCCAGGGTGCGGCTGCGAATTGCGGTGGCGCGCGAAGAGGAGCAAGCGTGCCGCTGCGGACATGACGAAAGGCTGAACGTGCTTTCCTACCTGCGGTTACTTTTTGCGCGGCACAAATTTCGCCGGCTTCCCGTGATTCGTTTTCAATCGACGCCGATCGATCTGGGCATCGACGGTGTGCCGCATTCGGGGTGGGAAGTCGCGATCCTCGCGGCATCCGGCGGTATCGTCGGCGCGGCGACATACAGCCTGGCGCCGCGAACCGATCGGGTATATGTCCATCGACTGGAAATTCTCCCGACGATGAGGCGCCGCGGCTACGGTCTCGCCTTCCTGTCGTATCTGCATCGAACGTACCAGTTGCCCATTACTCCCATCGACGACGGGCCCGAGGCCCGGTCGTTCTGGCGCGCCGCGAGATCCTTTCAATCCGGAGCATGGCGCGTTACGTCCGGACAATCATCCGACGAGTTCCGCGACGCGCTGCTTCAATGGCGGCATCGGCAGGCGGTCATGCTCGGCTTGCGTTCCCCGTCGGCGAAATCATCGGATTCCTAGGCGAACCTGCATGCCGCCGTTCGCGCAAGCGGCCTTGCTCGCCGGTCATGCGCGACATAGATTGTCTTCATCGAGGTCCGACTTTCTGGAGGGGCCATGGAACTGCTCGTGGAACGCGTCGACGTATGGGCGGCCACCATCGAGGACAAGCCGGGCGGTCTTGCACGCGTGCTGAACGCGTTGCGGGATGCCGGCGTGGATTTGCAATTCATCGTCGCCCGGCGCACCCAGGAAGCACCCGGCAAAGGGGTGGTATTCGTCGCGCCGCTGCAGGGAGATCGGGAGACCCGTGCTGCCACGCAGGCGGGATTCAGTCCTAGCTCGAGCCTGCACTCGATCCGTGTGATGGGGCTGGACCAGATGGGGATCATCGCGGAGCTGACCCAGAAACTGTCGGACGGCGGGATCAATCTCCGCGGCATATCCGCCGCCGTGCTCGGCTCGCAGTTCATTGCCTATCTAGCGCTCGACTCGCTGGCCGACGCCGAGCAGGCGACAGACATCCTGCAAAGGCCCTGAATTGCCGCTTCAGTCGACTGCCGGGTGAGGCGGGGTGCCTTTCACGGCTGAATTTCGCGTGCGTTGCATCGGGCGTGCGGCGCGGTCTGCCCCGATCTTCGGCCGGGTGAGGCCGCCGCGGAATATCGACGGCCAATCGATTGCGGCATGCGCGCGGGCGACGCGCCGCAGCGGCGCTTCGTTCGCGTGATTCGCCGCGTACGTCTGCCGTGTTCCCGTGTCTTCGTGTGCCTTCGCGTTTCGTCACGCCGTGTGAGGCAAACACGGGCGAGCGGGCAGGGGATCGATTGACCCGGCGTATTTGTTCGTGTTCGAGTTTTTAATAAAAACAGATGCATTGTGATAAGAATACTTATCCTGTCTTATCTATTCAGCATCGCCCATTCCCCCGCTTGTCGCGTTCGTTCGCTGGTCACCACTGGCCGGACCTCGCAGCGCCCGGAGCGAGCCCGGCAATGCGGACGTGGCCGCACCGTACGTCGCCTCGGCAGGGCAGTCCCATTCAACGCCGCTCCGAAACAACTTGTTACAAATAGCCGTTTTCACACCCCCTTGAAGCGCGCGACGGCCGCCTCTATTTCGCAATCCGCCAGACATTGGCTCGGCTGCACGGCGGCGTTCCACGCGCCCCGGTACGCGCGGCCGGATTCCCTTATTGGTGATCCTTTAATCGCTCAGGAGATGGAAATGCAGATTCGTCCCCTCTACGACCGGGTTATCGTCAAGCGAATCGAGACGCAGCGGACGACGGCTTCGGGCATCGTGATACCCGATTCCGCGGCAGAAAAACCAGAACAAGGCGAAGTCGTCGCAGTCGGCAGCGGCCGGCTGCTGCAGGATGGAACGCTGCGCGCGCTCCAGTTGAAAGTCGGTGACCAGGTTCTCTTCGGCAAATACGCAGGCCAGACCGTCAAGGTCGATGGCGAGGAACTGCTCGTCATGCGCGAGGAAGACGTCATGGGCCTCCTCGAAGCCGACGTCGGCGCCTCGCGTGAGGCCGCCTGACATCCCGAGCCGGTCGCGAACACCCGACTGGCGGTTCGCGACGGGTCGAGTCAACGACTACTATCCGGAGCAGCAACATGAGTGCAAAAGACGTCCAATTCCACGACAGCGCCCGTGCCCGTATCGTCAAGGGCGTAAACGTTCTCGCCGATGCCGTGAAGGTCACGCTGGGGCCGAAAGGCCGCAATGTGCTGATCGAGCGCGGCTTCGGCGCGCCTGCCCTCACGAAGGACGGCGTGTCGGTCGCGAAGGAAATCGAACTGAAGGACCGCTTCGAAAACATGGGGGCGCAGATCGTCAAGCAAGTCGCGTCGAAGACCGCCGATGTGGCCGGCGACGGTACCACCACGGCCACCGTGCTCGCCCAGGCGATCGTGCAGGAAGGCATGAAGCACGTCGCCGCCGGCATGAATCCGATGGATCTCAAGCGCGGCATCGACAAGGCCGTGGCCGCCGTGCTCGACGAACTGCGCAAGCTGTCGAAGCCGATTTCCACCAACAGGGAGATCGCACAGGTGGCGGCGGTCTCGGCGAACGCCGACGAGACCATCGGCAAGATCATCGCCGACGCCATGGAGAAGGTCGGCAAGGAAGGCGTCATCACGGTCGAGGATGGCAAGTCGCTCGAGAACGAGCTGGATGTGGTTGAAGGGATGCAGTTCGACCGCGGCTACGTCAGCCCCTACTTCATCAACGATCCGGAACGGCAGGCCGCGTACCTGGACGACGCGCTGATCCTGTTGCACGACAAGAAGATCTCGAACATCCGGGATCTGCTGCCGATCCTCGAGGTCGCCTCCAAGGCAGGCAAGCCCCTGCTGATCGTTGCGGAAGACGTCGACGGCGAAGCGTTGGCCACGCTCGTGGTCAACGCGATGCGAGGCATCCTGAAGGTGGTGGCGGTCAAGGCGCCCGGTTTCGGCGACCGGCGCAAGGCCATGCTCGAGGACATCGCCATCCTGACTGGCGCGACCGTCATCTCGGAAGAAACCGGCAAGCAGCTGCAGAAGGCGGCACTCGAGGATCTCGGCCGTGCCAAGCGCGTCGAGGTGCGCAAGGACGACACGATCATCATCGACGGCGCGGGCGACGAGAAGCGCATCGAAGCGCGCGTGAAGTCCATTCGCACGCAAATCGAGGAAGCCACGAGCGACTACGATCGCGAGAAACTGCAGGAGCGCGTCGCGAAACTCGCGGGCGGGGTGGCCGTCATCAAGGTCGGGGCGGCGACCGAGCTCGAGATGAAGGAGAAGAAGGACCGGGTGGACGACGCGCTGCATGCCACGCGCGCGGCGGTCGAGGAAGGCATCGTGCCGGGCGGTGGCGTAGCGCTCCTGCGCGCCCGTTCGATGGTGGCGAGCCTGACAGGCGCCAACGGCGACCAGGACGCCGGTGTCCAGATCGTGCTGCGCGCGCTCGAAGCGCCGCTGCGCGTAATCGCCGCGAACGCGGGGGACGAGCCTTCGGTGGTCATCGCGAAGGTGCTCGAAGGCAAGGGCAACTTCGGCTACAACGCGGCCACCGGAGAATATGGCGATCTGGTCGAGGCGGGTGTGGTCGATCCCACCAAGGTTACGCGTACGGCGCTGCAGAACGCCGCATCGATCGCCGGGCTGATCCTGACGACCGACGCGACGGTTGCGGACGCGCCGAAGGACGAAAAGCCGGCGCAGTCCGCCGAACCGGCGCTCGAGTACTGACCCGGGCAGCGGGTCTCGTACGCGCCGGCCAACAGTCGCGGCCGGCGCAACACGTTCGGCGCCGCGCGCTGCCCCGCTGAAGCGGCGCCGCTTTTTGCGGGTGACCGACATGAAACTCGAACTTTGCATCGACTCGAAGCCGCTCGACATCGAGCTCGACGACGTGGTGGCGGGACTGCTGGCCGTCCGGCTCGACTTGCCCGCAGGCGCAGACAACCGGGACGCGCTCGCGCGTTATCTCAGCGCAAAGGGCGCGCCCTGGAGTCTCGACGAAGAGCACATGCGCAGGCGCATACTGCGCCGGCTGATTCTGGATATCGCCGATCCGGCGCTGGTCATCCGCCATCTCATGGCCGACGAATGAACTTGCCCGACCGGCCGGCTCGGGATGCGGCGACATCAACCCGCGTCCCGATCGTCTTGCCAACCCGCTGAATCGGACATGGTCATGGCCAATGAACCGCGTTCGCCTGTCCGCTCGTCGATGGGCCTTCCTGCCGGCGTGCTCGGGAGGGACTACCTCAAGTTCTTGCAACTCTCGGTCGATGATGCACTGCGCGGCGCGCAAACATTCGCCGACGAAGCGCTGGAGGAAGCCATGACCGCTATCCGCCGTGGTTCGATGCGCGCGGCGCGGCCGGCCATGAAGGTCTTCTTCGACGGGTGCCGGTTCTGGCTCGCCAGTCACTTTCATCGCTACGAGGCGGCCCGCCGTCTCGGTGCCCGTCATCAGGAATTCTGGTGCGAGATCGAGCCGGGTCCAAAGGACGACGCCGTGCGATATGCGTCGCGAGTGTCCCGCTTCGGGCACGTCTGCCACGACACTTCCACAGCGGCTGGCTGACCGTCATCCATGGCTTCGGTGCGTTCGTCGCCCATCGCAAGCCGCGTTTGTCGGGTGGCAGCGGATGTTCGGTTTCATGCGGGCCGTACCGGATTCGAACCAGCGACCAACGGACAAAAAAGTCGGCCGCTCCACCAACTGAGCCAACGGCCCGGTTCGTCCGATATCCGCCCGCCACCACGGCACTTTTCGTGTTTGCCCTAGCGGATTTCGATCGTGCGACTCACGGTCTGTGTCGGCTCCGACTTTGGCACGGTCAACGTGAGTACACCGTTATCGAACTTTGCCAACGTGCGATCGGGGTCGGCGTAGTCCGGCATCGGGATCGTGCGGATGAAGCTTCCGTGGGCGCGCTCCAGCCGGTAACAGCCGTTTTCCTCGCTGCGTACGTCCTGCTTTTTCTCTCCGCGCAGCACGATTGCCCCGTCCTCGACGCTCACCTTCAGATCTTCGCGCGCCATTCCGGGCAGTTCGGCGGTGACGCGCAGCACCGGTCCTTCATCGACGACGTCGATGCGCGGCTGGAAGCGCGATGAACTGAAGTCGCCGAACCATCGTTCGAGCGCGCCACGGCCTGCGAGCGGGTCATGAAGGAATTCCTCCACCGCACGCCACGGCTCACGTGAGAACAGTCGCGGAATGTCGGGCCACGCGGCCCGCCACTGTTCGCTTGACGGCGGGTTGTCCGGGCCTTCCGCGTCGGACTTGCGGGCAGTTCCGCGAAGGAACTTGAAGGGGTTCCACTTCTTCGGATCGGTATTCATGGCGTCCTCCGATTCAGCTTCAATCCGTTTCGAGCGTGGCGGCCGGCCCCCAGGCAGCAAGCGTGCCCCGAGCCTCGACTGCGCCGGGCACGTCGCGATCGATCAGTTTCACCGCGTACTCGAGCGCATCGCGCTGCGCTTCGGCCGCGCTTGTCCAGCGCCGGCCGAAACGCGGCGGATGCCGGTCGGCCGACACCTCGTCGTTCCGTTCGATCCGGACGATGGCGATGTGGCCATCCGGTGCGGACGTGCGTGTCGCGATCGTCGCATGGGCACGGTGCGGACAAGGACCGCATGCCCTTTCCAGGACTCCTGAGCGACATCGGACACCGGTGCCTCCCGCTCCTGGTTCGCGACGGGCGGCGGCGCTTTTCCCGCCGCCCATGCTCCCGACCCGCCGTGGCCGCAGGGTCAGCCGGTCCTGACTTCGATGCGCCGTGGGCGAGCCTCGTCGCGACGCGGGATCGTCAGCTTCAACACCCCGTCCTGGAGGCTTGCCTCGATCTTCGACGTATCGAAGTCCGGTGACAGCGTGAACGTCCTCGCGAAGTGCGGCTCCCGGACCTCGGCATGCTGCAGGCGCAGATTTGCCGGCGTCGGCACCACCGCCTCGGCCTCGATCGAGAGGCTGCTGTCGTGAACCTTGACGTCCAGCTTGTCCTTCGTCACGCCGGGCAGATCTGCCCACAGTGTGACGCCGTGGTTGCTCTCGTAGATGTCGACGGCCGGGGTGAGGGTGATCCGGCGCGTGGCCTGTTCCGCGTCGCGACGCGTGACTGCGGATGGGTCGCGTTCAGCCAGTTTGGTCATGTCGTTCATGATCGGCTCCTCGAGTTACTGGACAGTGATGGCGCGTGGCTTGGACGACTCGCGCTTGCCGATACTGATCGACAGGCAGCCATTTTCGTAGCGCGCCTGGACCTTGTCGGGATCGGCGGTGTCGGGCAGCTCGATGACGCGCCGGAAGGCGCCGACGAAGCGCTCCTGCGCATACGTACGCGTCTCGCTTTCAGTGTCGGGTTGCGTCGATTTGCGTTCGCCGCTGAGGGTCAGCAAGCCCTTGTCGATCGATACGTCGAGTTCGGCGGCATTGATGCCCGGGGCGAAGGCGACGATCTCGATCGACTCGTCCGTCGCGCCGATGTTGATCTGAGGAAACGCGCCGAGCCGGCTCGCGCGGATGCTGGACGGGAAGCCGCCGAAGAGTTGCGCCATCTGCTGCTGCAGGCGGTCGAACTCGCTGAAGAAATCGGTTCCGAAGTAAAGATCGCTCATGATCGTATCCTCCTTGATGGCAATCGGGAGGCGAACGGGCCTACGCGCTCCAGTTCGCCTGCCGGACTGCCGGCAAACAAATCGAAACACGCAGCGCGCGGGATGAAACGGTTCGCGCGTCTGCCTGAGCGAAACTCAAGATAGGCACTCTGCGGAAAATTTCAAGGGGCGGCGGCAGATTTTTGCACTTGAAATTCCGGTGCTGGAACCTATCATCGCAGCGGCTTGGAACTGCATGCGGAGGACGCCATGGAATTCGATACGGACTGGCTTACGCTGGGCAGGCATCGTATCCGGCTGCGCTCGACGAAGGGCTTTCCGACCGAGACGATGCGCACCGTGACCGAGGTCGTCAGGCTGGCGATCGACAACAACATGAGCGCGCGGGCGCGACTCGTCGAGATCGTCTGCCGGCAGGAAAAGACCTACGACGTGCTGGTCGGCACGACGATGGCGGAGGACAAGGCTTGTGCACCGCAACTTGAAGCCGCGGTTGCGGTCGTGCTGGGCCTGTTGCCCGAGCAGATCAACATCACGGTCACCCCGGTCACGCAAAAGGAGGTCGATCTGCACTTCGGCGTGTACGAGCGGATGCTGTCGGAGAAGCTGAGTTCGACGCCGCCGATCCGCTGACCGATCGGTTCGGCGCCCGGCCGTACGGCGGGCGCAGGTTCGCGTCTGCCGACATGCCGGCGCGGGGCGGGCACGGCGGCAACGATCGCGGAATGGGGCACCCGACCGACGCAGGACGTCGGATTGGCGATCCACCTGGACCGGCGCGCCCAGGTGCATGCTTCGTGTCCGTCCTCAACCGTGCGTCGGCCGAAGCGCGCGCCCCATCTCCGCGATTGGCATCGCCGCGATCGAATTCAGCAGCCGCGTCTCGCCGGCGTCCGGGCGCGCGATTGCCCGCACTTCGTCGAGCGTCTGCGCGACATGGCGATCGAGCGGTTCGAGAAAGCGCTGCAGTTCGCTTGCCGCCGCTTTCTCCCTGAGCCCGAGCGCCTGACCGAACGCGATCAGCGCGGCCGCATCGATTTCGACAAAGCGCGTCGCGTTGCCGAGCGGCATCGTCAATTCGCAGTGCGGCCAGTGATCGCCGCGATGGTCGGGGCGGTGCGTCGGCGTGTGATACACGACCGTGCTGACGATGTCGTAGAACGGCGCGAGCCGGTAGCCGCGCGCGTCGACGAAGAACGACAGGTTCTTCAGGTGCGCGTCGGCATTGCCGACCACCACGTTGAACACGGTCCAGCGGAACACCGACAGGCGCGCCAGCGCGCGCGTGCTGGTGCGCTCGATCGCGCGGGCGAGCTCCTGCGCGTTCGCGCGCTGGTACTTGAAGCCGCGGTCGTAGTTGAGCAACTGCATCGCGTCGATCGTATGCACGCGTGCGGCCGGCGCCGACGCGACGTCGCGGTCGAACCGGTCGATCACGTAGCACGCGGACGGCGCGCGCAGGAAGTGCACGTCGGGCACGTCGAGCCCCATCTTCTTCGCGAGCTTCATGCAGAAGAATTCGTTGATCGCCGAGTGCGGGTAGCCGGCCGCGCGCATGTCCGGCTTGAGCAGGTGCATCGACGGCTCGCTGCCGACCGGCTCGTACAGCGCGTAGTCGGGTGCATCGCCGCGCAGCACCAGCAGCAGCTTCTGCTGCGCGCCGGCCGCCGACATGCGCTTGGGCGCGGTGGCCGTCAGCGCGCGCTCGGGCATCGCCTGGATGCGGCGCTCGAGCTCGTCGAGCGGCAGCGGCTGCAGGCTGCCGGGCGCTTCCCGTTCGCCGTCGGCCAGCAGCGTCAGCGCGCCGGCCGATTCGCGCCCGAAGTACGCGAGCAGGCCCCACGCGTCGGCGGCGTCGACCTTCGCCTCGCGCGCGAGCGAGGTGCGCATGCCTTCCTCGGGCAGCAGGTTGTCGAAGAACCACTGGACCGGGCGATCGGTCGACGTGTCGGTGAAGGGGCCGGCGCGCAGCGCGAACGCCGGGGACAGCGGATAGGCAGCCGGGGACGCGAGCCATTGCGGGTCGTACGCGAACGACCAGATGCCCTTGTCGTCGGTCAGCGTGCCCATGCGCACGCCGTTGGCGGACGCGATCAGCGTTCTAGCCGCCATGGCTGCTCCTGCGGCGTTGCGCGGCCTTCAGCGCGGTGGCTTCCGAAATCTCGACCGACGACTCGGCGTACAGGCGCACGCCCAGTTCGCCGAGCAGCAGCATGACCTTGCCGATTTGCGCGGTCGGCTTTCCGCCTTCCACCTGGCTGATGAATTTCGGCGACAACCCGGTCGCGTTCGCGAGTTCGTCGCGCGTGAACCCCTGCTGGAGCCGCGCCGCGCGGATGAGGTGGGCGAGCGCGCCGATCGTGTCGACGGACTGGGACTCCGACATGACGTTCTCCGTGCTTCGTATCTGATCGGGAACAGTATTGCACAACTCGCCGGCCGGGGCATCATTTCGTATCCGTACAGGAACGGAGCGGCGAACCGGGGAGCCGGTGCGCCGTTTCGTACCCGGTCGGATACCGGGAGGCGCGAAATCGTGACGCAGGCGATTTTCGTATCCGAACGGATGCGGAGAAGGGCGGGACCGTGACGGCGGCCCGGTCGCATGCGCGCGCGACGACTGAGCGGTCAGGGCGCTAGCCGTGCGGGCGGCGACACGCCGACACTGCGACACGCGCGCGAGCCGGGCCCGAACCTTGCGCGCCGCAAGCGTCGTCCGCGGCCACGCCGCGACGCATCACGCAAGAAGATTTGCAGGGAGGCGCGCATGGAGCCGATGCCGGTCGTACTTCAGTGGGATGCGGTCCTCGTCAGGATCGTCCTGGCGCTCGTCGCGGGCGGGCTGATCGGCCTCGATCGCAGCGAATCCGGCAAGACGGCAGGGCTGCGCACGACGATCTTCGTCTGTCTCGCCGCGTGCCTGGCGATGCTGCAGGTCAATGCGCTGCTGCTGCAGGCCGGCAAGCCGCAGGACGGGTTCTCGGTGCTCGACCCGATGCGCCTGCCGCTCGGCATCCTGACCGGGATGGGCTTCATCGGCGGCGGCGCGATCCTGCATCGCGACGGCCTCGTATCCGGCGTGACCACGGCTGCGACGCTGTGGTTCGTCACCGTCGTCGGACTGTGCATCGGCGGCGGCCAGCTGTCGCTCGGCGCGCTCGGGCTCGCGCTCGCCCTCCTGGTCGTATGGCCGCTGCGGTTGGTCGAGCAGCGCGTGCGCAGCGTCAGGACTGCGCTGGTCACGGTCGAGTACGAACTGGGCTCGACGGCGCGCGAGCGCCTGACGACCGGGCTGCACGATGCGGGCTTCGCGTGCCGCACGCGCGGTTTTCGCGAAACGGCCGCGCGTGCGTCGCGCGAGGAAGAACTGCTCGTGAAGTGGCGCGAACCGGCCGACGCCGATGCGATGCTGCGTCAACTGATCCGGATCGTCGAATCGGCCGGCCTGACGTCGATCCGCTGTTCCGAGGAGAACTGAGCCGCACGGCGCTTGCCGGAACGTCGGCTGGTTCCATGCCTCGTGCCGCATTCGGCATTCAGGATCCGGCAGCGTTCAGCGTCCGGCTTCCGCACCGGCGCCGTCGTGCGCATCGCCGTCCGTCCCCGGCCGGCTCATCGCGAGATGGAGCGCGGCCGGGTCGACCGGTTTCACGAAATGCTGCAGAAACCCGGTCGCGAGACAGCGTTCGCGATCCGCGTTGCGGCCATAACCGGTCAGCGCGAGAAAGATGCACGGCGTGACCTCGGTGATCGCCTTCAGCCGCCGCAGCAGCTCGTAGCCGTCCATCACCGGCAGCCCGATGTCGAGGATCGCGACGTCGGGGCGATAGGCGCGGTACGCGGCCAGCGCGGTGACCGGGTCGTGCACGACGGCGACCTCGTGACCGGCCTCGCGCAGCCATTGCGCGAGCGTCGACGCGGCATCCTCGTTGTCGTCGACCAGCATCACGCGCCGGCCGGTGCGGCCCGGCGCCAGGTCGCGGATGCCGGGCGGCGGCTGCGGCACGGTGACCGCCACCGTTTTCGGCCGGTATTCGGGCAGCGTGATCGTAAACGTGCTGCCGCAGCCGGGGCCGGCGCTGTCCGCGCGCACCGTGCCGCCGTGCAGCGTCACGAGGCTGCGCACGAGCGCAAGGCCGATGCCGAGGCCGCCATGCGCCTGTTTCGCTTCACCGTCGAGCCGGTAGAACGGCTCGAAGATGCTGTCGAGACGATCGCGCGGAATGCCGGCGCCGTTGTCGCACACCTCGACGATCGCGGTGTCGTCCGCGCCGCGCGCCGCGCGCAGCGTGATGTCGCCGCCCGGCAGCGTGTATTTCGCCGCGTTGGTCAGCAGGTTCGCGACGGCCTGCGACAGCCGCACCGGGTCGCCGTGGCAGCGCGCGTCCGGATCGGCGTCGACCTGCAGGCGGTGGCGGCGCTGCTCGAGCAGCGGGCTCGCAATCTCGACCGCGCGGTCGGCGATGTCGGCGAGCCGCACGGCTTCCTTCTTCAGCGTGATCTTGCCGCGCGTGATGCGCGACACGTCGAGCAGGTCGTCGATCAGCCGGACCATGTGATCGAGCTGGCGCTGGATGATCGCGATCTCGTTCGGCGTCGCGTGGCCGTCGCGGTTGCGGATCAGCTCCAGCGCGAGCGAGATCGGTGTCAGCGGATTGCGCAGCTCATGGCCGAGCACCGCGAGAAACTGGTCCTTGGCCTGATTCGCGTCGCGCAGCTCGCCCAGCAGCCGGTCGCGCTCCGCGTTCGCGGCGACGAGCTTCTCGCGCGCGGCGACGTGCTCGGTCACCTCGACCGCACTGACGATCACGCCCAGCCCGTCCGCGAGCGGCTGCGGATTGAAATGCAGCCGGTACACGCGGGCGCCGTCCGGCTCGGGCCGGTCGCGGTGCTCGCCGATCGTCGTCGAGCAGCCCTGCGCGCGGGCGGCTTCCAGTGCACGCACGATCTCGGGCGCATCGCCGCCGGGCAGCACCGCCGTCAGCGGCTGGTCGACGATGTCGGTCCGGCCGCACAAGGCCGAGAAGCGGTGATTCGCGAGCACGATCCGGTGCGCGGGGCCCGACAGCAGCGCGATCGGCAACGGCGCGTGCATCAGGACGCCGTTGCGTTGCTGTTCGGCATCCTCGCGGCGGCGGATCTCGTCGCTCAGCGCGCGCGAGCGCTGCTGCGCCAGCGCCAGCGTCGGGTACAGCCCGCCTTCGTCGTCGCGCAGCGATGCGACGGGCAGGATGCGGCGGTGCAGCGCGCATACGTGGCGGAACGTCTCCGACTGCTCGGCGCTCGCAAACGCGTCGTGCGGATAGCCGCAGTAGAGCGAGAAGCGGTACCGCTCGATCAGCGCGTTCCATAGCGCTTCCACCCGCAGCGCCGCGGCGTACCGGTTGCGCGCGCACAGCAGCGCGACCATTTCGCCGAACGCATGCACGGGCCGGCCGGCGCGGATCGCCGCTTCGACGATCGTGCCGATCGAGCGGCGAAAGCGCGCGGGGTCGGGCAGGTCGCCATTCATGAAGCTGTCGAGCAGCGCATGCGCGCTCGACATGAAGATGCGGCCGCGAGCCGCGCCGCCGGCCGATGCACCGAGCGTGTGCAGGCGTTCGTGCACCGCCGCGAGGCAGGCGGGCCGCGCGATCACGATCGCGCTGCCGCCGGCGCGCAGCGCCTGGGCCGCGAACACGGCGACTTCCGACATGAGCTGCGCGTCGGACTCGTAGAACTGGACGAAGTGATCGGCCCGCATTGGCGCCGATTCCAGCAGGGGAGGGACTGTTTTCATCGCTCACGACCAGGCAATGCCGTTGGCGGCCGGCGATTCCGTGCCGCGGCCATATCCGGTCCGGCGCGCGCAAGCTGCGTGCCGGAGCGGCGCCGATGCCCGGCGACGCCGCGGCATCGGCCCGGCCCACGCGGGCGGTGCCGGATGGCGCTGCATTTGTAAATACTGCAGAAAGCCCGCGTCGGGTGGCGGACGCCCGCCTGCCGGCCCCGCCGTCCGAGCAGCGATCTTTATCGCTGCAGCAGATAAACGTATCCGAATCGCTTCGTTGACGCACTGCGGCACGCGCTCGTAGATTCGCATCTTTACCGAATCAAGGGCTGTACCGTGACGACTTCCGCCATCCGCGCCGCAATATCGACGCCCGCCTTGCCGCCGGAGGCCGGCACGCAGCGATTCGACATCCTCCCGTTCGATGCGCCGCTCGGCGCCGAAGTCGTCGGCATCGACCTGTCGCAACCGCTCGGCGCCGCCGATTTCGCGCGCATCCATCGCGCGCATCTCGACCATCACGTGCTGGTGTTTCGCGACCAGCGCATCACGCCGGACGAGCACATCGCGTTCAGCCGCCGTTTCGGCCCGCTGCAGATCCACGTGCTGCACCAGTTCGCGCTGCCCGCGCATCCGGAAGTGCTGATCGTGTCGAACATCGTCGAGAACGGCAAGCCGATCGGGCTCGGCGACGCCGGCCATTTCTGGCACTCCGACCTGTCGTACAAGGAAAAGCCGAGCCTCGGCTCGCTGCTGCATGCGCAGGAGCTGCCGGCCGAGGGCGGCGACACGTTGTTCGCGAACATGCATCTCGCGTGGGACACGCTGCCCGCGCACCTGCGCCGCGCGGTCGAAGGGCGGCGTGCCGAGCACACGTATCTCGCCCGCTATGCGGAGCTGCAGGCGCGCAGCCCGTGGCGGCCGAACCTGTCGGCCGAGCAGATCGCGCAGGTCGAGGCGGTGGTGCATCCGGTCGTGCGCACGCATCCTGAAACGGGCCGCAAGGCGTTGTTCGTCAGCGAGCATTTCACGACGCGCATCGTCGATCTGCCCGAAGACGAAAGCCGCGCGCTGCTCGACGAACTGTTCGCGCACAGCGTGCGTGCCGAGCATCTGTATCGGCACCACTGGCGCGAGCACGACCTCGTGTTCTGGGACAACCGCTCGCTGATGCATCTCGCGGCCGGCACGCCCGACCATCTGCGCCGCAAGCTGTACCGCACCACGATCGAAGGTGACGCGCCGTTCTGAACGGCACGTCCCGGTTCGCCGCCTCATTCTCACTGGAGTTCCGATGTCGTTTCCGCTTTCGCCGGCCGTGCGCCGCACGACCCTGGCCGCGCGCCGCGCACTGGCCGCCACGCTCACCGCGGCGCTCGCACTGGCGGCCGCCGGCACGCCGCAAGCCGCGCACGCGGAAGGCCGCATCCGCATCGCCGAGCAGTTCGGCGTGGTCTACCTGATGCTGAACGTCGCGCGCGACCAGCAACTGATCGAGAAGGAAGGGCGCAAGGCCGGCCTCGACATCAAGGTCGACTGGGTGCGCTTGTCGGGCGGCGCGGCCGTGAACGACGCGCTGCTGTCGGGCGCGGTCGACGTCGCCGGCGCGGGCGTCGGGCCGCTGCTGACCGTGTGGGATCGCACGCGCGGCCGGCAGAACGTGAAGGGCGTCGCGTCGCTCGGCAATTTTCCGTACTACCTCGTCAGCAGCAACCCGAACGTGAAGACGATCGCCGACCTGGGCGCGAAGGACCGCATCGCGGTGCCGGCCGTCGGCGTGTCGGTGCAGTCGCGCGTGCTGCAGTACGCGGCCGCGAAGCAGTGGGGCGACAAGCAGTTCGACAAGCTCGATCCGCTCACGCAGGCGATCCCGCATCCCGACGCGACGGCCGCGATTCTCGCGAACAGCAACGTGATCACGGGCCACTTCGGCAATCCGCCGTTCCAGGAGCAGGAACTCGCGGGCAATCCGAACGCACACATCGTGCTGAATTCCTACGACGTGCTCGGCGGCCCGAGTTCCGCGACGGTGCTGTACGCGACGGAGAAATTCCGCGACGAGAACCCGAAGACGTACCGCGCGTTCGTCGCCGCGCTCGCCGACGCCGCGCACCAGATCGCGGCCGATCCCGAGCGCGCGGTCGATACCTATATCCGCGTGAACGGCTCGAAGATCGATCGCGCGTTGCTGCTGAAGATCCTGCGCAATCCGCAGGTGCAGTTCAAGACGGCCCCGGAGAACACGCTGAAGCTCGCGCAGTTCATGTATCGCACCGGCGCGATCCGCAACGAGCCGAAGTCGTGGCGCGACTACTTCTTCGACGATCCGGCGACGGCCGGCGGTAGCTGAGCGGGCGTGGCGCTGCGGCGCCGCGATCGACGCTTATGCGTCGACGCGGTTTCGATATGTGCAATCGTTGGTTGGGCCGCGCGCGGTGCCGCCGTATGTTGATGCTTTACCCGCAAGAGTTTCGATCGTGAACGCCACTTCTCCCCGAATCGGGCTGCCGCCGTACGCGGCGCGCGGCGCCGCCGCACCGCCCGCCCAACCCGTCACCGACACCGACGCGGCGAGCAGGCCGGCATCCGCGTCCGCGCCGGCCGGCGCGCACAGCGAGCGCCTGCTGGCGATCGATCGCGTGAGCCTCGAATACCGGAGCGGCGCGCGGATCGTGCGCGCGACCCATCAGGTCAGCTTCGACGTGTATGGCAGCGACCGTTTCGTGCTGCTCGGCCCGTCGGGGTGCGGCAAGTCCACGTTGCTGAAGGCGATCGCCGGCTTCATCGAGCCCGTGTCGGGCTCGATCGCGCTCGACGGCCGGCCCGTGCAAGGGCCGGGCCCCGACCGCATCGTCGTATTCCAGGAATTCGACCAGTTGCCGCCGTGGAAGACGGTCGTCGAGAACGTCGCGTTTCCGTTGCGCGCGGCCGCGAAGCTGTCGCGCGCCGAAGCACGCGAGCGCGCGCTGCACTATCTCGACAAGGTCGGCCTCGGTGCGTTCGCCGATGCCTATCCGCACACGCTGTCCGGCGGCATGAAGCAGCGCGTCGCGATCGCGCGCGCGCTGGCGATGCAGCCGCGCGTGCTGCTGATGGACGAACCGTTCGCCGCGCTCGACGCGCTCACGCGCCGCAAGATGCAGGAGGAACTGCTGCGGCTGTGGGACGAGTTCCGCTTCACGCTGCTGTTCGTCACGCATTCGATCGAGGAGGCGCTCGTCGTCGGCAACCGGATCCTGCTGCTGTCGCCGCATCCGGGCCGCGTGCGCGCGGAGCTCAACAGTCACGACCATTCGCTCGACAGCGTCGGCAGTGGCGACTTCCGCGAGCGCGTCGCGCGCATTCATCATCTGCTGTTCGATACCGACGTCGCGGACGAAACGCGGGCCGCACCGGCCACGGAGGGCATCGCATCATGAGCACGATCGATCCGGTCCTGCCGCCGCTGCCGCCCGTGCGCGCCGAATACGTACGCCCGCTCGACCCGCCGCCCGACGCCGAACGTGCGGCGCCCGCACCGCTGTGGCGCCGCATCGTCGGCGCGAGCGGGTTTCGCCGCGCGGTCATCGCACTCGTGCTGATCGCCGCATGGGAAATCATCGCGCGCATCGTCGCGAACGACCTGCTCGTGCCGACCTTCGGCGCGACGCTGGCCGCGTTCGTGCAGGGCATCGCGTCGGGCGAACTGCTGGTGAAGACGGGCATCTCGATGTCGGTGCTGCTGCGCGGCTATGCGCTCGGCGTATTGCTCGCGTTCGTGCTGACCTCGCTCGCGGTGTCGACGCGCATCGGCCGCGACGTGCTGTCGATGCTCACGTCGATGTTCAATCCGCTGCCGTCGATCGCGTTGCTGCCGATCGCGCTCCTGTGGTTCGGGCTCGGCACCGGCAGCCTGCTGTTCGTGCTCGTGCACGCGGTGCTCTGGCCGCTCGCGCTCAGCATGTACACGGGGTTCGCCGGCGTGCCGGCCACGCTGAAGATGGCCGGGCGCAACTACGGCCTCACCGGCCTGCGCCAGATCGCGCTGATTCTCGTGCCGGCCGCGCTGCCGTCGATCCTGTCGGGGCTGCGCGTCGGCTGGGCGTTCGCGTGGCGTACGCTGATCGCGGCCGAACTCGTGTTCGGCGCGAGCGCGGGGCAGGGCGGGCTCGGCTGGTACATCTTCCAGAACCGCAACGAGCTGTATACCGACCGCGTGTTCGCGGGCCTCGCGGCCGTCATCGTGATCGGCCTGCTCGTCGAGCATCTCGTGTTCGATACGCTCGAACGCGTGACGGTGCGCCGCTGGGGCATCCCGCACTGATCGTATCGATGCGCGTGCGCGCCGCATTCCCGGCGCACGCATAACCAAAGCTGAAATCGGTTTTTCACGCGCACCGGATGCGTCCCTATACTTTTCGGTGCTGCCTGCGGGCTGCGGCGACGGCCTGCGCAATCGTGCGGCGGGCCGTCGCTTTTCGACGATGAGGAACCGCTGCATGAATGCCCGTCATGGTGCCGAACCGCACGACGCGTTGCGCGCCGCGCTCGCCGCACTGCCCGAACTCGCGACGGCGATCGGGCGCGACGCCGCGCAACGCGAGGCGCGTCGCGAACTGCCGTTCGAAGGCTTCGCACTCTTTCGCCGTTCCGCGCTCGGCGTGCTGAGGATTCCGGTCGAACGCGGCGGCCTGGGCGGCACGCTGGTCGACCTGTTCGAGACGATCGCGACGCTCGCGGCCGCCGATTCGAATCTCGCGCACGCGCTGCGCATCCACTACGACCTGACCGAGACGCTGCGGCTGTCGCCGCGCACGCCGTTCAACGACGTGCAGCTCGAGCGCGCGCTGGCCGGCGCGATCTTCGGCGGCGCGTCGACCGAGCGCGGCACGTCGCGGCCGGGCGAGAACACGACCGTGCTGCGCCGCGACGGCGCGCACCATCGCGTGACGGGCCGCAAATACTATTCGACCGGCACCGCGTTTGCCGATTTCGCGCGCATCAACGTGGAGAACGAGCAGGGCGACGCGCTCGCCGTGATCATCCCGGTCGCGCGCGACGGCGTGCAGGTGCTCGACGACTGGGACGGCATGGGCCAGCGCATGACCGCGAGCGGCAGCCTGTTGCTGCACGACGTGCAGGTATTCGCGGACGAAGTCGCGGCCCGCGACGGCTCGACGCTCGTCGGCCGCCATTGCGGCGCGCTGCGGCAGCTTCATCTCGTCGCGACGGGCGCGGGCATCGTGCGCAACGTGGTGGCCGACGCGCGCCGCTACGTGCTCGAGCATGGCCGGCCGGTGCTGCACAGCCCGGCGGCGAGCGCGCGCGACGATCATTTCATCCAGCAGATCGTCGGCGAGCTGTCGGCGCACAGCCACGCGATCGACGCGCTCGTGCGCGACAACGCGCGTGCGCTCGACCGCTCCGCGGACGCGATCGAGGCCGGCGCGGCGGACGCGCACGAACGCGTGCTCGACAGCGCGCTCGCGACCGCGCGCACGCAGCTGATCGTCGGCAAGCTCGCGCTGTACGCGGCCGAACGGCTGTTCGAAGTGGGCGGCGCGTCGGCGACCGCGCGCGTGCACAACCTCGACCGGCACTGGCGCAACCTGCGCACGATCTTCAGCCACAACCCGCTGCTGCACAAGGCGCGGGTGATCGGCGACTACGACCTGAACGGCGTGACCACGCACCTGACCGAAGGACGCGTGTTCTGATTCCGCTGCACCCGCAGCCCACTTTCCGGGAGCTCCCCGATGACGACCCGCACCGGCCACCTGCACCTCGGCGCGTTCCTGTATCCGACCGGCCATCACATCGCCGCGTGGCGCCATCCCGGCTCGCAGGCGGACGCCGGTGTCGACTTTCGTCATTACGTGCGGCTCGCGCAGGCGGCCGAGGCCGCGAAGTTCGACCTCGTGTTCCTCGCGGACGGCGTCGGCACGCGCGGCGACGACGTCGAATTCCTGAGCCGCACCGCGCACAGCTACGTCGCGCAGTTCGAGCCGCTGACGCTGCTGTCGGCGCTCGCGGCCGTCACCGAACGCATCGGCCTCGTCGGCACCGCGTCGACGAGCTTCAACGAGCCGTTCCACATCGCACGCAAGTTCGCGTCGCTCGACCACATCAGCGGCGGCCGCGCCGGATGGAATCTCGTCACGTCGTCGAGCGCGCACGAAGCGCGCAACTTCAACCGCGATGCGCATTTCGATCACGGCGAACGCTATGCGCGCGCGGAGGAATTCGCCGACGTCGTGCGCGGACTGTGGGACAGCTGGGACGACGACGCGTTCGTGCGCGACCGTGCCAGCGGCCGCTTCTTCGACCCCGACAAGCGCCACGTGCTCGCTCATCGCGGCCGCTTCTTCCGGGTGGACGGGCCGCTGAACGTGCCGCGCGCGCCGCAGGGGCAGCCGGTGATCGTGCAGGCCGGCTCGTCGGCGGCCGGCACGCGGCTGGCCGCGCGCACGGCCGAGGTGATCTTCACCGCGCAGCAGACGCTCGACGACGCGGTCGCGTTCTACGCGGACGTGAAGGGGCAGCTCGCCGCGTTCGGCCGCGACCCCGACACGCTGAAGATCATGCCCGGCGTCTTTCCGGTGGTCGGTCGCACCGAGAGCGAGGCGAAGGAGAAGTTCGACGCGCTGCAGGCGCTGATCGACCCGAAGGTCGGGCTCGCGCTGGTGTCGGGCCTGACCGGCGGCGTCGACCTGTCCGCCTATCCGCTCGACGGCCCGATCCCGCCGCTGCCGGAAACGAATGCGAGCAAGAGCCGGCAGACGCTGACGCTCGAGCTCGCGCGCCGCGAGAACCTGACGATCCGCGAGCTGTACCTGCGCATCGCGGGCGCGCGCGGTCACTGGCAGCTCGTCGGCACGCCGGAGCAGATCGTCGATGCGCTCGAGGAACGGTTCGTGCATTACGGCGCGGACGGCTACAACGTGATGGCGCCGACCCTGCCTGGCGGCCTCGACGATTTCATCGCGCTCGTGCTGCCCGAATTGCGTCGTCGCGGGCTGTTCCGCAGCGACTACGCCGGCAGCACGCTGCGCGATCACCTCGGATTGCGGCGCCCCGCGGCGCGGCGCGCGTCGGCCGTGCCCGGCGCCGCGGCGGCCTGAGTTCAGCGCCGCAGGCCGGCGTCGCGCAGCAGCGGCAGCACGCGTGCGCCGAAGAAGTCGAGATCCGGCCTGAAGTCGTAGAAGCTCAACTGGATGCCGTCGATGCCCGCGCGATGCAGCCGCAAGATGTAGTCGGCGACTTCCTCGGGCGAGCCCGTGATCGAGATGTTGCCGCCGATCGCACGCGCGGCCGCCTGCGCGCGTTGTTCGAAGCCGCCGCGCCACGCATGGGCGTCGCTGTCGAAGCGGTGGAAGCTGCCTTCGTCCGCATGCGCGACGATCGCGTCGCGGTACGCGCGCGCCTCGGCCGCCGTCTCGCGGCAGATCACGAGCGGATTGAGCAGCGTGCGGATCGTCCTGCCGCGCGCGGCGGCGGCCGCCTTCACGCGGGCCGTATGCGCGGGCAGCGCGTCCAGCGCGAGATCGACGTCCGGGCCGGCCGGGCTCGTGACGAACACGATGTCCGAATAGCGGGCCGCGAAATCGATGCCGGCGTCGGAGCCGGTCGCGTTGATCAGCAGCGGGCGGCCGTAGCGCGGCTTCGGCGTGACGAACGCGCCGGAGAGCCGCCAGCTCGACAGCGCGGGCGCATAGCTGAAGTTGTCCGGCTGGGCCCACAGCTGGCTGACCGCGTCGACGAACTCGGCGGCCATCTCGTAACGACGGTCGTGCTCGATCCGGTTCCAGCCGAACATCTCGTGTTCGATCGCGCGGTGGCCGGTCACGACGTTGATGCCCCAGCGTCCGCGCGAGATGTGATCGAGCGTTGCCGTGAACTTCGCGAAATGCAGCGGATGCCACGGCCCGTAGAGCACGTGGCTCGTCGCGACGAGGATGATCCGTTCGGTGCGCGCGGTGAGCGCCGCGAGCGTCATGAACGAGTCGAGCGCCTGGCCGTCGAACACGCCGCCGTAGCCGCCTTTCGGCAACCACTGCGACAGCGCGAACACGAGATCGAAGCCGAGCGCCTCGGCGCGCGCGACCAGGTCGGCGTTGTAGTCGAACGTCCAGTCGGTCGAGCGCGGCAGCGTCGAGGCGCTCCAGCCGCCGGCCTGGATCGGCAGGAACAGCCCGAGCATCAGCGGCTGCGCGAGCACGCGCGACGCGGGGCTGTCGGGGAAATCGGCCGGCGAACGGACGTCGACGAACGGCGACGCCACGAGCGGCGCGTCGGCCCGAGCGGCGGCGGATGTGTCGGTCAAGGTAGGCTCCTCCCTGCGCGGCGCGCTGGCACCGAACGAAAAAATCCGGCACGCGATGCCGGCAGTCTTGCCGGGCCGTTCTGCGTCGTGCCGGCCGGTGGATCGCGTCGCGTCACAGTCGTCCCGGCCGCGGGTCGGGCACGAAGCCGTCGCGGTTCGGCATCCTGATGCGCGGCAGCGTGTGCGCGTCGAGCGTCGTGTCGTCCGGCACGATGCCGTTCAGGTGCAGCACGTAGGCCGTGACCGCATAGACTTCGTCCGCGCTCAGCGACTGCGGCGCGTTGTACGGCATCGCGCGGCGGATGTAGTCGAACAGCGTCGTCGCATACGGCCAGTAGCTGCCGACCGTCTTTTTCGGCTTCGCGCCGGCCAGCGAGCCGAGGCCGCCGACGAGCGGATCGCCGACGCCGCCCTGGCCGCCGGCGCCGTGGCACATCGCGCACTTGTCGGCGAACACGTGCGCGCCGCGCGCGACCGTGCCCGCGCCGGGCGGCAGGCCGCTGCCGTCGGGCGCGACGTCGATGTCCCATGCGGCGAGCGCCGCGCGGTCGACCGGCTGACCGAGGCCGAAGCCTGCACCGAACGCGGGTAGCGCAGACAACGCGAGCGCGCCGAACGTGCCCGACACGACCGCGCACGACGCGAGCCGACGCACGATCGTGTTACGCATTGCGCACCTCCCCGTCCGCGCTGACGCGCCAGTTCTGGATGCCGTTGTAGTGGTATTGCGAATTGACGCCGCGTGCGGCGACGAGCGCGTCGCGGGTCGGCTGCACGTAGCCCGTTTCGTCGGTCGCGCGGCTTTGCAGGTCGGCGGGCTCGCCGTTCCAGACCCAGTCGGCTTCGAAGCGCGTCAGCGCGCGATCGCGCACGTCGCCCGCGAGCCGCGCGGCGCGCCAGGTGCGGCCGCCGTCGGTCGAGACGTCGACCGCGCGCACCCGGCCGCGCCCCGACCACGCATAGCCGCTGATCGGGTAGTAGCCGTGCGATGCGAGCCGGTGGCCGGCCGACGGGCGCGTGATCACCGATTTCGCGTCCATCTCGAACACGAACTGGCGGGCGCAGCCGTTCGGCAGCAGGCTCGTGTATTTCGACGTTTCCTCGCGCGTCATCTCCGGCGCGCGCACGAGCTTCAGCCGCCGCAACCACTTGATGTTGGTGTTGCCTTCGAAGCCCGGCACGATCAGCCGCACCGGGTAGCCGTTCTCGGGGCGCAGCCGCTCGCCGTTCTGCGCATAGACGACGAGCGCACGCTCGAGAATCCGGTCGAGCGGCAGGCTGCGCGTCATCGCCGCGCCGTCCGCGCCTTCGGCGAGCAGCCACTGCGCGGCCGGATCGACGCCCGTTTCGTCGAGCAGTGTCGACAGCCGCACGCCCGTCCATTCGCAGCACGACAGCAATCCGTGCGTGAACTGGACGGGCAGGCCGCTCGGGCCGTTCCATTCGCTGCCGGTATTGCCCGAGCATTCGAGGAAGTGGATCCGCGATTCGGACGGAAAGCGCAGCAGGTCGTCGAGCGTGAAGCTGCGCGGCTCGCGCACGAGGCCGTGCACGACGACGCGGTGGCGTTGTGCATCGATCTCGGGCACGCCCGCGTGATGGCGCTCGTAGACGAGGCCGTTCGGCGTGATGTCGCCGAACAGGTCGCCGAGCGGCGTCATCGACGAGCCGGAGCCGGGCAGCGCCGGCGTGCGCGCGCTGCGACGGATGACGTCGCGTTCGTGCGCGCCCGGCACGCCATACGGTGGCGACAGCAGCGGTGCGCCCGGCGTGCGCGTCCACGGCGGCACGTCCAGCGGTGCGAGCGGCTGGCCCGCGAGCGCGCCGCCGGCCGGCAGCATCGCGGCGGCCCAGCCGCCGGCGAGCTGGCGCAGCGCCGCGCGTCGGCCGGCGCGGCGTGGGCGGGAAGGAGAGTCGGTCATGAGAGAAGCCGTGCCGCGCGCGGGCGCGGCAGCATCCGGAAAAACGGACATTCTCGGCAACCGGGCGCGACGCGGCAAACAACGATTCCCGCTTTGCTTATCGCGCCGCGCCGGCTGCGCGAACGCTCAGAACTTCACGCGCAGCCCGCTGACGAACGCGAGCTGCCGATTCGTCGACGATGCGCTGCCGATGTTCGAGATCGCCGCGATCCGGCGATAGCCACCGGACGTCGCGGTGCTCGCATCGCCCGCGGCCAGCTGGTAGATACCGGACAGGTAAATGTCGGTGCGCTTCGACAACGCATAGTCGAACCCGAGCGTGAACTGGTGCCAGCGCGGCTTCAGCGTCTGGCCGCCGGTGCCCGGCAAGCCGCTCGCGCGTCCGTCGGTGAACGTGTAGACGCCGATCAGCGTCGCCGCCGGCGTGATCTGGTAGCGCCCGTTCACGTCGTAGTTGTTGAACTTGCGCGACGAGCCGTCGACATAGTCGAGCTGCGTGTGGCTCCACGCGAAGCCGAGGGTCGCGCGGCCGAGCGCGTAGTTCGCGCCCGCGACGCCGATCTGCTGCTTGCGCACGCCGCCGTTCAGCCCGTAGAAGAACGCGCCGCTGTAGTCGTTGCCGGTCGTCGTGGTCGCGCCGCCCACCGCGCCGCTCGTGTTCGACGTCGCGTTCGGGTGGTTGAGCCGCACATAGCCGGCGCCCGCCGACAGCGGGCCGTTCACGTAGTTCGCCGACACGCCCCACGCGTTGTTGTTCGAGAAGCCGGTGCCCGCGCCGCCGTTGGCCTGGTTGCTGAACGCGTACAGCGCGTCGGCGGTGAAACCGGCGATCGTCGCGCTGCGGAACTTCACCGCGTTGTTGATCCGGAAGCTCTGGTTCAGGTTGTCGTTGTCGCCGACATGGGTGGCCGGCGACCAGAATCCGGACCCCGCGTACTGCGCGACGAGATCGGTGATCGGCTCGTACTGGCGGCCGAACGTCAGCGTGCCGAGGTCGGCCTTGCTCAGGCCCACGTACGCGGAGCGGCCGAACAGGCGGCCGCCCTGGCCGAGCCCGCCGTCGCTCGGCCGGAAGCCGCTTTCGAGCGTGAACACGGCCGCCAGGCCGCCGCCGAGATCCTCGTTGCCTTTCAGGCCCCAGCGGCTGCCGCTCAGCTTGCCGCTCGTCTGCTGGATGTTGCTCGCGCCGCCCTGGCTGTTCGTATAGGCAAAGCCGGCGTCGACGACGCCGTACAGCGTGACGGAACTCTGCGCATGCGCGCCGATGGAACCGATCGAAACCAAACCCAGGACTACCGACTTCTTGATCATGAGTAACCTCTTTTTTATGGGTGAATCTGCGAGGATCACGATGCTATTGACGTCGGTCCGGTCGACGAACGTTCGATCCGTGGTTTGCAATTCGCTGCGCGAGCGAATTGCAATGCGTGCCGCTGCACGCTCGACGCGTGCGCCGCGATCGCGTCCGGCGCGCGTGCTGCAGCGGACGTATCGGCATGGATGGCGAACATCGCGCGACGGCCATGCGCGGTCGTGCGCATATCGATCGATGAAATCGTTGGATATCGCGACGAGATCCGTTCGGATGACGATGTTTTTATGCAACGCGGCTCTGTGAGACGCGCGGCCGATGCGGTAGGCACACCTGCATATCGATTCCGCAAAACGTTGGTAGGGCCGCGCGATGCAAGGCAGTAGAGTCGGGCATCCGGCCGCGAGCCGGCCAGCGCCGGGCGCAGCGCACGCAGCGTGCAGCCCGGTCGAACCACGAATATGGGAGCCGTGTGAAATGAGTCGGGATGTGTTGTTTCTGCTGGAACCGGGCTTTGCCGATCCGAAGTATCCGGGCCGACACTTCGTCTGTCCTCACGGACTGGCGATCGAAGGCCTGCTTGCGAGCGCGCCCGAGCGGGCCGGCCGCCTCGACGTGCGCCGGGTCGGTTTCGAACGGCCGCGGCACGCGGTGATCGACGTGCTCGACGACGCGCATCAAGGCCTGCCGGTGCTCGTGCTCGGTAGCGCGCAACCGGCGCCGGACGACGCGCAAGCGCTCGGCACGACGCGCTTCGTCACCGACCCGCGCCGCATCCTCGATCTGCTGGCCGAGCGCCACGGTTTTCCTTCGCTGCATTGACGCACGTCGGCCGTCGCGCACGGCGGCTTCCTTTTTCCCTTTACCGTTCAATCGACAGGAGTATCCGATGGCGTCAACTTCGGCGGCGCGCCGCCGCCTGCTGCTCGCCGGCGCCGCGATCGCGGCGGGCCCCGTGGTCGCGCGGGTCGCGTTCGCCGCGCCGACCGTCAACGCCGATCTTGCCGGCACCACGCTGCGCGTCGCGACCTACAAGGGCGGCTGGCGCGCGCTGCTGCAGGCGGCCGGCCTGGGCGACACGCCGTACCGGATCGAGTGGCGCGAGCTCAACAACGGCGTGCTGCACATCGAGGCGCTGAACGCGGATGCGCTCGACATCGGCTCGGGCAGCGAGATTCCCGCGGTGTTCGCCGCACGCCAGAAGGCCAGCGTCCGGTTCATCTCGCGTACGCGGGAGGATCTGAACAACCAGGTCACGCTCGCGCGCAAGGACACGCCGATCCTTGGCATCGCGGACCTGAAGGGCAAGCGCGTCGGCTACGTGCGCGCGACGACGTCGCACTATTTCCTGTACCGGCAGCTCGCGGAGGCCGGCCTCGGTTTCGACGACATCCATCCGATCAACCTGTCGCCGACCGACGGGTTGTCCGCGTACGACCGCGGCGACCTCGACGCGTGGGCGATCTACGGCTACAACGGCCAGCTCGCGCGCAACCGTTACGGGGCGCGCGTGCTGAAGACGGGCAAGGGCTATCTGTCCGGCAATTTCCCGATCTATGCGAACCCGCGCACGCTGGACGACCCGCGCCGGCGCGCGGCGACCGGCGATCTGCTGCTGCGGTTCCAGCGCGCGTATGCGTGGGCGAACGGGCATTTCGGCGCCTATGCGCGCGCGCAGAACGGCGAAACGCGCGTGCCGATTGCCGATCTCGAGGCGATGTTCGCGCA
This sequence comes from Burkholderia sp. Bp9099, assembly GCF_003857805.1. NCBI lineage: Bacteria > Pseudomonadati > Pseudomonadota > Betaproteobacteria > Burkholderiales > Burkholderiaceae > Burkholderia > Burkholderia sp. Bp9099. The sequence goes on from NZ_QTPU01000002.1 coordinate 207,387, forward strand.
GCGCAGCGACGACTACGCACTGCTGCCCGTCACGCCCGACGTGATCGCGCAGCATCAACGAGTCGCGGACGTATTCGCGCGAATCGGCGTGCTGGATGGGCCGGCGAACGTCGCGCCGTTCTGGGATACGTCGTTCAACGCGCTGGTGGCGTCGGCGTGATGCGCGAGCGGCGCTTCAAACGCCGGTAGGTGATGCGCGGGCGCGGCAAGGGCGAATTCGCCGTGGCGTGAGATCGCATGGTCGGCCGCCTGCGCGGCGAACGGCCAGTCGTCGTGCGTGCGGTTGCGCGGCTGGCGGATCCCGACGCTCGTGCCGCGACAGGGACGCGCAGGCGCCGAAGCGGGCGCGCCCGGCGCGAATTCAGTCGCGCGGACCGAATCAGGAGAACGTCGATCGGGCGAACGTCGCTCAGGCGAACGTCGTCGCGACCATGATGCCGAACACCAGGCCGAGCGCGATGCCGGTCAGCCGGCCGTAGATCGACGCGCGCACATTGTCGTCCAGCTCGAACGGCGAGCGCTTGTGCTTCCATACGGTGCTGAATGCCACCGGGCGGGTCAGCAGCACGGTGCACGCGATCAGCACCGGCGTCGCGACGAGCATCGCGATGCGCGGCCCGGTCCAGTCGACGCCATGCATCATCAGCGAAACGAGCACGGCGAGCGGCACCTCGACGCACAGGCCGAGCAGCGAGCCGCCGACGAAGGAGTCTCCTGGTGATTGGAACATGGTCGGTCCGTCCGTTCGAATGAAAGCCGCGCCCGTTTTCGCGCCGTTGAAAATGGTGACCGCGGTCCTTGCTGAAGCCCGTGGTCGATCGTGTGGCCGGATGTTAAGGCAAATTGTCGACCGGTTGTCGGCTATTCAAGCTATTTAACAAATGTTCGCCGGAAACCGGGTATCGTGCGCGGATCGGGACGATTCGCCGCGGTAGCCGTCGGCCACGCCGTTCCGGCAGACGGCGCCGGGGCGCCGGGGCGACGTGACCGAGCGGGTGGCGCGTACGCCTGAAGCCAACCAGGGGACTGCAACATGACTGACATTCCGGCCAACCATCCGGCGACGATCGCCTGCAAGGTGTGCGGTGCTGACGCGGACATCTGCGGCGTGGTCGATTTTTCGCGCTGCGGCGCCGACATGATCGCCGGAAAAAAGGTCGATCCGTTCGTGGGCGTGCCGATCTACTACTACGCGTGCCGGCAATGCGGATTCACGTGTACGCCGGCCTTCGACCGCTGGACGCACGACGATTTTGCGCGTCACGTGTACAACGACGACTACGCGCGCCACGATCCGGAGTATCTCGAGCATCGTCCGCAGCAGCACGCCGACCTGATCTGCACGAGCTTTCCGTCGATGCGCGAGACCCGCATTCTCGATTTCGGCTCGGGGCTCGGGCTGCTGGAAAAGAAGTTGTCCGCGCGCGGCTTCGCGGACGTGACTTCGTATGATCCATTCAGCCATCCCGTCGCGCCGCAGGGGCAGTTCGATTCGATCCTGTCGTTCGAGGTCTTCGAGCATCATCCGGATCCTCGAAGCCTGTTCGCCGACATCATCCGCTACCGGGCGCCTGCCGGCGCACTGCTGTTCCAGACGTCCCTGATCACGCCGGAGATCCTGGCGCGCGGGATCGAGCAATGGTGGTACTGCGTGCCGCGCAACGGGCATATTTCGTTTTATACGAGCCAGGCGCTGACGCTGCTGGCGACGCGGCACGGGCTTAAATTCGGCTCGTTCAGCCCGGAGCTGCACGTGGTGTTCGATCGCGCGGCGGCGCCGGGGTGGCTTGCGAAATTCTTTTAGTGAAAGGGGCGCGTCGCGTCGATCGCGACATCGGCCGCGGACGTGCGCTTCGTCTAGAAACGATCGATCACGCCGAACTGGATACCGCGCACCGACGCACCTGGCCACGAAGGCGTGAGGCCGGTCACGTTCACGCCTCTCAGCGTGTAGGTGGCCTGGCCGCGGTTGTGAAGCCACGCGCCACTCGCATAGACCAGCACCCGCTTCGACACATCGTATTCACACGCCGCGCTGAACTGGTCGGCATCGTTGTTGCGGCCCGACCGGTCGCGCAGCCACGTATAACCCAGCGACGCGCGAAAACGCGCGTTCACCGCGTAGCGTGCGGAAGCCGACACGCCGTCGCTGTGATATCGCGGCGTTCCGCCGTCGCCATTGAAGTACGACAGGAAGGCCGTCACCGGGCCGAACGCATAGGACACGCCGCCGAGGTTGGCGCGCAGTGCGCCGCTGCCGTGGGTTTGCTGGTGCGCGTACGAAATGCGCAGCGGGCCGTCATGCCAGGCGAACGTCTCGATGTGGCCTGCCAGCCCGTTGCCGTCGCCGTCCTTCGCGTCGCGCAACGACGCCATGATCGTGGTCGAAAAGCCGTGCACCTCGGGGGACAGGTACGTGATCGCATTGCTTTCGTACGGCGTGATTTTCGACAGATTGTTCAGCCCCGACGCGATCGTGCCGGCCCCGAACGCATCGAGCTGCCCCTTGAACGGGATGTAGATCGGCGAATACTGACGGCCGACCCGCACCGTGCCGTAGCGTGAGCTCACGCCGATCCAGGCCTGGCGGTTGAACAACGTGTTGGCGGCGGCCAGGGTGCCGTCCGCCGAGCCGAAGCCGTTCTCGAGATCGAACAGGATCTTCACGCCGTTGCCGATATCCTCCGCGCCGCGCACGCCGATGCGCGAGCCGCGATACGCGCCGGAATCCATCCGGGCGACGTAACCCGCACCGGGATTCGTGATCTCGATGCTCGTGTCGATCGTGCCGTACAGCGTCACGCTGCTTTGCGCATGGGCCGCCGACGCGTGTGCGGCAATGGCCGTTGCGGCCGCACCGATGCGCAGTGCGAAACGTGTGACGGCCGCCGGCCGGCGCGATCGGCGGCGTCCCGGCGTGAGGTCGTGATTTCGGATGCGGGAAGCGGGAAAGGAACGATTCATGGACAACGGTAGCATGCAGTCAAGACAGTGAGGTGACACGCTGAATGCGGGATGGTGCGGCAACCCTCGCCGCACCATCCCGCACGCGATCCGGTCGATTCCGGCGCTTACTTGCTGTCGGGCAGGGCGTAAGCCACTACGTAGTCGCCCCGATCGGGCGACTGGCGCGCGCCGCCTGCAGAGATGACGATGTACTGCTTGCCGCCGATTGTATAGCTCATCGGCGTGCCCTGGCTCCCGACCGGCAGCCGTGCCTTCCACAGTTCCTTGCCCGTCGAGCTGTCGAACGCGCGCAGGTAGTAGTCCTGCGTTGCGGCGAAGAACACGAGACCGCCGCCGGTCGTCAGCGAGCCGCCGATGGTGGGCATGCCGATCGGTGACGGCATGTTCATCTGCACGCCGTGAAGGCGCGTGTCCTTCACGGTACCGAGCGGGACTTGCCATGCGATGCGGCGGGTCTTCAGGTCGACCGCGGTGAGGCTGCCGAACGGCGGCTTCTGGCACGGGATGCCGATCGGCGAGAGGAAGCGGTCCTTCAGCACCGAGTACGGCGTGCCGCCGAGCGGCACGGCACCCATGCCCGCGTTCACCGATTCGTTGCCGTCGGAGACGCCGCCGCGGTTCTTCTCCTGCTCCAGGTGGACCCAGAGGCCCAGCCGCATGTCGTTCACGTAGATCATGTCCGCGTTCGGATCGTACGACAGGCCGCCCCAGTTCATGCCGCCGAGCGAACCCGGGAAGCTGAGCGAGCGATCGGTGTCCGGCGCGGTGAAGAGGCCGTCGTAGCGCATGCCGCGAAAGATCACGCGGCACATCAGCTGGTCGATCGGCGTGACGCCCCACATGTCCGAATCCTTGAGCACGTCGGCGCCGATCTGCGGCATGCCGACGGACAGCGGCTGGGTCTTCGAATACGGCTCGTTCGGAATCGACGCGGTCTTGACCGGATGTTCGACGACCTGCGTCAGCGGCTTGCCGGTCACGCGGTCGAGCACGAACAGCTGGCCCATCTTGGTGCCGACGATCAGCGCCGGCACGCGCTTGCCGCCTTCCGCGGGGAACTCGATCAGCGTCGGCTGCATCGGCACGTCGTAGTCCCAGAGGTCGTGGTGGACCGTCTGGAAGTGCCACTTTTCCGCGCCCGTCGTGGCGTCGAGCGCGAGGAGGGACGCGCCGTATTTCTCGTCGAGCGCGGTGCGCTTCACGCCCCACAGGTCGATCGCCGCGTTGCCCACCGGCATGTAGATCGTGTTCGACGTCGCATCGTAGGTCATCGGCGCCCACACGTTCGGCGTCGAGCGCACGAAGGTCTTGCCTTGCGCCGGCTGCGCGTGATCGTCCGGATTGCCCGGATCGAATGCCCACTTCATCTTGCCGGTCATCACGTCGAAGCCGCGGATCACGCCGCCGGGCATGTCGAGCGACACGTTGTCGGCGACACGGCCGCCCGTGACCACCGTCGTGCCCGCGACCGTCGGCGGGGATGTGAGCTGGTACAACGGGCTCTTCGCGTTACCGAGGCCGGCCTTCAGGTCGACGATGCCGTGATCGCCGAAGCCGTCGCACGGCTTGCCGGTGTCCGCATCGAGCGCGACGAGCTTCGCGTCGATCGTGTTCATGAAAATGCGGCGGCGGCACACGGCCGGATCCCCGGACGCGGCGACCGGCAGGACCGGCGTCGATCCGGCGACGGTCGGCTGCACGAGCGGCTTGTCCGCATCGAAGTACGCGAGGCCGCGGCAGCGCACCCAGACCGTCGTCTTGGTCGGGAACGCATGGCGCCACTTCTCCGTGCCCGTCGCCGCATCCACGGCGATCACGGTGTTGTGCGGCGAGCACAGGAACAGCGTCTTGCCGACCTGCAGCGGGGTTTGCTGATCCTCCGAGCCGCCGCCGTCCGGGCTGAGCGGCGTGTCGCCGGTGCGGAACGTCCACGCGACCTGCAGGTGCTTCACCGTGTCGCGATCGATCTGCGCGTAGCGCGTGAAGCGGTCGCCGCCGTCCGAGTGACCGTAGGCCGTCCAGTCGTCGGTGCCTGCATTGCCGGCCGCCGGCACGGGCGTCTCGGTGCCGAACGTGCCGTGCGGCACGAACATGCCGTAGACGAATGCGCCGTTGCAGGCGAGCAGGAGTGCGGCAATGCCCCATGCCATGCCGCGTGCGGGTGCCTTGCCTTCGGCACGGCGCAGCAGCGGCCAGGCCGGCGCGAGCAGCATGCCGATCATCGAGAACATGAAGATCCGCGCGTTGAGCGGCCAGAACGCGAAGCCGACTTCCCACACGGCCCACAGCGCCGTGGCGATCAGCATCACGAGGTAGATCGCGACCGCACTGGCGCGGCGCCGGGCGAACTGGACGCCGGTCGCGCACAGGGCGAGCCCGGCCAGCAGGTAGTACGGGCTCCCGCCACGGGCGACGAGCATGCCGCCGCCGATGACGAAATAAAGGCCGAGGAGCAGCGAGACCGCGCCCGCGGCGGTCAGGCCGATGCGGGCGGAAGCACGAATCGGCTCTGCAGGGGATTGCTTGGACATGAGTGTCTTCTTATCCGTTTGCGCCGGGCTGCATCGACAGGCGGGAAGAGGGCGCCGTGGGTGGCCCCGTTCGAACACGTGGAGAAGGCGCCGCACGGCATGCATGCGCGGGCTTCGCAGGTCCTGATCGTGCAGCCTGGTTAGCTGTAGAAATTAACCAAGCGGTGCATTTTAATGGCGAACCGGAGATTTTGCTCGCCCATTTTTTCGTCGATTCTTGTTCGATTGGTTGAAAGTGTGTTGCAGATTGGTGCGACGGGCGATCGATCGGAAACCCGTCGATTTCTTGCAGCAAGCGAACGAACCGCAGCGGGAAAGCCGCCCCGGGCGAAGCCGGGTGCGATGCAGCGCCGTTCTTGATGCAGGTCACGGGAGACGCCGACGCGCCGAGCCACGATGAACGTGTTCGGCCGACCGCGCCGGCCACTGCCGGCCCGCGCCTGTCGCTCGCGGCTCGGCCGCGACCATCGGAGGGCTCGTCATGGATCACGGAAAATCACACATCGTCTGGTTCGACGATCTGCGACGCGGCGACGTGGCGCGCGTCGGCGGCAAGAATGCATCGTTGGGCGAACTGATCGCCAACCTGTCCGCACGGGGCGTGAGCGTGCCACCCGGGTTCGCTTCGACCGCGGATGCGTACTGGCGCTTCATCGATGCGAACGGGTTGAGGCAGGCCATCGGCAGCACGCTCGAAGCGTTCGGCGCACGCAAGATGTCGCTTGCCGAGGCCGGTGCGTCGATCCGGCAGGCGATCCTCCACGGAGACTGGCCCGACGACATCGCCGACGCGATCCGGGACGCGTATCGGCAACTGTGCCGCGAGGCCGGCAGCGACGACGTCGATGTCGCCGTCCGGTCGAGCGCGACCGCCGAGGATCTTCCCGACGCGAGCTTCGCGGGTCAGCAGGAAACCTACCTGAACGTGCGCGGCGAGCATGCGTTGCTCGCGGCTTGCCGACGGTGCTATGCGTCGCTGTTTACCGACCGGGCGATCGCCTACCGCGAAGAAAAGGGTTTCGATCATTTGCGCGTCGCGCTGTCGATCGGCGTGCAGCGGATGGTGCGTTCGGACCTCGGCGCGGCCGGCGTGATGTTTTCGCTCGACACGGAAACAGGATTCGACAAGGTGGTGCTGATCAACGCGGCGTGGGGGCTTGGCGAGAATGTCGTGCAGGGCACCGTGGATCCCGACGAATATGAGGTGTTCAAGCCGTTGCTCGGCGATCCGGCGTGCACGCCCGTCATCGGCAAGACGCTCGGCGGCAAGGCACGCAAGCTGATCTATGCGCGCGACGAGCATGCACCGACCCGCAACGTGCCGACCTCGAAAGCCGAGCGTGCCACCTTCGTGCTGGCGGACCGCGACATCCTGGCGCTTGCGAACTGGGCCTGCGCGATCGAGGCGCACTATGGCCAGCCGATGGACATCGAGTGGGCAAAGGACGGCGTAAGCGGAGAACTGTTCGTCGTGCAGGCACGTCCCGAAACGGTGCAGTCCCGGCGCGAGGCCAGCGCCATCAAGACCTATCGACTTGGTCGGGCCGGCCGCAAGCTGCTCACCGGCGTCAGTGTCGGCGAGGCGATCGCGGTCGGCAGCGTATGTGTGATCGACAGTCCGCGCGACATGGGGCGATTCGTCGATGGCGCGGTACTGGTGACGCGCACGACGGATCCGGACTGGGTGCCGGTGATGCGCCGCGCCGCGGCGATCGTCACCGATCATGGCGGCCGCACGTCGCATGCCGCGATCGTGAGCCGCGAACTGGGATTGCCGGCCATCGTCGGCACCGGCAATGCGACCCGCATGCTGCACGATCAGCAGGAAGTGACGGTATCGTGCGCGGAGGGCGAGGCCGGGTTCCTGTACGAAGGCATCGCGCAATACGACGTGGAGGCGATCGACCTGACCGACCTGCCGGCTACCCGTACGCAGGTCATGCTGAACCTCGCGAATCCGGCCGCGGCGTTCAGGTGGTGGCGACTGCCTGCCGACGGCGTCGGGCTCGCGCGCATGGAGTTCGTGATCAGCAACCATATCAAGGTTCACCCGATGGCGCTGGCCCACTACGATGCGCTGACGGACGCGCATGCGAAGCGCGCGATCGCTGCCCTGACGGCGGGCTATGACGACCCGTCGAACTATTTCGTCGACCGGCTGGCGCATGGCCTTGCGCGTATCGCGGCGGCCTGTCATCCCGCGCCGGTGATCGTCCGCATGAGCGACTTCAAGACGAATGAGTACGCTCATCTGGTCGGCGGCGCGCAGTTCGAACCGCGGGAAGAAAACCCGATGCTCGGCTTTCGCGGTGCGTCGCGCTACTATTCGCCGCGCTATCGTGCCGGATTCGCGCTCGAATGCCGGGCCATCGCGCGGCTGCGAAACGACATGGGATTCAGGAACGTGGTCGTGATGATCCCGTTCTGCCGGACGCTCGACGAGGCGGACCGCGTGCTCGAGGTGATGGCCGCCAACGGCCTGAAGCGTGGCGATGACGGATTGCAGATCTATGTGATGTGCGAAATCCCGTCGAACGTCATCCTCGCGAGCCAGTTTGCGCAGCGCTTCGACGGCTTTTCGATCGGAAGCAACGATCTGACCCAACTGACGCTTGGCGTGGACCGCGATTCGGCGGAACTGGCCGGGTTGTTCGACGAACAGAACGCCGCCGTGAAGTGGATGATCGCCCGCGTGATCGAGTCGGCCCGCAACGCGGGAGCGAAGGTCGGCCTGTGCGGCCAGGCGCCGAGCGATCATCCGGCGTTCGCCGATTTTCTCGTGGCGTGCGGCATCGACTCGGTTTCCGTCAGCCCCGACAGCTTCATCGCGGTCAAGCGTCGCGTGGCCGCTGCGGAGCGCGCTGCGCCCGGCGAGCGTGCGGCGCCGGAATGAACGGGGTCGGATGGGCACACGACGGTCCCGCACCGGGTTGAAGGCGCATCACGCCGCGCACGAGCGCGGCCAGCCGCGTTCGGCCCGGACGAACGCCGCTTGCAGTACCGGATGCACGTCGGCGTGCCAGTGATCGCCGGTAAAGAGCCCGTAGTGGTCGCAATCGTCGATGTCGACGCGTTGCCGGGCATCCGCCGCGAGGCCGCTGCACATGGCCAGCGCGGCATGGGTCTGGCCGGCACCGGTGACGGCATCGCACTTGCCTTCGACGGTCAGCAACACGATCGAGCGCAGCGCGGCGGGCTCGACCCGCTGGCCGTGAACGTGCCACGTCCGGTTTGCCAGGCAAGCCCGCTGGAACACGATGTCGACTGTATCGAGGAAATACTCGGCGGGCATGTCGAGGAGCGTCAGGTACTCGCGCAGTGCGCGGCGTGCGGTTGCGAGTGCGTCGGCGTCGTCGCTCGACACCGCTCGTCGATAGCGATCGACCAGCGCCATGTAGCGTTGCGGGTAGGTGACCGCGATCTCGGCGCGCTGCAGATAGGCCGGAAATACCTGCCGCCCGTATCCGGCGAAGCCGTGCGGCACCGTATCGATCAGCGTGGCGCGACACCAGTCGAGAGAATGCGACCGGGCCGCGGTGCCGAGCGCACTCGGATTGATGCGGGCATCGAGCGGGCCGCCGATCAACGTCAGGCTCGCCGGCAGCGCGGCGTCGCGTTGCGCGCGCAGCGCGATGGCACCGAGCGACGGAAACGTCGCCTGACAGACGGCGACGACGTGCACCGGCCGGGCGTCCGCAAGCAGGGTATCGACGAAGCGGTCGAGCATCGACACGTACTCGTCGAGGCCGAATCGGCCCGCGTCGCACGGCACGTCGCGCGCATCGATCCAGTCGGTGATGCAGACGTCGCCGTCGGCCAGCAGGGTCTCGACCGTCTCGCGCATCATCACGGCCGCATGGCCGGCCAGCGGCACGCAGAGCAGGATCACGCGTTGTGCACCGGCGTGCGAGAAGCGGCGCAGCGTGCAAAACGGCGTGTGCGAGACGATCGTTTCGTCGACGTCGATGCGACGGCCGTCCACGTCGATCGAATCGATGGCGAACCGTGGTGCCTCGGCATGCAGGTCGAGCAGGGGTTCGAAAAGGTCGGCGTAGCACGCCGCCGCGGCATCGGGCCAAAGACCGCACGTGAACCGCGCCGCCGCGCCCCACGTTCGCAACCATTGCCGTTGCCGTTCGATCAGGTCATACCACATGGCGGATGGGCGGAAAATCGCGGGAAATCTGGACAAGCCTACTGTCGCCGGATTGTGCCGCGACGGGTTGACCTGCATCAGTGTCGCCCCGATCGCCGGTGCATAAGCTGGTCCATGGATCCCGGACGGATGCACGGAGTGGGCCATGGACACGTCTCGACGCATGCTCGTCGTCTTCTACTCGCGCAGTGAAACGACGGCGGCGGTTGCGCACCGGCTTGCCGCCGAGCTTGGCGCGGATTGCGAACGGCTGCGGGAAGCCGACGATCGGCGGCGGACGGGGGCCGTCGGCTTCCTGCGTTCGCTCGCGGACGTGATCCGCGATCGTGCCGCGGACCTTCGGCCAACAGCCTGTTCGCCGTCCGCATACGATGTGGTCGTGCTAGGTACGCCGGTCTGGGCGGGCCGTGCATCGACGCCGATTTCGACCTGGCTCGCGCGGCACGGGAGCGAACTGCGCGCGACCGCATTCTTTTGCACGATGGGCCTGCGCGGCGACATCACTGCATTCGGGCAGATGCAGGCGCTGGCGCGGCAAAGGCCGATCGCGACGTGCGCGATTTCGGGGCGCGATATCGGTCGCGGCCTGGCCGCTCGGAAGCTCGCCCGTTTTGCGCGTTCGATCGCCCGCCGGCTTGCCTCCGGCGAACGGCACATGCGCGCGGAGCGGGCAACGTGACGGCGCAGTCCGGGGCCAGGCGCGACTACGATCATGTGCTGGTCGGCGGCGGCATTGCCAGCGTGTCCGCGGCGCATACGTTGCGGCGCGAAGATCCGTCCGCGCGCATCGCGATCCTGTGCGGCGAACACGTGCTGCCGTATCAGAGACAGCCGCTGACAAAGGAATTTCTCGCAGGAAACCTCACCCCGGCGGCAATCGCGATACACCCGGCGGGGTTCTACGAGATGCGCAGGATCGATCTGCTCCTAGGGGCGAGGGGCGCGTCGGTCGACTGCGGCGCGCATGTCGTCAGGCTGGAGGATGGCACCGCGATACACTACGGCAAGCTGCTGATCGCGACCGGTGCGTCGCCACGCCGTCTGGCGGTGCCGGGGGCGACGCTGGCGGGCATCGGTCACCTTCACGACCTCGACGACGCGCTCGTGCTTCGCGACAACGCCGCCCGGCGACGACGCCTGCTCGTCGTGGGCGGAGGCTTCACGGGTTTCGAGGCGGCGGCCACGCTGCGCGGGCGCGGTCTGGAGGTCACGCTCGTCGAGCGCTGCGAGCGGCTGTTGCCGCAGCTGAATTCCGTTCGGCTATCCGATCACTTTGCCGGGTTGTGTGCGACGCGCGGCGTCGACGTTCGAACCGGAACGACGGTGGAGCGCTTCATCGGAGAGCATTCGATCGAGGCGGCCGTGCTCACCGACGGCAGCGTCATCGAATGCGACCTCGTCGTGATTGCCGTGGGCGTCGAGCCAAACTGCGGGTTTCTCGCGGGCAGTGGCATCGCGACAGTGGATGGCGTGCTTGTCGACGAATGCCTGCAATCGTCGGATCCGGACGTCCATGCGGCCGGCGACGTCGCGCGGTTTCGCGATCCGGTATTCGGCGTGCAGAGGCGTATCGAGCACTGGGACAACGCGGTGCGTCAGGGGCGCCTGGCCGCCAGGAACATGCGCGGTGCGCGCTTGCCCTATCGGGATGTATCGATTTTCTACGGAAGCGTATTCGACGTACCGTACAACTTCCTCGGCAACGCTGCTGATGCGACCGAAGTCGTCGAGCAGGGCCGATTCCCGCGTGCTCCGTACTCGTTGCTCTATCTGAGACATCATGTCCTGCGTGCGATGTTCTCGATCGGTGTCCGCGCGGATGAAATGACCGCCGCCGAGGAGACGATACGCCATCGGGTCAATCTCGGCGCGCAAGTCGAGGCTGTGACGCACGACGTATCGCGGCTGTGCGAACTCCCCGCGCAAACGGTCTTGATCCTGCAGGGTGGCGGTGCGCTCGGCGCATTCGAAAGCGGAGCGATCGCCGCACTCGAGTCGCGGGGCGTCCGTCCGGACGTGATCGCGGCCGTGTCGATCGGCGCGTTCAACGGCGCGATCGCAGCGAGCCATCCGGGGCATGCGGCCGAAGCACTCGACGCATTCTGGCGCGAGCTGTCGATCAGGAGTCCGGTGGGCGTGCCGTCGTCCGCCTATGCGGGACATGCGTTGCTCGCGTGGCATATCGCGCTGTTCGGCGTTCCGAATTTCCTTCGGCCGCACTGGTGGCCTGACGGGATTCCGCCGTCCGGCTTTGCTACGTGGTGGACGAGCTGCTACGACACGCAGCCGATGCTCGCGCTACTGCGCCGCCATGTCGATTTCGACGCCCTGGCGGGCAGCGCGACGCGCCTGCTGCTTGGAGCCGTGGACGTGGAAAGCGGGGAGCGGCGCATCTTCGACAGCTATGTCGATCGCATCACGCCCGAGCACCTGCTCGCCAGCGGTAGCCTGCCGCCCGCGATGCCGTGGACGCGCATCGACGGCCGCGCTTACTGGGACGGCGGCATCATCAGCAACTCGCCGCTCGATCTCGTGATCGAACGGTGCGGGCGGATAGCAGGGCGCGTGTTTGTTGTCGATTTGTTTTCAGGGTCGCGCCCGTTGCCATCGAACCTGATCGAGGTCATGCTGCGGCGCGACGAGATCGTCTATGCCGATCGGGTTCGTAACGACCTGCGGTTCGAGGAAAACGAGAACGACTTTCGCGATCTCGTCGAACGTATAACCTGCCAGCTTGATCCCGAAACGGCGGCCCGCATGCGACAACTCCCGGAATACATCCGACTCATGGGGAGTCGTGCGCCCGTACGGGTCTTCAGGATCGCGCTGAATGGCCACGCCGGAGCCACGGACACTTTCGCGCGCGACTTCGATTTTTCCGATACATCGATTGCAGCGCTGTTCGAACTCGGCCGCCGCGCGGCGCTCGCAGTGCTCGCGTCCAACGCGGCGGAACCGCTCGGGGGCGCAGCCGGCCGGCCTGGTCGAGCGAGGCCACCAACGCCTTGAACGCTTCCCACTCCACGGCGGGGAACGTTTCGATCGCTCGCGTCTTCCGGATGACCTGCATCAAGAACGCTTGCCCGGCAGGAGCGGATATTGACGTTCTAGCATGTCGACCGCGATCGACATGTCCCGTGCCTTCAGCGTCTTCACGTTCATGATCCGGACACCATCATGCCCGCCTTGTTTACGAACACGTCGAATCGCCAGATCATTTCCCGTTCCGAAGCATCGGCGCTGCGCGTGTCGGCTGCCGCGCATCGCCAGCATCACCCGATCGACGCCGGCGGCGACTGGCTGCTGAGTCCCCACGAAATCGCGATCCTGATGGTGCTCGCCAGCGAGCCGCGGCGCCAGCAGGGCGACCCCGCCGACCTGCGCTGCCTCGCCGATCGCGGTCTCGTTCGACTGGATGCGGCATCGCTTGCCGAGGCGCCCGCCCGCCTGTCGCCCGACGGGCGCCGGATGGTATCGCGACTCGCCAGGCGCGATCGCGCCTGGCAGGGGCGCAATGTCGACGTAAGGACCGGGTTTCGCGCGATCGCAGCGGAGACATCGGTCGCGATCGCTCACCACGCCGCGCGCTGACCTGTATCAATTCCACGCGGTGCAGCGGGAATTACCGTTGTTTTCATCGATTGCGGACAGGAGTCGATGGCCATGAAAAGCGACAGCGCGCTGAAGAAGGACGTCGAGCAGGAACTCGAGTGGGACCCGTCGATCGATGCGGTGCGCATCGGCGTCGAAGTGCACGAACGCATCGTGACGTTGACTGGGCACGTCGCCAGCTATCTGGAAAAGGTCGCGGTGCGCAAGGCCATCGAGCGTATCGAAGGCGTGCGCGGCATCGTGCTGGAACTCGAGGTGCAAACGGACGACGGCAAGCATCGCTCGGACGAGGACGTCGCCATTGCAGCGCGCTCGCTCCTGATGTGGGATGCGGGGCTTGGCGAGCAGGCCGTGCACGTGACGGTCGAGAACGGGTGCGTGACGCTGTCGGGCGAGGTGATGTGGAGCTACCAGATGCAGGAGGCGGAGCGGGCCGTCGAGCGGCTGCGCGGCGTCACCCGGATCATCAACGAGATCCACGTCCGGCCGCATCCGACGCAATCCGACATCGCGGGCAAGATCCAGGCGGCCTTGATTCGGCATGCAACGGAAGAGGCCGCACACGTCGGCATTACCGTCCAGGACGGTTGCGTGACGTTGACGGGCCAGGTGGGCTCGCTGGGCGAACGGCGGCTTGCCTTCCATGCCGCGTGGTCGGCGCCGGGCGTGCGCAACGTGGTCGATCAACTTACGGTTGCATGATGGTTCGGGCGGCGGCGGACATCGATCGATGGTCCGCCTCGCCCCGGCCGGGAGAACGAACATGAATGCCGCGATGCTCTGTACCCGCGATGTTGCCATGTGTTCGGCACGAGCAACCGTCGTCGAGGCGGCGGAAATGATGCGCGGCGCGCACGCCGGCGATCTGATCGTCGTGCGCGAACAGGAGGGGCGATGCGTGCCGGTCGGTGTCGTGACCGATCGCGACATCGTGCTGACGGTCGTCAGCCCCGATGCGCAGGCCGGCTCGCTGTTCGTCGGTGACATCATGTCGGCGCCCGTCGCGACCGCGAACGTCGACGACGACATCTGGCTGCTCGCGAAGCGGATGCGCCAGCATGGCGTCCGTCGATTGCCGGTCGTCGGCGGAGACGGCGAACTGGTCGGCATTGTCTCGCTTGACGATCTGCTGCGCGCGGCCGCGGCGCTGCTCGACGAGTTGCGGCTCGTGGCGGCCCGCCAGCCGTATTTCGAGGAGAAGCAGCGTGGCTGATCCGGCCGGTTCCGGCTTCCGTCGCGCCGCGCATCGCGCAGCGGCGGTCTCGATGCCGGTGCGATGCGCCCTTCGGGCGCGCGCGAACGCCATCGCGGCTCGCGGCGTGGCGCGACCGATGAGGGAAGCAGCTTGCGCTCGCACGGCAAGGTAAGGGGGTAATCATGACGATTTCCGGTGAATTGAACGAAGCGGACTGGACCGTGGAGATCGAAACGGTTGGCGTCGAGTCCGGCGGGTACCGCTGCCGTGTCCACGTGACGGTTCGCTCACCCGACTGCAAGTGCGAGCATGTCTTCCCGCATCACCGGGTATTCGCGACCGAGCGCGAGGCAGCGCTGGAGGGACTGCGAAGCGGAATGACATGGGTCGAAATGAAGAAATCGGACACGTTCACGTACTGACGGACGGTGCTGCTCACCGTCGTCTGCACCGCATGCGCATCGGCAAGCACGGCGACACGAAACCTGCGCGCGCGGCATGACCTGGCGCCTGCGAATGCCGCGTCGCCGGCGTCCCGCCGGGCCGCGGGCATGCGTTGATCCCGGTCAAGGCCGCGGGGCACGGCCTCAATACGATGGATCGCATCTCCGCGAAGAATGACGACCATGAACAGGCTCAGACGCGCAAGCCGCGTGCTTGTGCCGTGCGCGGCCGCATGTTGCGTGCCGACGCAGCCGGCACATGCGCAGCATGCACGCCATGTTCCCCGCCAGGATTTCCACGGGCGGGACTTTCGCCATTTCGCGCCGAGGGAGCGTACGCGGTGACAGCGCGGTCGAGGACCCGCGCGGATACTATCCGTATGTCGCGTCGTGCAATGGCGTGTGGACCGCGGTCCCGGCGAGTCCGGGACCCGCGCCGCAATGACGGAAGCGACGCTGCTCCAGATCGCAGCGGCCGGGTACCGGTTGCACGATTGCGCGCGAGCGACGCGGGAGGGCGCATGATGAACGGATCCTGGCCGGACGCTGGCATCGACGACGCGCTGCTGACGGATTGGTATGAACTGACGATGATGCAGGCCGCGTTCGATGCCGGAATGAACGACATGGCCAGCTTCGAGTTCTTCGTACGGGCGCTGCCCGAGCAGCGGGCATTCCTGATGGCGGCGGGACTGGAGCTCGTCCTCGACTATCTGGAGGGCCTGCGCTTTACGGCCGCCGGCCTTGAGCGACTGGCCGCGACCGGGCGCTTGCGAGCGGATTTCCTCGCGTCGCTCGCCGGCTTGCGCTTTACCGGTACGGTCGACGCGATGCCGGAAGGCACGGTGTTTTTCGCCGACGAACCGATCCTGCGGATCACGGCGCCGCTTCGCGAGGCGCAGTTCGTCGAGAGCCGCGTGATGAACCTGCTCCATTACGCGACGCTGGTTGCAAGCAAGGCCGCACGCGCCACGCTCGTCGCGCATGGCAGGTTGCTGGTCGATTTCGGCCTGCGGCGCGCGCATGGCGCGGAGGCGGCGATGCTGTCCGCGCGGGCCAGCTACCTGGCAGGATTCTCCGGCACGGCGACCCTGCTCGCCGGCTTGCGCTACGACATTCCCGTGTACGGCACGATGGCGCATTCATACGTCCAGGCGCACGACGACGAAGCGCTCGCGTTCGAGCATTTCGCCCGATCGCAGCCGGATAACGCGGTGCTGCTGATCGATACGTACGATACGGAGCACGCGGCGCACAAGGTCGTCGAACTGGCGCGGCGGCTTGCGCTCGACAACGTGCGCATCAAGGGCGTCCGGATCGACAGCGGCGATCTGGCGGCGCACGCGCGCAACGTGCGCGCGATTTTCGACCATGGCGGCCTGACGGAAGCGACGATCTTCGCGAGCGGCAATCTCGATGAAATCCGGCTGCGGGAACTCGTCCGGCAGCACGCGCCGATCGACGGTTTCGGAATCGGCACGCGGATGAGCACGTCGGCGGACGCACCGTGTCTCGACTGCGCGTACAAGCTCGTCGAGTATGCGGGCCGGGCGCGCTGCAAACGTTCGGAGGGCAAGGCCACGCTGCCCGGCCGCAAGCAGGTGTTCCGGCAATACGGCCCGGATGGGCGAATCGCCGCCGACAGCCTCGGACTCGACGGCGAGCGCATCGACGGAACGCCGCTGTTGCGGCCCGTCATGATCGGAGGGGCGCGACTCGCGGCCCCCACGCTCGGCGAGAGCCGCATTCACGCAATGCGCGAACTGTCCACGCTGCCCGATCCGATGCGTGCACTGGCGCCCGTCATGCCGCTGCAGCCGGCGATTTCTCCGGCGCTGGCGGCACTGGTCGCGCAGGAGAATGCCCGGCCGGACACGCACGCGGGGCGGCAAGCGGCATGAACGGTGCACGCATCCCGGCCGGCCGCGCGCCATCGCTTCTGTTGCGAGGAGGTGCGCGCGCGTCTCGTGTTCGCCGTCCTCGAACGGACGTTCCTCGTGCGCGGCGGGCGTGACGCCGAGACGGGCCGCGATCCGTTCGCCGAAGGCGCGACACGAGGCGAAGGCAAACGGGCTGAAAGGGAGTCGTTCCATGGCATGGCTACCTCGATTCATGCAGTTATCGCGCGTCGCGAATCATGACGCGCTTTGACGTGTTCAACGGTGATGCGGACGGCATCTGTTCGCTTCAGCAGCTGCGGCTCGAGATGCCGGCCGAGTCGGTGCTCGTGACGGGTCCCAAGCGCGACATCGCGCTGCTCGCGCGCGTGCCGGCCGCCCGAGGCGACATCGTCACCGTCCTGGACATTTCTCTCGACGTGAACCGCGCGGCACTCGACGCGCTGCTGGCGCGCGGGGTCGACATCGACTATTTCGATCACCACATGGCCGCCGCCGTGCCCGCTCATCCGCACCTTCGCACGCATATCGACACGGCGCCGGACACCTGTACGAGCGTCATCGTCGACCGATACCTGGCGGGCCGGCAGCGACTCTGGGCGGTGGTCGGTGCCTATGGCGACAATCTCGTCGGCGTGGCCGGCAGGCTCGCCGCCGCCTGCGGCCTGACGGATGCCGATGCCTACCGTCTGCAGGTGCTCGGCGAATCCGTCAACTACAACGGCTACGGCGATTGCCCGGACGACCTCTTCATGCCGCCGCCGGCCGTGTATGCGGCGGTGCGGCAATATGCGAACCCGCTCGAGTTCGCGAGGTCGCCCCTCGCGCGGCGGCTCGACGCCAACCGGCGACGCGATATCGCGCTTGCGGAGCGACAGCGCGCGAACATCGCGCTGCCGGGGGCGGACGTCTATATCCTCCCCGACACGCGCTGGGCGCGTCGCGTGCGCGGCGTTTTCGCCAATCGGCTCGCGCGTGGTGACGCGGCACGCGCTCACGCGGTGCTGACGTTGTCGGCCTCGGGTGGGTACACCGTCAGCGTTCGCGCGCCGGTCGCCGCACCGTACGGCGCAGATCGTCTTTGTCGCGCATTTCCGGAGGGCGGCGGCCGGGAAGGGGCGGCCGGCATCAACCGGCTCGCGCCGGAGCGCCTCGACGCGTTCGTCGAGGCGCTCGCGAACGCATACCCCGCCGCGTGAGCCGACGCAGGCGCGCTCGTCGGTGTGGTACGGCGTGGCCGGAACGGGTGTCATCGGGATGCTCCTGACCGGTGGCCGTTGCGCGGCAGGACTCGCTGCGATCGTGGCGCCGGGCAATGCAGGGCGGTTGACGCAGGTCAAGCCCGCCGGCCGCCCCACCCGGGAAGATGAACCGCCATCATCGGCGGGAGAGGCGTCGTGGAGCACCATGCTGAGGTATTGCGGGGCGGGCGCTGGACGCTGCCCGTGCCGGGCTGGCGGGACATCGTCGCGACGCTGATCGTGGTCGGTTTCCTGTTGCTGGCCGGCATCGCGGCGCACCAGATGGCCGGCCCGCTGGCGGTGGCGCAGCCCCCGGCGATTTCGCTGTCGCCCGCGGCACTGCCGGGCTACACGCTGCGCACGGTCGCGCGCATGTTCGCGGCACTGCTTGCGTCGATCGTCTTCACGTTCGCCTACGCGACCGCGGCCGCGCGCAGCCGTCGCGCCGAGCGCGTGTTGATCCCGCTGCTCGACGTGCTGCAGTCGGTGCCGATCCTCGGCTACCTGTCGTTTACGGTGCTGTTCTTCCTGTCGCTGTTTCCGGGGCGGATCCTCGGCGCCGAGTGCGCGGCGATCTTCGCGATCTTCACGAGCCAGGCCTGGAACATGACGTTCAGCTTCTATCAGGCGCTGCGCACGGTGCCGCTCGATCTCGACGAAGCGAGCCGCAGCTTCCGGCTGTCCGCGTGGCAGCGTTTCTGGCGCCTCGACGTGCCGTTCGCGATGCCGGGACTCGTCTGGAACGCGATGATGTCGATGTCGGGCGGCTGGTTTTTCGTGGTCGCGTCCGAGGCGATCGCGGTCGGCAACCTGCACGTCGACCTGCCGGGCGTCGGCGCCTACGTCGCGCAGGCGATCGCGAGCCGCGACCTCGCCGCCGTGGGCTGGGCGATCGTCGCGATGAGCGTCGCGATCGTCCTGTACGACCAGTTGCTGTTCAGGCCGCTGGTCGCATGGTCGGAACGGTTCCGCTATGGCGATGCCGCGCCCACGGTCGGGTCGCGCAGCTGGATGCTCGACCTGTTCCACCGATCGCGATGGATCGGCCGTGCGGTCGGCCCGGTCCGGGCGGTGCTGCGTCGGGCGGCGCGCGCGCGGCTGCGCGGGTTCATGCCGGCATGGCGCGGCCGGATCGCGCTGCCGCGACACACGGGCGACGTGCTCTGGTTCGCGGCGTGCGGCGCGGGATGCGCGTATGCGGCGTACGAACTGTTCCGGCTCGGACGCGCGACGCTGACCTGGACGGACCTGCGCACCGTCGCAAGCGAAGGCGGGCTCACGTTCGTCCGCGTGACCGTGCTGGTCACCCTCGCGTCGGCGATCTGGGTGCCGATCGGCATCGCGATCGGCCTCCGCCCGGGCGTGGCCGCCCGCATCCAGCCGGTCACGCAGTTCCTCGCCGCGTTTCCGGCCAACCTGCTGTTTCCGGTCGCGGTGTTCGCGATCGTGCGCCTGCGGCTCGAACCCGACATCTGGCTGTGCCCGCTGATGATATTGGGCGCGCAATGGTACGTCCTGTTCAACGTGATCGCCGGTGCGAGCGCGTTCCCGGCCGACCTGCGCGAAGCGGCCGCCTGCTTCCGGGTGCGGCCGCCGACCTGGTGGCGTCACGTCATGCTGCCGGGCGTCCTGCCGTACTTCGTGACCGGCGCGATTACCGCGTCGGGCGGCGCATGGAACGCGAGCATCGTCGCCGAAGCGGTGAGCTGGGGCGGCACACGCCTGGATGCCGGCGGACTCGGCGCCTATATCGCGCGGATGACCGACGCCGGCGACTATCCGCGCATCGCGCTCGGCGTGGCCGCGATGTCGTTGCTCGTGATCGCGACCAATCGGCTCGTGTGGCGCCCGATGTACGCGTTCGCGGAGCGCCGCACGCGGCTCGATTGAGCCCCCGACCGATCATTTATTCACGGGAGACCCGTGTGCCGAACCTCAGCGAATACACGGAAGGGAACGTCGCGAGCGCGGCCGCGCCGGCTTCGGACCCGGCGGCGGTCGTGCTCGAGATGCGGGCCGTATGCAAATCGTTCACGAAGCCGTCCGGCGAGCCGCTGCACGTGCTGGCCGATATCGATCTCGCGCTGCATGAAGGCGAGATCCTCGGGCTGCTGGGCCGCTCCGGCTCGGGCAAGTCCACGCTGCTGAGGATCGCCGGCGGGCTCGTCAAGCCCTCGTCCGGCACGGTCGCGTATCGCGATGCGCCGCTCGCCGGCCCGACCGACGGCATCGCGGTGGTGTTCCAGACCTTTGCGCTGTACCCGTGGCTGACCGTCATCGAAAACGTCGAGCTCGGCCTCGACGCGCTGGGCCTCGCGCCGGGGGACGCGCGCGCACGCGCGGCCGCCGCGATCGAGCTGATCGGGCTCGACGGGTTCGAATCGGCGTTTCCCCGCGAACTGTCGGGCGGCATGCGCCAGCGGGTCGGTTTCGCCCGCGCGCTCGTCAGCGAGCCCGCGCTGATGTTGATGGACGAACCGTTCTCGGCGCTCGACGTGCTGACCGCGGAAACGCTGCGCACGGATTTTCTCGACCTGTGGGACGCGCACCAGCTGTCGACCCGGTCGGTGCTGATGGTGACGCACAACATCGAGGAAGCCGTGCTCATGTGCGATCGCATCCTGGTGCTCGGCGCCGGTCCGGCGCGCATCGAGGCAACGCTGAACGTGCCGCTGCCGCGTCCGCGCAGTCGGCACGATCCGGCCGTTCAGGCGATCGCCGGCAAGATCTATGCGACGCTGACGGCACGCATCACCGACGCGACGGCAGGCCGGGAAGCGACGGGCAGCGCGCTGGCCATGAAGCTGCCCGACGTGTCGAGCCACCATCTCGCCGGATTCGTCGACACGCTCGCTGCCGCGCCGTACGAGGGGCATGCCGAGCTCGGCACGATCGCATCGGCGCTTGCGCTCCGGGTCGACGCGCTGTATTCGACGGCGGCCGCGCTCCATCTGCTCGCGTTTGCCGAATGGCACGACCGGAGCATCCGGCTGAGTGCCGCGGGTCACGTGTTCGCGCAAAGCGACGACGACGCCCGACGGCGTCTGTTTCGCGAGCATGTCGTCCGGTTCGTGCCGCTCGCCGGGCATATCGACGAAGTGCTGGGCGAACGCGAGGGGCACCGCGCGCCGCGCGAGCGTTTCGAGCTCGAACTCGAGGATCATCTCGATCCGCGCAGCGCCGACCAGGCGCTGAGGGTCGTGATCGACTGGGGGCGCTACGCGGGACTGTTCGACTACGACGACCATACCCGCACGTTCGGCCGCTGACCGCTCGGGCCGCATGTCGGGCGCGTGCTTGATCGGCATCAAGCGTCGCGCGGCGGGGCGTGCGACGCTGGACGAACCGTCGACGCGACCGCGTCGATCCGGCAGACAAGCTCCGCAACCCGACGTCAATGACCGTTCACGGGAGGACTGACCATGAACTGGCTTTCGGAATACTTCGCCCAGCGCACGAGCCCGCTGTCGCTTTCGCTCTGGGCTCATCCGCCGCTCGCGCTCGGGCCGGACGGCCCGATCTGTCGGGAGCCTTACCGGTTGCCGTACCCGGGTGTGGAACTCGTTTTCACGGCGGCGGAAGCGGTCGAGCGCGGCGGGAAGGTCTACACGCTGCCGGCGCGTTATGACGTCAGGGGGCTGCTTGCCGCGCGCAGCACGGCGCGCGACGAGGCCGCGTCGTTCTTCCGCGAGGTGACGATTTTCGGGCCGTCGCAGTTCAATCGCGACTTCGTGGTGACGGTCAACGGCGAATTTTCGTTCGTGCCGTCGTTCTGGCAGGACGGGTCGCCCGGTTTCTCGGGCATCTGCGTGCCCGCCGCGAGCGGTCGCGCGACAGGCGAGAGAACCGGCCCGCCGTGGCTGTTCCAGGGATATCTCAGCATCTAGGGCTCGCTCCCGCCATCGGCGGGAACAGGCGTCACGCACGCATGCCCGCGCGTTTTCGCCAGAAGGCGAGGCACACGAGCGCGCCGAGCATCCCGCCGAGGTGGGCGAAATGCGCGACGCCGCTCGTGTCGCCGCTGAGGCCGGACAGCAATTCGGTCAGTGCATAGCCGGCCGCGAAGAGCCAGGCGGGCATCGGTACCGGCGGGAACAGCAGCACGACGCGCCGTTTCGGAAACAGCACGGCGTAGGCGATCAGCGCGCCGAAAACGCCGGCCGACGCACCGACGGTCGGTGCGTCGGCCGGCGGCAGGGCACGCATCACCCCGAGCTGCGCGATCGCGCCGGCCAGCACGCTCGCCAGATAGAGCGCGAGAAAGCGTGCGCGCCCGAGCACGCGTTCGACATCGCGTCCGAACATGTAGAGCCCGAACATGTTGAACGCGACATGGGCGAGACTGGCATGCAGCACGCTATAGGTCAGCAACTGCCAGACGTGGAAATCCGGTGTCGCCGGCGCGCCCGATCGGGCGGGCGGCCATAGCGCGAACAGGTCGATGAGCACCGGCCAGCCGCTCGCCTCGGCGATGAACACGGCGAAGTTCACCAGAATCAATGCGTAGGTCATGGCGACGGAATCCGCGGGACGGAGGTGGCGTTGGCGGCCAGCGGTGCGGCCGGCATCGAACGTCACGACATACCGTCACGTTAGCGGTGGCACATGCGCGGCCGTTGAGGCAGATCATGGATGGCCGCCGCCTCGCCGTCCGCGCCTCGTCGGCCCGACGGCGTACGGCACATTGACGTGCGTCAAGCCCGCCCAGGGCGCCGCGCTTACCCTGAACTCGGGAAACATGCGTCGCCGCGAGGCGGCGCGCATGCGTATCGTCCACGCAAAGGGCAACGGGAGCTTCATCATGCACATTGGAAGAATCAGTACCCGACCGGTCGAATCGTGCACGGTCGAATGCAGTGCGTTCGAACTGGCCGATCGCATGCGGCACGCGCATGTCGGCGACATCGTCGTGATCGAGTACCGTGATGGCGAAGCCATTCCGATCGGCCTGGTCACCGACCGCGACCTGGTGATCGAGGTGATGGCCCGCGGCGACGATCCGGGCGACGTGACGGCCGGCCAGATCATGTCGCGGGGTCTCGTCGTCGTGTCCGACACGGACGAGATCGGCGTCGCGCTCGATGAGATGCGCCGGTCGGGCATTCGGAGACTGCCGGTCGTCGACGATGCAGGCCGCCTCGTCGGCATCGTGACGCTCGACGATATCGTCGGGCATCTCGCGGGGCTGCTCGGCAGCGTCGCGGAAGTCGGCAAGCTGCAGCAGATCGAGGAGCAGCGTTTCCGCGCGTGACGCCGCGGGGCCGGCGCCCGGCGCGTGCCGGGCCGCTTGTCCGAGGGATTCGCGCCGCGCGCCTACGCGTGCAGCGCGGCGAGCAACGGCGCCCAGAACGCGCCGCTTTCATACGCGACGGCATCGCAATCGGTGTCGAAACGAATCGCGATCGCTGCTTCGGCTTCGGTCAGCGGATCGGCATGCTCGATCTGCCGGGCCAGCACGGCGGCATCGGCATCGGAGGCATCGCGTCCGCGTGCCGCCCGGGCAGCGACGCGCGCGGCGAGCGTCGCCCGGCTCGCGGTGAAATCGAGCATCGCGACGCGCACGCCGAGCCGTGCGGCGAGCGCGATGAACGCCGTCCGGTTGCACCGGCGCAGGAACGTCGCGTCGACGATTGCCGTGTAGCCGCTGTCGATGACCACGCGCGCCTCCGAAAGCAGGCGATCGTAGATCTCGTCGATCGCCGTGTCCGAATAGGCAACGGCGGGCAGGCGGGTGCCGGCCGATGCCCCGGCCAGGCGCTTGCGCTCGATGTCGCTGGACAAGCGGATGGCGCCGAGCCGCTCGGCCAGCGCACGGCTCGCCAGCGACTTGCCCGAACCGGAAACCCCGTGACACAGGAGCAGCGCAGGTTGCGCATCGCGTCGCGCACCGGCCATCGCCGACGCAATGCGCAGATAGCGGGCGCGTGCCGCCGCGTCGCCGCGCAGCCGGGCGGTCAGCGCGCGCACCAGCGCACGGTAGACGAAGTAGCACGGCAGCACGCCCAGTGCCGCGTGGTCGCCCGTGCGGGCCAGCCAGCCGGAAAGGAGGCGGTGGGCGCAATCCTCGCGTCCGTGGGCGGAGAAATCCATCAGCGCGAACGCGAGATCGCTCGCCACGTCGATCCAGCGCAGCGCGTCGTCGAATTCGACGCAGTCGAACATCAGGATCCGGTTCCGCCAGCGCACGATGTTCTCGAGATGCAGGTCGCCGTGGCACGCGCGCACGAAACCGCACGCATGCCGATCGGCGAGCCGCGGTGCGATGCGGGCCAGTTCGGCTTCGTACCAGGCGCGCAGCGCGGCTTCGTCCGGTACCGTGACGTCGAGCGTGTCGAGCAACGGCCGGCATTGGGCCGCGACGCTCGCCGCGCTGCCGGGATGGCCGCGCGGCGCACGGCGCGGCGCGTGCAGATGATGGTGGGCCAGCGTATCCGCGAGGGCCTCCGCATCCGCCAGACCGTCGTCGCGCGATGCGCTGCGAACCGACAACATCGCCTGCGCGTCGAACCGGCGCATGCGCACCACGTACTCGCCCGGCACTGTCTGCTGCCGGCGCCGGCGCCCGCCGGTCGGCACCGGTGCGGCGAACGCGCATCGCCGGCCGTGCGGGACGAGCGGCCAGACACCCAGGTACAGCGGGCCGGCGAACGGCCGATTGAGCGTGCACTCCGCGAGCGCGCAGCGGCGCCGCTGTGCAGGCCGCGTGAGATCGACGAAGGTGAAGTGCACCGGCTTGATGCGCTTGTACGCATAGCGCCCGGCCAGATAAACGACGGACAGATGGGTTTCGATCCGCTCGATCCGGCCCGCGGGGTGGGGATAGGTGTTTGGCCGGCTCAACGCGCGATCGAATTGTCTCGACTTTCGTCGTGCATTTGCGCGACTCAGCGCGAATGGAATATGCGGCGCTCGGGACATGATGAACGGATCGGTTATACGGGGCGCGCGTACGTACGCGTTGCCGCACCCGGCGGGATGGATTCGAAACGGGCACGCACGCTCTCGTCTGCCCGATGTCGCCTGATCCGGCTGGCAGGCCGGGAACTGCCGACTCGACGAACCCTATTGCAACCGACCACGGCGCTTTCCGGGTTGATGCCAGTCAAGCCAGCCGCGCGAGAGGGCGCTTGACGCAGGTCAACCGCATTCGCCGGGGCGGCAATACAGTCGGTTCCAGCGCCCGCGCAAAGCGGTGCGTGACCGTATGCGGAATTCATGGCCGGACGAGGCATTGACGATGAAACGACGGGCATTGGCGATGAGTGTGCTCCTCGCGCTGGGTGCGTGTGCCGGGGCGGAGCGAACCGGGACATTCAGGACGATGGAAACACGACTGCTTGCGATGCGTCAGGCCGCCTCGCTGCAGTGTTCGACGCCGTCCGAGTGCGACCGGGCGTGGAGCCGCACGCGGCGCTACGTCCAGGATCATTCGTCGACCCGAATCACGCGATTCAGTGCGGACCGGATCGAGACGGCGCAACCGTATGTCGCCGGAGAAGTCTATCTCTGGGCGTCGCGCGCGGAATCGGGTGGCGGTGTCTCGGTGATCCGGCTCAAGGCGATGTGCAAGGGCATGTATGACAGCAACGGCGGCCCGGGATGGCAATACGATGCGTGCGCCAGGAAGATCCTTGAAATCGAGCAAGGCTTCCGGTCGGACGAAAACCCGCCGGGCTAGCGGCGGATGCCGTCGGTCCTCGGCAATGCGGCGCCTCGCCTCCCGGTCGGCCGGATGCCGGCCAGCGGCCGCCAGTTTCTTCTCGTGCCGGTTTCGCAACGGCTCCAAACCGTTGACCTCGGTCAACGCCTGCTCGCGGCGAGCACCGATGATGGAAGCGAATCCGAACGCCGCCGGCGTGTCGGTTCATCAGCGAGGTTCGCATGTACACGAATATCATGGTCGCCACGGACGGCAGTCCTTCGGCGCATCGGGCGCTCGAAGAAGGTCTCAGGATGGCCGGGTTGTGCGGCGCCCGCCTGTTCGCCGTGTTCGCCGTCGACAAGTCCACGCTGTTCGCCTACGGCGGCCGCATGGAGCCGGAAGCCTTGCTCGACGAAATCCGTAGCCACGGCGCCGCGATCCTGCGAGACGCCGACCGGACGATCTCGCGCGCGGCAGTCAACGGCGAGACGGACATCATCGAGACCGATTTCGGCGAGGACGTCGCGGCGCGCCTGCAGCGCTACGTCGTCGATCATTCGATCGATCTGGCCGTGATCGGCACGCACGGTCGGCGCGGGGTCCGGCGGCTGGTACTCGGCAGCGTCGCCGAAACTTTCCTCCGCGCATCGAGTTGCCCGGTCCTGCTCGTGCGCGGTGAGGATGCCGCGCCCGCGACGGTTGTGGCGGCCTAGTGTTGCTGTCGGCCAGTGTGCTAGCTGCACAGGTGATCATCATGCAGATATCGTTTCCTTCCGAACATCCGACGTATTGCGACCTCGATTCCGCGCTGAGCTTTCCGGCACTCGTCGAAGGCCGCCGCGTGCGCTGCGCGATCACCTCGGCCGCGCTGGAAGATCACTTCCGCGCGGCGTCGCCTCGCGAGCAGGATCTCGTCGACGCCTTTGCGCGCCATCGTCCCGCCATCGAGCGCGCTGCCCGCTGCCTGCTCGAAGAAATCGGCGGACGGCCGATCCTGCTTCACAGCGGCTATTTCCGCTTCTGTACGTAATCGGCCGCCGCCCTTGACGCGCATCAAGCGCGTGCCGGGGCGGGAGGGTACGCTGGATTTCGAAAGATCATTCGTCCCATGCGCGGCATGTGCTGTCGCGCCCCCCGATCTTCATTGCGGCCGCTGCTGTCGGGACGAGAGCGCCGGCCGTATGTCACCGCATCAGGAGTACGAACCATGAGCAACATGACGCGTTACGATCCGTTTTCGATCGAACCCGTATCCGACCTGTTCCAGGGGCTGTTCAGGCCGCTGCGCGGCATGGCGCTGGCAGACCAGCCCGATCTTGCATCGATGAAGATCGACGTCACCGAAAACGACAAGGCGTATACCGTCAACGCGGAGCTGCCCGGCGTCGCCAAGGACGATATCGACGTCCAGGTGACGGGCAATACCGTATCGATCCATGCGAAGGTCGAGCGCAATAACGAGCAGAAGGACGGCGAGCGCGTGATCCGTCGCGAGCGCTACAGCGGTGCGATCAGCCGCTCGTTCTCGCTGTCGGGCGACATCGACGATGCCAGCGCGACGGCGACGTATCAGGATGGCGTGCTGTCGCTGACGCTGCCGAAGAAGGCGCCGGTCGGGCAGAAGAAACTCACGATCAGCTGATCGGACGACGGACGACGGGCAACGGGCGATGCGGGCACGCGTCGCCCATCGGGTGGATCCGGCGCGCGGAGCGATCCGCGCGCCGCTTCGTTGGTGCGACCGAATCTGCCCTCACGCATGCGATGGCGTACTGCCGGGCCGGTAGCCGACCGTCTGCGCGAGGATCGGCAGCTCGTCCTCGTTCAGCCGCAACGCGTCGGCGAGCGTGCGGTGATTGATCCAGCCGCGCACGACCGTTCCGAGGCCGGCCGCCGCGCAGTACAGCGAGACGTTCTGTGCGATGGCGCCGGCCGCGATCGCCGAGAACACGTCGCGCTGCTGCAGCGGCATGTCGAGTATCGCGGCCGTCCGGACGACGTAGACGAGATCCAGCGGCGCGCGGCCGACGAAGTCCTGATAGCCCGTGAGGTTGCGCGCATCGACCGCGTGTTTCAGCACGAGCCGATGCGCGGGCGCATCGTAGCGATAGACGCCGTAAGGCAGCGCGACGTAGATGTCGATTTCATTGAATGCGTGCGCGGACGGTGCCGTACGACCGCCGCTCGCCGGGCGGTTGATGCCGTCGGCCGCCCACAGCATCGTGCCGAGCGTCATCGGCGGGAGCGGTGTGGCGGCGAATTCGCGGGAGCTCATTCGGGTCGCGAGCGCCGCCATCAGCGGCACGTCGCTGTCGAGCATCGGGCGCGGCAGGTCGACGATCGCCGGCGACTCGCCCTCGGGCGATGCCGGCTGCATCACGGGCGCCGGCGAATAGGCCAACAGCTGCTGTTCGGTCATGCGAGTCTCCTTGAAGCGTGATTGCGCGTGCCTGGAACGTCGCGCCTCGGCGATTTCACGATAAGACGGCCGGGCCGTAGCGGCTTGACTTCCGTCAAGCGGCGCACCCGCCGGCCACGACGTGCGGCGCGCGGCATACGTTGACCTGCATCAGCGATCGGGCGCCGCACGTGTGCAAATCTGGCTACGTGCGGCGGACAGGCACGCCGCGGCTCACAGGAGAGCAGACGATGAAAACCGACAAGCAGTTGAAGCAGGATGTCCAGGACGAACTGGAGTCCGACCCGTCGATCGATTCGACACGCATCGGCGTCGAGGTGACCGACCGGATCGTGACGCTTTCGGGGCACCCGCCGAGCTACGCGGAGAAGCTGGCGATCGAGCGCGCGGCGAACCGCGTGGCCGGCGTCAAGGCGCTCGTCGTCGACATGACCGTGCATCTGCCGGACGACGACGTGCGCACCGACGAGGACATCGCGAAAGCGGTGCGATCGGTGCTGCACTGGACGGTCGGGCTGCATGACGACGCGGTCAAGGTGCAGGTCGAGCGCGGCTGGATCACGTTGTCCGGCAAGGTCGACTGGGCATACCAGAGCCATCTGGCCGTGCGCGCGATCTCGCAGATGCGCAGCGTGACGGGCGTGACCGACCACATCGCGGTACAGGGGACGGTCGGTGCGGACGACATCGGCGGGAACATCAAGCGCGCGATCATGCGTCACGCGGAGCGCGAGGCGAAGCATATCGCGATCGACGTGCACGACGGCACCGTGCGGCTATCCGGCAAGGTCGGCTCGTTCTCCGAACGCAAGGCCGTGCGCGGTGCCGCGTGGTCCGCGCGCGGCGTGCGTGCCGTCGTCGACGACCTGGTGGTCGAGTAAGTCAGGCAGGCGCAGGCGCGATCCGCGGCGATCCAGGAGGGCGGCCGGATGACACTTTCAGGCGAACTTCACGAAACGGACTGGTCGGTCGCGATCGAGACGGTCGCGGCCGAAACGGGCGGCTTCCGCTGCCGGATCCACGTCACGCTCGAATCGCCGGACGGCATGTGCGAGCGGACGTTCGCGCACTGCAGGACGCATGCGACCGAGCGCGAAGCCGCGATCGACGCGCTGCGCGCCGGGATGACGTGGATCGAGATGAAGAAGTCGAATACCTTCACGGTCTGAACCGGTGGGCGGGGCGGGTCGACGAAGGCGTCGGTCACGTCGCGCGCTGCGCGCAGCCGCGCAGCGACGGGGGCCGTCGCACCGGCGACCGATACCGAGGCGCGACGCCACGACGCCGGGTATCACTCCACCTTGAGCGCGGAAAGCTGCAGGGCCTGGGCGAAGCGGGCCAGTGTGGCGATCGATCCCGTCACGCTTTCGTAGCGCTCGCGCCCGATCTGTCCGTCGAGTGTCACCAGCATGCCGGCGTCCCGGGCGAGCGCGACGAGTGCCAGCGTGTCGAGCGCGGCCGTGCCGGATGCGTCGGACGTGTCGGATGCGGCGGCCCGCATCCCCGAATCGGAACGATAGTCGGCGTGTGACATGACGGCTCTCCTGGTTGTTGTGCGATCGGCTTGCCGGTCGGCCGGTATCCGTGATTTCAGTATCGTTGCCGCGCGCCCCCGATTCAATCAGCGTGCCCCGAAGTCGAGGTAGGAATCGCACCCGTCTCGTCGGCGGATTCCTACACGGCGCGTGGCTTCGAAGACCCGTTGCAGCGTGCCGGCGCGCGTTCGCGACGCCGCGCATACCAGCTGCCTATCGCGTCCCAGATCGCCTCGGCGGATTCGCAATACGTGAACAGTTCCAGGTCGCGGCGGTCGATCATCCCTTCGTCCGCGAGAAACGCCAGGTCGACCGCGCGGCGCCAGTACGCCTCGCCGACGAGGACGACCGGCAGCGGCGCGATCTTGCGCGTCTGCAGCAGGGTCAGCACTTCGAACAGCTCGTCGAACGTGCCGTAGCCGCCGGGGAAGAAGACCGCCGCTTTCGCGCGCTCGAGCAGGTGCAGCTTGCGGATCGCGAAATAGTGGAACCGGAAGCAGAGCGCCCGCGTGATGTACGGATTGGGCGCCTGTTCACGCGGCAGCTCGATATTGAAGCCGATGCTCGGCGCGCCGCGCTCGTACGCCCCGCGGTTGGCGGCCTCCATGATGCCGGGGCCGCCGCCGGTGACGATCGCGAGCCGCGCGGTGCGCGTGCACCGGTCGGCATGGGCGACGATGCGCCCGAACGCGCGCGCGACGCGGTAATACACGCTGTATTCGACGAGCCGGCTGGCGATCGTGACGGCGCGCCGCCTGCTCGCGTCGTACGGACGCTCCGCGAGCAGGCGATTCGCTTCGTCCAGCCGCGCCTTCGCGACCGACGGCGCGACGATACGCGTGCTGCCGTAGATCACGACCGCATGGCCGATCCGTTCGTTCTGCAGGCGCTCCTCGGCTTTCCAGTAATCGAGTTGCAGCCGGATGCCGCGCATGCCGGAACCCCGCAGAAGGGTCGCGTCCGCTTCGGCCGAGGCGCGGTTCGGGGATGGGACGACGCGCCGCGCGCGGCGCGGGATGCGCGGGGTGGCGTCCTTGCCGACGACGGCATCGGGCCTCGCGCGTAGCCGTTTGCCGCGCATCTTCGCGATCGTCGCGGCGGGGGCTGGGCGGCGGCGTGCGTGGCCGCGTGTCATGCCGGCGGGCGCGCGTTTGACGAGGGTCGACATGAACGGAAGCGCCCCGCGACGGTCACTGGCTCAACACCCATTGCACGAGCCGATGCGCGTCGTCGCGAGACAGCGGGCCGCCGCGATCGATGGCGGACGGCATCGGCGTGTCGCCCCAATGCACACGGCCGCCGACGCGCAGCTTGCGTTCCAGCTGCGCAGCGGCATGCGGATCGCCGCGATAGCGCTCGGCGATCTCGTGAAACGACGGCCCGAGGAACGTCATGTCGGTCGTATGGCAGAACATGCAGTGCTGCGCGTTGACGAGTTCGGTCGGCTCGGGCACGGTCGTCTGCGCGGCGGCCGTGCCGGCTATCAGCGCAATCGCGCAGAGGGCGGCGCAACGCATGATGCTCATGTTCGTTTCCTTGTCGAGATCAGGAGAAGGAGATCACTTCGTCGAGCGGGCGACGCGGCGAATGCGGCGTATGCGGGCCGCGCCCGACGCGCAGCAGCAACTGCGGCTCGCCGCGCAGCCCGAGCATGTGGCGCAGGTGGGCGCGCAACCCGGCCGTCTCGATCGGCTGGTTCAGGTACGACGCGGTATAACCGGCGCGCGTCGCGACGAGCAGGATCCGCTCGAGCGCCTGCCCGGCAGCGAGCCACGCTTCGCGATCGTCGCGCACGGTCGCGATGCACACGATCAACGGCGACGCGCCGACGAGCTGGTGATGCAGCGCGGCCAGCCCGTCGCCGAGATCGAAGGTCCGTACCGCCATCGTCACGACGGGCGCGGCGAAGTCCAGCAACGTCGGCACGCCGGCCGCGAAAGCGGGCATGCCGTCCACGTGCCGGCGCGGGTCGATCCAGCTCGCCAGCTCGCGCCGGAAGCGCGGGTCCGAGAACTGCTGGCGGTCGGCCTCGGCAACCAGTTCGGCCACGCGCGCACGGTGCGCGAGCGCGTCGACGCACGCGACGTCGGCGCCTTCCGCGACGCCGGCCGCGATCAACTCTTGCTGGATCTCGTCCGGCACGGGCGTCGATTCGAAGGGGGCGCGCGTCGTGACGCGGTCAGGAATCGCATCGAACAGCGAGCCGACGGACGCATCGGAATAGCCGTCGTCGCAGACCCGGACCACCGCAAGGAGATCGGGGTCGACTTCGGAAGGAAACGTGGTGATCGTGTGGGCGAGCCCGGCGTGATCGAGCGCGACCCGCAGGTTGAGCAACGCCGCGCCGCAGCTGATGATCAGCTCGCGATCGAACGGATCGACCACCGGCAACGCGCGGACGCGGTCCGCGCACACGGAAATCGTGGCGCCGTTGACCAGGAAGCGCCACGGCTGGGAATTGTGACTGGACGGCGCCAGCACCGCGTAGCCCAGCAGCTCCCTCAGCTGCTGGTCGGGATGGGCGCTTGCAGCAAGCGGGGGAACGGATATCATCGATCATCTCCAGGTTGCCGCGCGGGCGGCGTTTCGCCACTTCATCGTGTCAGCAACCGTCCGGCGGCCGTTGACCCACGTCAAGCGCCTGTCATCGGGGCAAACGCACGCGGTGGCGGACGACTAGCCTGGAAAGCGAAGCGCGCGAAACCGGTCGCGCAGGGAGGCGAGCATGCTTGCGATGATGTTTGACGGCACGACCCCGCATTTGCGCGAAGCGCGCGTGCCGGAGCCGTCGCCCGCGGCGGGCCAGCTGCTGATCGACGTACACGCATGCGGCGTCTGCCGGACTGATCTCCACGTCGTCGACGGCGACCTCGCGCACCCGAAGCTGCCGCTGATTCCGGGTCACGAAATCGTCGGGACGGTGCGCAGGCTGGGCGAAGGCGCGACGGGCTTCGCCGTCGGCGACCGGGTGGGCGTGCCGTGGCTGGGCTCGACGTGCGGGCATTGCGCGTATTGCAGGTCCGGCCGCGAGAATCTGTGCGACAGCCCCGGATTCACCGGCTATACGATCGACGGCGGCTACGCCGAGCGCGTGGTCGCCGATCACCGCTATTGCGTGCATCTGCCGCAACGCTATTCCGATCTGGAAGCCGCGCCGCTCCTGTGCGCGGGCCTGATCGGTTATCGCACCCTGCGCATGGCGGGCGACGCGCGCCGCATCGGCATCTACGGCTTCGGTGCGGCGGCCCATCTCGTCGCGCAGGTCGCGCATTGCGAAGGACGCGAGGTGTTCGCGCTGACGAGGCCCGGCGACACGGCCGCGCAGCAGCTCGCGCTGTCGCTGGGTGCGGCGTGGGCGGGCGGCAGCGACGAAGCGCCGCCGGAGCCGCTCGATGCCGCGCTGATCTTCGCGCCGGTGGGGGCGCTGGTGCCGGCCGCGCTGCGCGCGCTCGACAAGGGCGGGATCGTCGTGTGCGGCGGCATTCACATGAGCGACATCCCGGGCTTTCCGTACGCGTGGCTGTGGGGCGAGCGCCGCATCGCATCGGTGGCCAACCTGACGCGTGCGGACGCGGTCGAATTCATGCGGATCGCGGCCGCGATGCCGCTGCGGGTCGAGGCGGTGCGCTATGCGCTGACCGACGCGAACCGCGCACTCGACGACCTGCGCGGCGGGCGCGTATCGGGCGCCGCCGTGCTGGGCATGCGCGGTTGATCGGCTCGACGGCGCCGCGGCGCGCTCAGATTTGCCGCAGGCCTTCCGAATCGACGATCCGGATCTGCTTGCCTTGCGCCGCGACGAGCCCCTTGTGCTGGAACTTCGACAGCATGCGGCTGACGGTTTCGAGCTTCATGCCGAGATATTCGCCGATCTCGTCGCGCGTCATTCGCAGCACGAATTCCGCGGCCGAGTAGCCGCGTGCCTTGAAGCGCGCGGACAGATTCAGCAGGAACGCGGCCACCCGCTGTTCGGCGCTCATCGTGCCGAGCAGCAGCATCTGCGAGGATTCGCGCACGATCTCGCCGCCCATCATCTGGTACACGTGGTGCTGCATCGGCCGCACTTCGCGGCACATCTGCTCGAGCTGGCCGAACGGGATGATGCAGACCGTGCTGTCCTCGAGCGCGATCGCGTCGCCGTTGTGGTGCCCGGTGTACACGCCGTCAAGCCCGAGCGACTCGCCGACGATCTGGAAGCCGGTGATCTGCTCGTCGCCGTCGCGATGCATCACGATCGTCTTGAACGACCCGGTTCTCACTGCGTAGATGCTGTTGAACGCATCGCCCGCGCGAAACAGCGTTTCGCCGCGCTTGACGTGGCGCGTCGTGCAGATCATCGCGTCGACGCGCGCGAAATCGTCGGGCGACAGATCGGACGGCATGCAGACGGTACGCAATGCGCACGTCGAACAGCGGGACGCGGCGCGCTTGGGCTGATCCGTCGGTTCGACGGGATGCAGCGGGATGAACGGGCGTAACGGCATGGTCGTCGAAACTTCGGCACTGCTGTGCATGATCGGCTCCAGTTCGGGGGCAGCGGCGGCTCGCCGTCGGGCGGGGTCGCGCTGGCCGTTGTACCGGCGGCTTTGGTCTCTGCCGCCTTCCTGTCGGGAAAGCCCCACCGGACGCGCCGGGAGACCGATACACCGGTCTCGTCGATGATGCTGCCTTGGGCTCCGGGAGGCACGTTTGTGCGTTTTTCTTGATGTGCAGTATGGATGTTGCGCAACGTCAAGAAAATCAGCCGGAATTGAAGTTGCAGTAGGTGAGATGGAAGTCTTGTAGGAGGTTTCCTACAGGGGCGCGGCAACTTGTCGCGAGCGTCGCGGGCGGGTGCGGGACGCTGATGAAGGGCGGGGCGCGGCCCGCGCGGGCCCGGCCGCCGTCACCGATGCCGTCGGGACAGCCGGGCGGGGCGCCGCCCGCGCCCGATGCCGCCGTCAGAGTTCGTCCGGGTCCTCGAACAGCTTGTGGCGCATCGCGTAGCGCACGAGTGCCGTGTCGTTCGGCATCTGCATCTTCTCGAGGATGCGCGTCTTGTACGTGCTGACGGTCTTGACGCTGACGCAGAGCGCCTGCGCGATCTCGGAAATCGACTCGCCGGTGGTGACGCGCCGGAACACGTCGAATTCGCGGTCGGACAGGCGCTGGTGCGGCAGGAGATCGGTCGGCTCGTTCAGGCTCTGCGCGAACTGCTCGGCCATGGTCAGGCTGACGTAGACGCCGCCGGCCGCGATCTTGGTCAACGCGGCGACCAGTTCGGCGCTGGCGCTTTCCTTGGTCATGTAGCCCGAGGCGCCCGCGCGGAATGCGCGCACCGCGTACTGCTGTTCGGCATGCATCGTCAGCACGAGGATATGCAATCCCGGCTTCTCGTCCTTGATCTGCTTGATGAGTTCGACACCGTTGCGGCCGGGCATCGACAGGTCGAGCACCAGCACGCTGGCATCCGTGTCGCGCATGAGCGCGATCGTCGAGGCACTGTCCTGCGCTTCGCCGACGACCTCGAAACCGCTCGCGCTCTGCAGGATGTGCCGAAGACCGTCCCTGACGAGTGCGTGGTCGTCGGCGATGAGTACCCTGATCATGACAGCACATCTCCTTGCTGGATGGCGTGAAGCGGCAGCGCCACGGTGATCGTGAATCCCGCACCCGGCCGGTTGTCGATCGTCACCGTCCCGTCGAGCATGTGCGCGCGCTCGCGGATCCCGATCAGGCCGAACGACGGGCGATCCTGCCCGTTGCGGGTGGGCTCCGGCGCGCCGTGACCGTTGTCCGCGATGCGCAGCATGCAATAACCGTCTTCCACTTTCAATGCCAGCGTCACGTTCGTCGCGTCCGAGTGTCGCGCGACGTTGGTCAGCGCCTCCTGCACGATGCGGAACAGCGTCGTCGCACCGGCGCCGGTGAACGCGGTATCGACGGGGGCGATGTCCCGCTCGACCGTGATCCTGTAGCGGCGCGTGAAATCGTTTGCAAGCCATTCGATCGCCGGAACGAGGCCGAGGTCGTCGAGCATCACCGGCCGCAGATCGGCCGCGATGCGCCGGACCGACGCAACGATCGAATCGATCAGGCGGTGCATGCCGCTCAGCTGCTCGCGCACGCCGGTGTTGGGGGCGACGATGCCCGCGAGCCCCAGCTCGACGGCCGACAGATCCATCTTGAGCGCGGTGAGTTGCTGGCCGAGGTCGTCGTGCAATTCGCGCGCGATCCGCGTTTTCTCTTCCTCCCGCACGTTCTGCAGGTTGGCGGACAGCTCGCGCAGTTCCTCGCGCGACCGCTTGAGCGCATTTTCCGCGCGCACCCGCTCGGTCACGTCGCGCAGCATGACCGTGTACAGCTTGCCGGTGCCGTCGCGAATCTGCGAGATCGACGCCTCGATCGGAAACTCGGTGCCGTCGGCGCGCAAGCCGAACAGCACGCGTTGCCGCCCCATCTGGCGCTCCGACACGCCCGTCACGCCGAACTGCTCGACGTGTCGCGCATGCGCGGCGCGAAAGCGCTCGGGGATGAAGCGGGACAGAGGCGCGCCGATCGCCTCCATCGCGCTGACGCCGAACACGTGTTCGGCGGCCGGGTTGAAGATCACGATCGTCTGACGCTCGTCGACCGTGATGACGGCCTCCATCGACGACCGGATGATGCCCATCATCCGGGCCTCGGTGGGTTGGCTGTCGCCGGCGGGGGCAAGCGCTCGTTTCGCGACGACCTGCCGCACGAGCGCGGCCAGCGTCAGCGAGAGCACGGTGCCGGCCAGCAGGACGGCCGTCGTCGGACCGGACGTGTCGGCGCGCGGCGCGCTGTAGCGCAGCGCGAGCGGCGTGCCGCCGAACGTCACGGAATCGGTGCGCCGGAACAGGTCGCCGGCGGCGTTCGAGTCGCCGGCGCCGAAGCCGCCGGCATACACCGGCGCGGCCGGATTGTCGGCCATGATTTCCACGCGCAGCCGATCGAGCACGGACGAATCGACGAGACGAGCCGGATTCAGCGCGGCATAAACGTATCCGGTCGCCGTGGCGTGCCGCGTCCCGGACGAAGCGAGGTTTTCAGCGTTCGCATAAATCGGCAGGTACAGCGTCAGCTCCGTCCGCGCGAGCGCGGCATCGGTGGCGTCCTGGATCGCGTTCGCGGCGAGCGCGACCTTGCCGGTTTCCGCCGCGCGCTGCAGCGCCTGCCGGGTCGCCTGATCGTCCTCCGCCGCGCTCGGCTCGATTCTCCCGAGGCTGCGGACCGGCGACTGCAATTCGTCCGGATTCAGACTGTCGAGATAGCGGCGCCACGCCGCTCCGGATTGCGGCGCGGGCAGGGTCGACGCGAAGCCGCGCGCGCCGCGCAATACGGCAGCCGCACCGAGGAGGCTGCGCCGGAGGTCGGCCGTCGCGAGGGTCGCGGTTTGCGCGAACCTCGCCTGGGCGGCGTGCT
Source organism: Burkholderia sp. Bp9099 (assembly GCF_003857805.1). NCBI lineage: Bacteria > Pseudomonadati > Pseudomonadota > Betaproteobacteria > Burkholderiales > Burkholderiaceae > Burkholderia > Burkholderia sp. Bp9099. Next base: position 244,451 of record NZ_QTPU01000002.1, read on the forward strand.
GCGCCCCGTTCTGCAGTACGCGGGATGCCGCGAACGTTGCAGCCAGGCCAAGCGCCAGCGTCAGCAGCGCGGCCGCGGCTGCATATCGGGCGGGCCGAATCCGGTGTGAAGCCGGTCCGGCCTGGGGGGGAGGCGCATTCACTGTCATTGCCGTTCATCCTGACGGATTTCGTCGACGGCTGGCTGGCGGCGGGCCGGACGGGGGGCACGAAAGGCGGAGCGGGACGCAACTGCGATATCGCACGGAATTGTGCGCGTTTTGCCGACGTTCGCCAATCGGGACCGATGCGCAAGGGGGCGGCGCCGCGCGTGTTTGACCCGCGTCAACGGAGCGCCGCCTGCGAGGATCAGACTGGTTTCACGAACCGGTCGACCCCTGACGACAATTGGGAGGCGTCATGTACCAAAGGATCTTTGCGGCACTCGACGGCAGCCGTGGCGCGCGCCTCGCGCTCGACGAGGCGATCTCGCTCGCCCGCGAGTCGGGCAGTCTGGTGATCGCCATGTGCGTGGTGTCGGATGGGCCGCGGCTGGCCGACGTCGACAGCGGTTATATCGACCGGCGCGACCCGGCCGGACTGGATGCGGACAAGGCCGCGATCGCGCTCGCGGATGCGGAAACCGCGTTCCGGTTGTCGGGTGTACGCGGCATCGCGCAAACGATCGACGCGTGCGGAGAGAACGTATCGGACGTGCTGGCGCGTGCCGCCGCCGAATGCGACGCGGACCTGATCGTGATGGGCACGCATGGCCGGCGCGGCGTGCGCCGCGCGTTGCTCGGCAGCGTCGCCGAATCGCTGGTGCGTATCGCGGACCGGCCGGTGCTGGTCGTACGGGAGGGGCCGGGCGCGTGTGCCGGCATGTTGTGACGGTCGTGACGGGACGAGGGCAGCCGCGAGCGGCTGCCCCGTTTTCGTTCGCTCAGTGAGACAGCAGGACCGGCACCGTCATCGTTTCGAGGATCGTGCGCGTCGCGCCGCCCAGCACGCGTTCATGCATGCGCGCATGGCTGTACAGGCCCATCACCAGCAGATCCGCATGCAGGTCGGTCACCCGGTTCAGCAGCGTCGCGCCCACGCTCACAGGCCGTTCGCGCGGCGTGCTCGAGAACGACGCGCGAATGCCGTGCCGTTCGAGATACGCGGCGACGTCGACGCCTGCCGGCGTCTTGTCCGGATCGGGTTGCCCGCGGGCGACCGTCTCGACGTTGACGAAACGCGCGCGGGCGAGCAGCGGCAGCGCGTCGGCCATCGCGCGGGCGGCTTCGCGCCCGCCGTCCCAGCCGATCAGCACGTTCTCGCCGAGCGTGCGCACGTCGCCCGCGTACGGCACGACGAGCGCCGGGCGTCCGCTGCCCATCACGACGTCCTCGACGAAGTGACGTGCGACGTAGGTCAGGCGGTCGTCGGGGTTTTCCTGGCCGAGCACCAGCAGATCGGCGTGGCGCGCGTGCAGGACCGCGGCCTCTGTCGCGTTGCCGGTCGGCGCCCGCCATTCGACGCTGCGTCCGGCGCGTTCGGCGGCGCTCAGGAATTTTTCTTCCGCTTCCTTGCGCCGCTGTTCGCACAGGCGTTCGTAGACGGCCAGCTTCAGCGGTTCGTCCGGCCGCCGCAACGGCTCGAGGAGGTCCTGGCAGACCACGTAGAGGCCGATCAGATGGGCGTTCCAGCGTCCCGCGAGTTCGAGCGCGAGGTCGACGCGCGTCGCACAGCGCTCGCTGTCGTCGAGATGGACGAGCAGGGTCTTGTAGCTCATGACGGCTCCTTTTCGGTTGATGCCGCGGTGGTTTCGGCGGGCGCCTGCGCGGCGCAGCTTGCCGGTATCATCAGGACCGGGCACGTGGCCTGACGCAGCACGCGCTCGGCGACGCTGCCGAGGAACAGGCGCCGGAAACCGCGCCGGCCATGCGTGCCCATCACGATCAGGTCGGCGCCGGTCTCGCCGGCGAGACCGACGATCCGGTGCGCAACGTCTTCGCCGGCCGGCGCGACGTTGTAGATCTGCGACGTGCCGGCCACGTCGCGCGCTTTCATGCGGCGTGCCGCATCCTCCGTGACACGCAGTCCTTCCTCGCGAAATGCATCGATCAGGATCGACGGATCGTATCCGTACGTGTCGTAGGCCGGCACCAGGAAGTCGACGACGTAGACCGGGGTCAGCCGCGCACCCGTCTCCGCCGCGAGGTTCAGCGCGGCGTCGAGTGCGCGGGACGACGTATCGCTGCCGTCGAGCGCGACCAGAATGTTCGAGTACATGACGTTTCCCTTCAACGGATGCCGATGGAATCATCATCGGCGCGTATGCGCCGCTCGCGCTGATCTGGATCAAGCGTCGCGATTGGCGCGCAGCACGCGCACCGCGGCGCGCGCCGCGACCCACGCCTCGTTGGTCGGCTCGACGACCACCGTGACCGCACTCGACGCGCACGACACGACATGCGCATGATCGGCATTCGCGCGCGCGTCGAGCACGATGCCGAGCCAGCCGAGCGACGCGCAGATCCGCTCGCGCAACACCGCCGAGTGTTCGCCGATGCCGGCCGTGAACACCAGCATGTCGAGGCCGCCGAGCAGCGCGGTCAGCGCGCCGGTCTCGCGCACGATGCGATGGACGTACAGCGCCAGCGCATCGCGGGCAGCTTCGTCCCCGGCCGCCTCGCGCGCGAGCAGCACGCGCGGGTCGCCCGACGCGCCCGACACGCCCTTGAGCCCCGATTCGTGATACAGCATGTGTCCCAGCTCGTCGCCGGACAGCTTGCCGGCCTCGAGCAGGTGCAGGACGACACCGGGATCGAGCGTTCCGCTGCGCGTGCCCATCATCAATCCGTCGAGCGCCGAGAAGCCCATGGTCGTCGCGACGCTGCGGCAGTCGCGCAGCGCGCACAGGCTCGCGCCGCTGCCGAGATGGGCGGCGATCACGCGGCCGTGCGCACGGGCGCCGAACGACTCGTCGAGCGCGACGGACAGGTATTCGTACGACAGCCCGTGGAATCCGTAGCGGCGCACGCCCTGGTCGAACCACGCATGCGGCAGCGGCAGCAGCTGCTCGACGCGCGGCAGCGTGCGATGAAACGCCGTGTCGAACACGGCGATCTGCGGGACGTCCGGAAACGCGTCGCGCAGCACGTCGATCGCATCGAGGCTGTGCGGCTGATGCAGCGGCGCGAGCGGCGTCAGCGTGCGCAGCGCGTCCAGCACGTCGTCGTCGACGAGCATCGGCTCCACGTAGCGTGCGCCGCCGTGCACGACGCGATGCGCGATCGCGCCCAGCGCGACATGCGGCAACTTCACGCGGATCCACGCCGCGATCCGCGCGAGCACGGCGCGGTAGGGATCGTCCGCCGTGCCGAGCGGCAGCGAACCGTCCGGCTCGGCGTCGAAGCGGATCGACACGCTGTTGCCGGCCGCGACCGCTTCGCCCTCGTGCAGCGGCCGCCGCGCGGGGTCGCCGTGCGGCGGGCAGGCAAAGAGCGCGAACTTCACGCTCGACGAACCGGCATTGACGACGAGCAGGGCGAGCGTACGCATCGGCCGGCTCAGTGCGACATCAGGACCGGCAGCGTCATCGACGCCAGCACCGTGCGGGTGGCGCCGCCCATCACCAGCTCGCGCCAGCGCGGATGGCCATAGGCGCCCATCACGAGGAGGTCGGAACCCGTTTCATACGCGCGCGACAGCAACGTATCGCCGACCGTCGGGCCGGCACCGGTATCGATTTCGAGCACGTTCACGTCGCGTGCGTGGCGCGCCAGCATCAGCGCGGCGTCGGCGGCCGGAATGCGCGTGGCCGCCGCTTCCGAAGCGCCATCGACCACGGCGGCGACCGTCGCGCGCTTCGCGTGTTCGAGAAAGGGCAGCGCGTCGTGCGCGGCGCGGGCCGCCTCCCGGCTGCCGTCCCACGCGATGAACACCCGCTCGCCGATCGACGGGAATTCGCCCGTGTACGGCACGAGCAGCACCGGGCGACCGGCGGACAACACGAGGTTCTCCGGAAACTGGTCGTCGATGTAGGTCTCGGGATCGTTCGGGTCGCTCTGGCCGGCGATCACGAGGTCGGCCAGGCGTGCGGCGCGCGGCACGGCCAGGTTCGCGCGGTCGTCGGCACGCACCCACGCGGCCGGCACTTTCGCGCGGGCCGTCTCGGCGTGGAACAGGCGTTCCAGCGCGGCGAGCCGCTCGTCGCGCTGTGCGCGTTGCTCGCGGAAGTAATCGGCGGACCCGGCCATCACGTAGAACGAATGCGGTTCCGGCGTGTAGACCGCGAACAGGCCGGTCAGGTGCGCACCGAAGCGCCGGGCGAGGCGCAGCGCGAACTCGAGGCGCGAATGCGCGCGGGCGCTCGTATCGAGGTGCACGACTATGCTCTTGTAGCTCATCGGAATCGCTCCATCGACGGGGGAACCGCCAGTGCAATCCAGTCTACGGAGCAGGGTTTCCGCGTACTTGACTCAGATCAACGGCTCCGTTGCGCGATGCCCGCACAGTGAAGCGGTCGCGATGCCGATCCCGATCCCGGGCAGGCGGCACGAGGCGCGATGCCAACCCATTGACCGGATCGAACGAGGGACGCCGATGAGTACGTACGCTTTGACGACACCGAACGACGCTTGCCGCGCGGGCTGCGATCTCGCGCTGCGCATGGTCGCGCAGAACCGCGACTGGCAGCACGAATGGCACGCGCTGGCAGGGCGGCGCATCGAGCGGGACCGCGCCGCGGTGCGCCTCCTGCAGCAGGCGCTGGCGGACACGAAAGAGTGGACGGCCTTCGGCGAGGCGACCCGGCAGGTGATGCGCGACTACGCGATCGCGAGCGTCGCGATCTGGCAGGATGCCGCCGAGCTGTGCATGCGTGCGCAATACGAGAACGCCGGCGCATGGCGTACCTGGTTGCGCGAATACGGCGCGGGCGCGATGTCGCGTTATCAGACCGACTGGCTGCCCGACCTGGGGCGGCTGGCGGTGGTCAACGAAGCCAGCATGCCGTGGGCCGACTGGATGACGGCGCTGGAGCGCGGGATCGAGGACGCGAACGACGGGGCGCCGGTTGCCGTGCGCCGCCTGAACGGCACGACCGGCGCGCAGGAGAACGACCATGTGCGCTGATCGGGTCGCGTTCGTCACGGGCGGCATGGGGGGCCTCGGCGCCGCGATCAGCCGTCGCCTGCACGATGCGGGCATGACGGTGGCGGTGTCGCATACGGAGCGCAACGACCACGTCGCGACGTGGCTCACGCACGAACGCGAGGCGGGCAGGACGTTCCACGCGTTCGAGGTCGACGTCGCCGACTACGATTCGTGCCAGCACTGCGCGGCACGCGTGCTGGCCGAGTTCGGGCGCGTCGACGTGCTCGTCAACAACGCCGGCGTCACGCAGGACGCCACCTTCGTGAAGATGACCAAGAGCATGTGGGACGCGGTGCTGCGCACCAACCTCGACGGCATGTTCAACATGACGAAGCCGTTCGTGCCGGGCATGATCGAGGCGGGCTTCGGGCGGATCGTGAACATCGGCTCGGTGAACGGTTCGCGCGGCGCATACGGGCAGGCGAACTACGCGGCCGCGAAGGCCGGCATCCACGGCTTCACGAAGGCGCTGGCGCTCGAGCTCGCGCGCCACGGCGTGACGGTCAACACGGTGGCCCCGGGCTATCTGGCGACCGCGATGCTCGAGACGGTGCCGAAGGAAGTGCTCGACACGAAGATCCTGCCGCAGATCCCGGTCGGCCGCCTCGGCAATCCCGGCGAGATCGCCGAGCTCGTCGCGTTCCTGTGTTCCGACGCGGGGGCTTTCGCGACCGGCGCGGAATTCGATGTCAACGGCGGCATGCACATGCGATGAACGCATCCGTCATGCGCATGCCGATCGAGCACGAGTCGATGCGGCCAACGGCTACGAACGTACCGGCGTCGCACCCGGCCGGATGCACGCCGGCCCGGCCGTCGCCCGCCGACGAATGGAACCGCGCCGCGCATGCGAACGTGGCCGCGATGACCTTCGGGCTGTCGCCCGTGTCGCTCGCGCTGGCCACGCTCGACTGGGGCGCGCATCTGGCCGTGTCGCCGGGAAAATGCTTCGAGCTTGCGACGCAGGCGTGGCTGGCTGCCGTGGCACCCGCGGCCAACCGGGAAGGCGAGGGCAAGGGCGAGGCCGACGATGGCGGCGCGGGCGGCCTGGCCGTGCACGCCGGGCAGGCCGATGCGCGCTTCGCCGCGCCCGCGTGGTCCGGATGGCCGTTTCGCACGTACCGCGACGGCTTCCTGTCGATCCAGCGCTGGTGGCGCGACGCGACGCGCGGCGTGCCGGGCGTCGAACGGCATCACGAGGAACTGGTCGGATTCGTCGCGCGACAGTGGCTCGACGCATGCTCGCCGGGCAATTTCCTTGCGACCAACCCGGTCGTGCTCGACGCGACGATGCGCAGCGGCGGCGCGAATCTCGCGGCAGGCTGGCGGCACTGGCTGGAAGACGCGCACGCGCTGCTCGAGCGCACGCACGGCACGCGGGCCCGCGATACGCGCGCCTATCTGCCGGGACGCGACGTGGCGATCACGCCGGGCCGCGTCGTCTGGCGCAACGCGTTGTGCGAGCTGCTGCAATACGACCCGACGACGGCCGGCGTGGCGCGCGAGCCGATCCTGATCGTGCCGTCGTGGATCATGAAGTACTACATCCTCGACCTGCAGCCGCACGATTCGCTGATCCGCTTCCTGGTCGATGCCGGCTACACGGTGTTTGCCGTGTCGTGGCGCAATCCGGGCGCGGAGGCGCGCGAGCTCGGGCTCGACGATTATCTGCGCGACGGGTGCATGGCGGCGCTCGACGCCGCCCGCTCGATCTGCGGCGAAGCGGTCCACGCGGTCGGCTACTGCCTCGGCGGCACGCTGCTGGCGATCGGCGCGGCGGCGCTCGCGCGCGACGGCCGCCAACACGAGGCGTTGCGCTCCGTCACGTTGCTCGCGGCCCAGACCGATTTCAGCGAACCCGGCGAACTCGGCCTCTTCATCGACGCGAGCGAACTGTCCGCGCTCGATGCGCTGATGTGGCGGCAGGGCTACCTGGACGGCGCGCAGATGTCCGCCGCGTTCCAGTTGCTGAACGCGCGCGACCTGATCTGGTCGCGCATGATGAGCGAATACCTGCTCGGCACGCGCACGAAGCCGAACGACCTGATGTCGTGGAACGAGGACACCACGCGCATGCCGTACCGGATGCATACGGAATACCTGACGCGCCTCTTTCTCGACAACGATCTCGCGGCCGGCCGCTACTGCGTCGACGGGCGGCCGGTCGCGCTGTCGGATATCGACGTGCCGACGTTCGTGGTCGGGACCGAGCGCGATCACGTGTCGCCCTGGCGTTCCGTCTACAAGCTCCATCTGCTCACGCACCACGCGCTGACGTTCGTGCTGACCTCCGGCGGCCACAATGCCGGGATCGTGTCCGAACCCGGCCATCCGGGACGCCACTATCGCTGCGCGACGCGCGAGCCCGGCGCGCCTTACCGCAACCGGCGCGACTTCGTGAGCGAAACGCCCGCGCTCGACGGATCGTGGTGGACGTGCTGGCGCGACTGGCTGCATGCGCATTCGTCGGGCGAGGTGCCCGCACGCGTTCCGGCCGCCGGCTTCGGCGCAGCGCCCGGCAGCTACGTGCTGGAGACCTGAACATGAACCTGAACCTGCATCCGGATCCGTCCGCCGGCGCGTGCCTGCCCGGCCTGTTGCCGCGCGCGGACGGCGAACTGCCCGCCCTGATCGCGCGTGCGCGCCATGCGCCGCCGCTGACGGTGGCCGTCGTGCATCCGTGCGACACGGCCAGCCTCGTCGCGCTTGCCGCGCTCAACGCGTCGCCGCTGGGCGCATCGATCGAACCGCTGATCGTCGCGCCGCGCGCGAAGGTGTTGCGCGTGGCGAGCGAGGCGGGCGTCGATCTCGCGAAATGGACGATCGAGGACGTTCCCCACAGCCACGCCGCGGCGGCCCGCGCGGTGGCACTCGCGGCGTCGGGCCGCGCCGGCGCGCTGATGAAGGGCAGCCTGCACACGGACGAGCTGATGGGGGCCGTCGTCGCCGCGGAATCGGGCCTGCGCACCGACAAGCGCATGTCCCACTGCTTCCTGATCGAGGCGCCGGCGTATCCGCGGCCGTTCATCCTGACCGACGCCGCGGTGAACATCGCACCGGATCTCGCGCAGAAGGCGGCCATCACGCAGAACGCGATCGACGTCGCGCATGCGCTGGGCGTCGCGCGCCCGCGCGTCGCGGTGCTGTGCGCGGTCGAGACCGTCAATCCGGCGATGCGTTCGACGCTCGACGCGGCGGCCCTCGCGAAGATGGCCGAGCGCGGGCAGATCACGGGGGCGGTCGTCGACGGCCCGCTCGCGTTCGACAACGCGATATCGCAGCGGGCCGCGCGCGAGAAGGGGATCGACTCGCCGGTTGCCGGCCGTGCGGACATCCTCGTCGTGCCCGATATCGAAGCGGGCAACATGCTCGCGAAACAGCTCGAATACCTGGGCGGCGCCGCGAACGCGGGCGTCGTCGTGGGCGCGCGCGTGCCGATCGTGCTGACGAGCCGCGCCGACGGCGTCGCCGTCCGGGTCGCATCCTGCGCGCTCGCGGTGTTGCTGGCACAGGTCCGGCATGACGCCGCCCCGATGCCTGAACAGGCCCCCCTTTCGATGGAGGAATTGCGATGAAAGCACTCGTGTATCACGGCCCCGGGCGCAAGGCGCTCGAACGGCGGCCCAAACCGGAACTGCAGTCGCCCACCGACGCGATCGTCCGCGTGACGCGCACGACGATCTGCGGCACCGATCTGCACATCCTCAAGGGCGACGTGCCGACGTGCGAGCCGGGCCGCGTCCTCGGCCATGAAGGCGTGGGCATCGTCGAGCAGGTCGGCGCGGCGGTCGATTCGCTGAAGCCGGGCGACCACGTGCTGATTTCGTGCATCTCGTCGTGCGGCCGCTGCGAGTACTGCCGCCGCGGACTGTATTCGCATTGCACGACCGGCGGCTGGATCCTCGGCAACCGGATCGACGGCACGCAGGCCGAGTTCGTGCGCATCCCGCATGCGCCGACCAGCCTGTACCGAATCCCGGCCGGCGCGGACGAGGACGCGCTCGTGATGCTGTCCGACATCCTGCCGACCGGCTTCGAATGCGGCGTGCTGAACGGCAAGGTGCAGCCGGGCTGCTCGGTCGCGATCGTCGGCGCGGGGCCGATCGGGCTGGCCGCGTTGCTGACCGCGCAGTTCTATTCGCCCGCGCGGATCATCATGATCGACCCGGACGGCAACCGGCTCGAGGTCGCGCGGCGCTTCGGCGCGACCGACTGCATCGACGGCCACGGCGGCGACCCGGTCGCGGAAGTGATGAAGCTGACCGACGGCGTCGGCGTGGATTGCGCGATCGAAGCGGTCGGCATTCCGGCGACGTTCGAGATGTGCACGTCGCTCGTGGCGCCTGGCGGGGTCGTCGCGAACGTCGGCGTGCACGGCGTCAAGGCCGATCTGCACCTCGAGAAGCTGTGGGATCGCAACATCTCGATCACGACGCGGCTCGTCGACACGGTCAGCACGCCGATGCTGCTGAAGACGGTAGGCGCCGGGCGCCTCGATCCGGCGCGCCTGATCACGCACCGGTTCTCGCTCGACGACGTGGAAAGCGCGTACGACACGTTCGGGCGCGCCGCGCAGACCCACGCGCTGAAGGTCATCATCGAAATCGGCTGAATGCCGGGCCGCGCGTGGCGGAAACCGGGTGCTTCCGCCGCCCGTCACGCGCGGCCGGCGTTGCGCCGGCAGTCAGGACGACAGCGCGGCGGGCTCCTGCGTGTTGTTTGATTCAATCGCGTCCAGATCGACGCACTGCTCGTAGGTCGGCACCTCGCACGGCCAATGCAGGCGCTCCGAGATGCGCCGGCGCATCGCATCCGCGGCAGCGGGTTCTCCATGCGTGACGAAGGTCCGCACGGGCGCGCCCTGCATCGTGCCGAGCCACTTCAGGATCTCTTCGTAGTCGGCATGGGCCGACAGCGTCGTGATCGACTCGACCTGCGCGCGCACGCGCACGTACTCGCCGTGAATCTTCAGCGTCGGCTCGTGCGCGGCCAGTGCCGCGCCGCGCGTGCCGGCGGCCTGGTAGCCGACCAGCGCGATCGTGTTGCGCGCGTCGGGCGCATGGCGGCTCAGGTGATGCAGCACGCGCCCGCCGGTCGCCATCCCGCTGCCGGCGATGATGACCATCGGGCCGTGGTGTTCGGCGATCGCCTTGGACTGCTCGACCGAGCGGATCATCGTGGCCACGTGGCCGAGCGCATTCGCTTCGGAGGCCGTCAGCCGGTGTTCGAGGATATGGTGGCGATAGATCTCGGTCACGTCCGTCGCCATCGGGCTGTCGACGAACACCGGGACGCGCGCCATGCGGCCGGCCGCCTTCAGCCGCGCGATGTAGTGCAGGATCTCCTGCGCGCGGCCGACGGTGAAGCAGGGCATCACGACGACCCCGCCGCGCGCGAAGGTCTTGTCGAACATCCCGGCCAGCTCGTTTTCGGGATCCGACGCCGGATGCAGCCGGTCGCCGTACGTCGATTCGACCACCAGGTAGTCGGCATGCGCGGGCGGGCGCGGCGGTTGCATGATCGGGTCGTGATACCGGCCGAGATCGCCGGAGAACGCGAGCACCTTGTGGTCCCAGTGCATCACGACGCTCGCCGCGCCGAGGATGTGCCCGGCCGGCAGCAGGCGGAACGACAGGCTGCCGCCCAGCGCGGTGCATTCGTCGAAGGCGACGGGTTGCAGCAGGCGCAGCGCGCGCTGCGCGTCGTCCAGCGTGTAGAGCGGTTGCGCGGGATGATGCTTCGAATAACCGTGCCGGTTCGCGAAGTCGGCTTCCTCCTCCTGCAGCCGCGCGCTGTCGCGCAGCATGATGTCGCAGAGTTCGGCCGTGGCCGCCGTGCAGTACACCGGCCCGCGATAGCCTTCGCGGGCCAGCACCGGGAGATAGCCGGTGTGATCGATGTGCGCGTGCGTGAGCACGACCGCGTCCAGCGTGTCGGGCGCGAACGGCAGCGCGCGCCAGTTGCGCAGCCGCAGGTTCTTGGTCCCCTGGAACAGGCCGCAATCGACCAGGACGCGCCGGCCGCCGTGCTCGAGCAGGTACTTCGAGCCGGTCACGGTTTCGGTCGCACCGAGAAAAGTCAGTTTCATGGGGTGCCTCTGCGGGAGTCGACGGAACAGTAAATCGATTACATCCCGAACGCGCGGGCGGCGGTTGACCGAAATCAGGAATTGCGGGATCCCCATGCCGGCCGGGCGAGATTCCCGGCCGGCGCGCGGTTTGACGACGATCAAGCATGGGCCCCGGCGGCGGCAGGATAGTGAGTTGGTGCGTGCATGCGGTGTCGGGACCCCGTTATCCGCGCATGCCATGCGCGCGATGCGTTCGGCATCACGCGTCGCCTCACGAGTCTTTCGGGATGAACCCATCATGACGTTGATCGCCAATCTGGATGGTGCCGGGCACCTTTACCGACTGTGCTTCGTCCGCGCGCCCTGGGCGTGGTTTACCTGCTTGCCGCTCGACGAGCAATGCGGCGAGCGCTGGGCGGACGTGCCGTACCAGAATGCCGCGAAACCGCCGTACAGCGATTCGCGCGTGCAATTGCTCCGGGTCGCGTTCGACGCGCCGGGTCTGTTACCGCCCGAGGCCGGGCGGCACGGGCATGCGTGGAGCGTCCAGCAGATCAACCACGGCGCGGCGCCATGGCTGCGCAGCGAGGATTTCGTCGACGCGCTGACGCTGACCGTGCCGGCCGGGGTCACGCTCGCCACGTTCGTCGAACGGATCGAGGCCGCCGGCGGCACCGTCTACGGGCCGCTCGGCTGGGCGGAATTGCCGCCGTGGCAGCGGCCCGACGTGGTGGCGCAGACGGGCTGAATGGGGCTGAGCGGGACTGAATGCCGGTGCGGCGCGCTTGTCGGCGCGCGTCAGCCCGCATCGCCCCAGCCGCCGCCGAGCGCGACGTAGAACGCAACCGTATCCTGCAGGCGCTGCGCGACCGTCTGCAGCCACGCAATCCGCGCCTGATGGTATTGCAAGTCGGCGACCAGCAACTGGACGTAGCCGGCAATCCCCGCGTCGTAGCCGGCCTGCGTGAGCTTCAGCGCGTCACGAGCCGCGGCCATCGCGCGCGCCTGCGCATCGAGCGCCGCCGCGTCGTTGGCGAGCGCGCGCAACGTGTCGGCCACCTGCGAGAACGCCGACAGGACGACCTGCCGATAGGTCGCATCGGCTTCGTCGTACGCATCCTGCGCGGCGCGCCGCTGGTTCAGCAGCGAGCCGCCATGAAAGATCGGCGCGGTGAGTGCGGCACCGGCACTCCACACGCGGCCGGCGGGCGAGAACAGCTTGCCGGCGACGACGCTGTCGAACCCGCCCGATGCGGACAGCGAGAGGTTCGGGTAAAGCGCGGCCGTCGCGACGCCGACCCGCGCGCTGGCCACGTGCAACTGGGCTTCCGCCTGCAGGATGTCGGGGCGGCGGCGCACCAGCGACGACGGCGCCGTGTCGGGCAGGCTGGCGGGCGGCTCGATCCCGTCGAGCGACAGGTCCGGCGTCCGCCAGTCGGCCGGGTAGCGGCCGGCCAGCAGCGCGAGCAGATCGTCGGCCTGCGCGCGTTTCTGGTCGAGCGCGGGCAGCGTCGCCTCGAACGACGCCCGCTGCGATTCCAGCGTCAGCACCGCGACGTAGGCTGCCGCGCCGGCCGTCACCTGCGCGCGCGTCAGACGAACCTGCTCGTCGAGCAGGCCGATCATTTCGCGCGTCGCCGCGGCTTCGTCGCGATAGGCCGCGCGCGCGACCATCGTATTGACGACGTTCGCGGTCAGCATCAGGTAGGCGCCCGCCAGCGCCTGCCGTTGCGCATCGACGTCGGCCGCGAGCGCTTCGACCTGGCGCCGTTCGCCGCCCCACAGGTCGAGCGTGTAGCTGACCGTGGCCGACAGCGTGAACAGGTTGAAGATCGACGCCGGCAACGCCTGGCCGGTGCGCAGCGGCACAGCGCGCTGGCGCGACGCGCCGGCCTGTGCATCCACCTGCGGAAAGAAGATCCCCTGGCCGGCCCGCAGCGCGTGCTCGCTGCGCCGCAGCGTCGCTTCGGCGAGATCGAGCGTCGGGCTGCCGGTCAATGCTTCGGCGACGGTCGAGTCGATCGCGCGGCTGCCGAAGCGTGTCCACCAGTCGCGCGTGAGCGCCGCGTCCGCCGACAATGCCTGCGTCCGGCCGCCGCCGCTCCAGGAGCCGGACGCCGCGCCCGGATCGTCGGGCGGCACGAAGCGCGCGACGCGCGGCGCGGGGGGCGGGACGAAATTCGGCCCGACCGTGCACCCCGCGAGCAGCACGGCGACGGCCAGCGCGCCGGTGCCGCGGCGCAGCGCGCGCGCGCGGCGGGCCCCGTTATTTGCCTGCGACGTAGACATCGACGATCTGCCCGGGAAACAGCCGCACATTCCTGTTCGGCAAGATACGGAAAATGACCGGCAGCACGCGCACGTCGACGCGCTCGGTGCGCTGGTCGGACAGCTCGATCTTCGGCGTGACGTATGGCTGCACGCGCACGAACTGGAGATCGGCCTCGACCGATGTGCCGCGCACGAACATGTGCGCCTTCAACGCATGCAGGTCGGGTAACTGGTGGATCAGGATCTCGTCGATGTAGCAGCGGACCTGCAGCCGGTCGACCGGCGTGCCGAGCACCACGACCGGCGTGCTGCCCCGCGTATAGGTGTCGTAGAGCCCCTGCGAGGTCAGGTAGGCCCCCACGGCCGCGTTCATCGCCAGGACGGTCCCGTCCGCCGGCGCACGCAGCGTGTAGCGGGCGAGCAGTGCGGCCGCAGCGTCGGCCGCGCGCCGCAGCGCGATGGCCTGCGCTTCCTGGTTGCGCACGTCGTAGCTCCATGCGCCGGCCTTGGTCAGACGATACTGCCGCGTCACGACGTCCAGGTTGGCCGCCGCGACGCGCACCGCGTTCGCGGCCGTGTCGAGCGCGTCGCGGCTGACCGCCTTCGGATCGATGTCGTACGCGTGCCGCTGCTTGTCGTACTGGTCCTGCGCGAGCTTCAGGCTCGCCTGCGCGGCCGCCGTTTGCGCACTGGCCACGTCGAGCACCTCGCGGCGCGGCTGCGCCTTCAGCTCGTCGAGCAGCGCGGCGGCCGCGTCGGCCTGCGCCGCGAGCTGGGCGGCGGTCGCGCGTTGCACCGAGTCGTCGATCGTCAGCAGCGCGTCGCCGGCCTTCACCGGATCGCCGTCGTGCACGAGGATGCGCGTCACCGCGCCCGAGACGTCCGGATAGACGTTCACGTTCGCGCCGGCCGGCTGCTCGCTCTCGACGATGCCGTTCGCATAGACGCCGCGCGCGTACGGATTGGCGGCCGGCTTGAATACCGGCGGCTGCGGCGGCTCCTGGCGGCTGTAGACCCACGCGGCGAGGACGCTTGCCAGGAAGCCGAGCAGGGCCGCCACGAACACGAGCCGGTGTTTCATCGTGCACCTCCGCGCTCGATGCCGTTCAGCTTGCCGTCTTCCATCCGCAGGACGCGATCCGCGTACTCGAAGATCCGCGCGTCGTGCGTGACGATCACGATGCAGCGCGTGTCGTCGAGCACCTTGTGCTTGACGAAGTCGATGATCATGCGGCCCGTGTCGCCATCGAGCGACGCGGTCGGCTCGTCGAGGATCAGCAGGTCGGGCTGGCTGACGATCGCGCGCGCGATCGCGACGCGCTGCTGTTCGCCGCCGGACAGCTTCACGGGCGGCAGTTGCGCGCGGTTTGCGAGCCCGACCACGTCCAGATACGCGTGCGCTTCCTTGAGCGCGTCGTCCCACGGCCGGCGCCTCAGGATCAGCGGGATCGCGACGTTCTCCGCGGTCGTGAGCCGCGGGAACAGGTGGTAATCCTGAAACACGAAACCGATCCGGTTCAGCCGGAAATCGGCGATCGCGTCGTTCGGCTGCGCCCACAGGTCGACGCCGTCGATCGACACCGAACCGCCGTCCGGCCGCAGGATGCCGGAGATCACGCTGAGCAGCGTCGTCTTGCCGCTGCCGGACGGCCCGACGATCAGCAGCATCTCGCCGAAGTTCGCCTGCATCGACACGTCGCGCAGTGCCTGCGTGCGCGCGTCGCCTTCGCCGAACCATTTGCCGACGCCGCGCGCGTCGATCGCGATGCCGGCCATCGTCAGCCCCGGAAGATGTCGAACGGCTCGATGCGCAGCACGCGCCGCACGCCGAGATAGCTCGAAATCGTCGCGATCACGACCACCATCCCGAACGCGAGCGACAGGTTGCCGTACGTGATGAGCGCCGCATAGTCGGGAATCCGCAGTTTCGCGAGACTGATCATCAGCACGCACAGCCCGACGCCGATACCGTAACCGGTCAGCGCGGTGAACGTCGCCTGGAACAGGATCATCGCGACCAGCTCGCGGCTTTTCGCGCCGATCGCCTTCAGCGCGCCGAATTTGTCCAGGTTCTCGAGGATGAACGCATAGAACGTCTGCCCGGAAATCGACAGGCCGATGATGAAGCTGATGATCGTCATCAGCATGATGTTGGTGCCGAGCCCGGTCTCGTACTTGTAGAAGCGCGCGATCTGCGCGATGAATTCGTCGCGTGTGTACGCGCGATAGCCGAGCGCTTGCACGACGGCCTTGATGTGGGCGATGTCGGCATCCGACTTGGGCTCGACGAGGATGTAGGAGGTCGTGAAGCGTGGCGACGGAATGTAGCGGATCGCGCGGGCGTAGGTGGTGTAAAGCGTCGGCGTGCCGAACAGGCCGCTCGCGGCGACCTTCGCGATGCCGACGATCACGCCGCGATGATCGTTCAACTCGAAATCGGTGCCGACGGACGGATTCTCGAGTTTCCGGAACTCGGGATCCTGAATCGCGATGAAGCCGTTTTCCGCGTAGATGTCCTCGATGCGGCCCTGCAGCATCGTCGGGCGGCCGAGCAGGCTGGCGTCGTCGAGGCCGACGACCGTCACGGCCTGGTAGGTGCCGGAGCGCAGCTTGACGAGCGCGCCGCCGGAATAGAGCGGCACCGCATACTTGACGCCGTCGATGCTGCGCACCGCGTCGAGCACGTAGTCGGGCATGCCGATGCTGTTCGCGATCGTCTTCACGGCCGGGTCCATCACCCATACCTTCGCGCCGATATTGATGACCGACGCCGACGACTTGTTCAGGATGCCGGCGAACAGCGACGTCATCTCGATCATCAGCAGCACCGAAAACGTGATGCCGACGATCAGCGCGGTGAATTTCGCGCTGTCGTTGACGAGCAGCTTGAACGCGAGACGCAGGATGCCGTTCATGATGGCGAATCCGACGCGTCCGGCCGTGCGCCTAGCGCCCGGACGGCGCCGGATCCAGCTGCGCGACGAACGCCACGATGCCCGACACGAGCGCGACGATCGCGTACGGGACGACCCGCTCGTCGATCAGCATCGCATGCACGACGCCCAGCAGCGACGCGAGCGCGATGAATACGCAGAGCGTCGCAAGCGCGTTTCGGTATCGCAGACCCATCATGACGTTCTCCCGGGAAGCGGCCGCCGTGGACATAGCTGCCACTGGTTGCGCAAGACATGGCGCCATGATCGCGTGCCGCGCGCCGGCACGATTGATCTGTATCAACGGACGAATCCCGGCATCACGGAATCGACGCCCCGCTCAAGTCATCTGACCAATCGTCTTGCGGAACCGCGTCAGCGACAGCAGGAACAGCACGCAGCCGATCGCGAACAGCGCCGCGAACTGGGCCCACACCGCATCGAACCTGGCACCGCGATACAGGATCCGCTGCGCGAGTTCGACGAAATGCGTGGTCGGCGCGGCCAGCATGATGTCCTGCACGACGGGCGGCATGCTTTCGCGCGGCGTCAGGCCGCCCGACAGCAGTTGCAGCGGCAGCAGCACGAGGACGAGCAGCATGCCGAACTGCGGCATGCTGCGCACGAGCGTCGCGAGAAAGATCCCCATCGACGTCGTCGCGAACAGGTGCAGCGCCATGCCGGCCACGAACAGCGGCACCGATCCCGGAATCGGCACGTGCAGCGCGCCGCCCACGACGAACGTCAGCGACGCGACGGCCGCCGCCGCGACGACGAGCCCCATCGACCAGACCTTCGCGAGCATGATTTCCGCCGCGGTCACCGGCATGACGAGCAGATGCTCGATCGTGCCGTGCTCGCGCTCGCGAATCAGCGCGGCGCCGGTGAGGATCATCGATAGCATCGTCACGTTGTTGATCAGTTCCATCAGCGCGCCGAACCAGACTTCGTCGAGATTCGGGTTGAAGCGCATCCGCATCGCGAGATCGACGGGCGGCAAGGGCGTGCCGCGATGGCGCCGCACGAACGCATCGATCTCGCCCGACACGATCTGCTGGACGTAACCGCCGCCGGTGAACGCCTGCGTCATGCGGGTCGCATCGACGTTGAGCTGGACCGTCGCGTGACGGCCGGCGAGCACGTCGCGCTGGAAGTCGGGCGGAATGTCGAGCGAGAACGTGTAGTCGCCGTTGTCCAGCCCGCGATCGGCCGCGCCGGCGTCGACGAGCGGGGGCGGCGCGAACTGCGGCGGGAAGAACGCCGCCGCGATGCGCGCCGACAGCGGCGACGCATCCTCGTCGACGATCGCGATCGGCACCTTGTGCAGCGTTTCCGGGCGCGCGGTGGCCGCGACGTAGATCGACGCGCTGAACGTATAGACGATCAGCGCGAGCAGGATCGGGTCGCGGGCGAGGCTCCACAGTTCCTTGACCCCGAGCCGGAAAATGACGAGCAGGCGCGACATGGTCAGCGCTCCTGCTTGCGCAGCAGCACGCCGGTCATGACCAGGATGACCGGCACGGCCGCGAGCATCGGCCAGAACTGGGACGACAGGTCGGCCAGCCCGAGCGCCTTGTTGTAGACGCCGCGGCTGATCGCGAGCATGTAGGTGGCCGGATAGACGGTGCCGACCCACTTGCCGCTGCCCTCGAGCGACGACAGCGGCGTGAGCAGGCCCGAGAACTGCACGACGGGAATCAGCGTGCCGACGATCGTCATGAAGATCGCGGCGATCTGGCTGCGGGTAAACGTCGAGGCGAACAGCCCGATGCCGGTGGCCACGACGTTGAAGATCAGCACCGCGGCCGCCAGCGTCGCGAAACTGCCCTTGATCCGCACGCCGAACACGAGGTCGGCCAGCACGACCATCAGCAGGAAGTTCAGCATGGCCAGCATCACGTACGGCGCCTGCTTGCCGAGCAGGAATTCGGCCCGCGTGACGGGCGTCACGTACAGATTGACGATCGACCCGAGCTCGCGTTCCCGCACGACGGCGAGCGCCGTCAGCATCGCGGGCAGCATCAGCAGCAGCATCGGCATGATCGCGGGAATCATGGCCGGCAGGCTCTTGACGTCCGGGTTGTAGCGATAGCGGATCGCGATGTCGACGGCCGGCGCGAGCGACACGCCGAGCCGGCGCTTCGCCTGGTCGCGCAGCCAGTTTTCGTGCATGCCGGCCACGTAGCCGCGGATCGTCTCCGCGCGCATCGGCATCGCGCCGTCGACCCATGCGCCGATCTCCACGCGGCGGCCGCGCGCGACGTCGCGCGCGAAACCGGGCGGGATCTCGAGCGCGAGCGACAGCCGGCCGTTGCGCATGCGGCGCTCGATGTCGCGGTCGTCGGCGAGCGGCGCGCGCGGCACGAAGTAGCGGGAACCGGCGAGGTTCTGCGCATAGTCCTGGCTCAGGATCGACTGATCGCGGTCGAGCACCGCGAACGTCAGGTTGTCGACGTCGAGACTGATCCCGATGCTGATCACGCACATCAGCACGAGCGAGCCGAACAGCGCCAGCGTCGCGCGCAACGGGTCGCGTCGCAGCTCCAGCACTTCGCGCCACAGATAGCTGCCGGTGCGCGCCGGGCTGAACCATGCCGCCGCACGACCGGCGCCGGCCGCCGCGGGCGGCGCGGCGAGCCAGGCGGCGTCGGCCGGCGCATCGGCCGGCGCACCGTCCGCGCCATCCGCTTTCTGCGCGTCGCTCAGGTAGCCGATGAACGCGTCCTCGAGCGTGGCGGCGCCGCGCAGGCGCACCAGTTCCTCGGGCGCGGCGCTCGCGAGCACGCGGCCCGCATGCATCAGCGAGATGCGGTCGCAGCGCGCGGCCTCGTTCATGAAGTGCGTCGAAATGAAGATGGTGACGCGATCGTTGCGCGCGAGCTCGATCATCAGCCGCCAGAAGTCGTCCCGCGCGACCGGATCCACGCCCGACGTCGGTTCGTCCAGGATCAGCAGCTCGGGCTTGTGCACCATCGCCACCGCGAGCGAGAGCCGCTGCCGCATGCCGAGCGGCAGGCGCTCGGGCAGCGCGTCGAGGGCGTCGGCCAGCCCGAAGCGCGCGACCATTTCGGTCACGCGCGCGGGCACGTCCGCCTCCGGCACGCCGAACAGGCGCGCGTGCAGCACGAGGTTCTGCCGGACGGTCAGTTCGCCGTAGAGCGAAAACCCTTGCGACATGTAGCCGACGCGCCGGCGCGTGTCGATGTCGTTCGCGGCGACCGGCCGGCCGAACAGCGTTGCCGTGCCGTCCGACGCGGGCAGCAGGCCGGTGAGCATCTTCATGGTCGTCGACTTGCCGCAGCCGTTGGAGCCGAGAAAGCCGAAGATTTCGCCGCGGCGGATCTGCAGGCTCACGTGGTCGACCGCGACGAAATCGCCGAACCGCATCGTCAGCCCGTCCGCCTCGATCGCGTAGCCGGCCGCCCGATCGGCCTGGAACGGCGCGATCACGACCGGCTGGTGTCCGTGCCGGCGCGCCTCCGGGAGCAGTGCGATGAACGCGGCTTCCAGCGTGTCGCAACCGGTGCGCTCGAGCAGCTCGCCGGGGCTGCCGGTTGCCAGCACGCGGCCGGCGTCCATCGCGATCAGCCGGTCGAAACGGCGGGCCTCGTCCATGTAAGCGGTGGCGACCAGCACGCTCATCGCCGGGCGGGCGGCGCGAATGCGGCCGATCAGCTCCCAGAACTGCGCGCGCGACAGCGGATCGACGCCGGTCGTCGGCTCGTCCAGGATCAGCAGGTCGGGATCGTGGATCAACGCGCAGCACAGGCCGAGCTTCTGCTTCATGCCGCCGGACAGCTTGCCGGCCGGGCGGTCCAGGAACGGCTGCAGCCCGGTGCTGCGCGTCAGCGCGTCGATCCGTCGGCGCCGCTCCGCCGCATCGTGGCCGAACAGTCTCGCGAAGAACTGCAGGTTCTCCTCGACCGACAGCGTCGCGTACAGGTTCCGGCCGAGGCCTTGCGGCATGTAGGCGATGCGCCGGCACACGCGCGCGCGATGGCGGCGCGACGACAGGTCGCCGTCGAGCGTCCATACGCGGCCCTGCTGGATCGCGCGCGCGCCGGAAACGAGCGCGAGCAGGCTCGACTTGCCGACGCCGTCCGGCCCGATCAGCCCGATCATGCGGCCGGCCGGGATATCGAGCGTCACGTCGTCGAGCGCGGCCTTGTCGCCGTAGCGCAGCGAGACGCCGGACAGCCGTGCGACCCAGCCCGGATCGGCCGACACCGGCGCAGCGCCGGTCGCCCCGGCATCCGTCTCGACGGGCGGCGCCGCTTTCATTGCGGCACCCTGATCGCGAGGCGATCCGGCCAGCCCGCGTGCGGGTCGGTCTTCAGCCACGCCACGCCCGGCAAGCCGGTCTTGACGAGCTTCAGGTGGCGCTGCAACAGGTCGCGATCGATGCGTGCCTTCACCCGGAACATCAGCTTCTGCCGCTCGGTGGCCGTTTCGACCGTCTTCGGCGTGAACTGCGCGGTGCTCGACACATAGGACACGCGTGCCGGAATCACGTATTCCGGTGCCGCATCGAGCACGATCCGCACGTCGGCGCCGAGCGGGACCCGGCCGACGACCGCTTCGGGCAGGAAGAACGTCATGTACACGTCGGACAGGTCGACGACGTTGAGCACCTTGCCGCCTGCCGGCAGGACTTCGCCCGACTCGGCAATCCGGTACTGGACGCGCCCGTCGCGCGGCGAGGTCAGTTCGCTGTCCGAGAGGTCGGCCCGCACGCGCGCCACGGTCGCCTGCGCGGCCGTCACGGCCGAGCGCGCCGCGACGAGCTGGGCCTGCGTGGCGTCGATCGCGGCCTGAGCGGCTTGCACCTGGGCCCGCGCGGCATTCACGGTCGCGCGCAGGCTGCCGGCGCGCGCGCGATCGTCGTCCAGTTCCTGCATCGACGACGCGCCGTCGCGCGACAGCGTTTCGGACCGCGCGAGCCGCCGCGTGGCCGCGTCCAGCTCGCTTTCCCGCTGCACGACGACGGCCGCGGCCGCGGCCTTGTCGCTGCGGCGCTGCGCGACCTGCGCGTCGATGCTCGCCGCGGTGTTCACCGCCTGCTGCTCGCGCGCCCGTGCCTCGTCGAGCTGCGCCTGCAGGACGACGACGTCCATGCGTGCGAGCGGCTGGCCGGCCGTCACGAAGTCGCCTTCGTCGACGAGCATCGCGGTGACGCGCCCCGGCAGCTTGGTCGCGACGTCGATTTCGGTCGCCTCGATGCGGCCGTTGCCGCTGACGAGCCCCGCATCCGCCTGGCCGTCGTGCCAGCGCGTCCATCCGTAGTACGCGAGGCCGATCGCAAGCACGGCCGCACCGATACCGATCAGAAGAGGGCGCGGGATGGTTTTCATGGTGTGTTGTCCGAGTCGGTCGAAAGGGGCGCCGTTGCCGCGGCAGTCTTGCCGGTGTCGATCACGCCGCCGCCGAGCGCGCCGTACAGCGCGACGCGGCTCGACAGCAGCGCACGACGGGTCGTGACCAGCTGCTGCTCGGCGTTCATCAGGTCCCGCTGCGCATCGAGCACCTCGAGGAAGCGGGTTGCCCCGCTGTCGTAGCGCAGCTTCGCGAGGCGCGCCCGCTCGGCCTGCGACGCCAGCGTGGCGCGCTCGATGGCGACCTGGTCGGCGAGCCAATGGCGCGCGGCGAGCGCATCGGACACGTCGCGGAACGCGCGCTGCAGCGTCTGTTCGTAGCGGGCGAGCGCTTCTTCGCGTTGCGCGCGCGCCAGTGCGAGATTCGACCGGTTGCGGCCGCCGTCGACGAGCGGCAGCGTGACGTTGGGAATCACCGACCACACGCCGGACCCCGACGACAGCAGGTCGTGCAGCGCGCTGCTTCCCGAACCGATCGCACTCGTCAACGCGATGCGCGGAAAGAATGCCGCGCGCGCCGCGCCGATGTTCGCGCGGCTCGCCTGCAGTTCGCGCTCCGCCGCGATCACGTCCGGGCGCCGGGTCAGCAGTGATGAAGGCAGGCCGGGGGCGAGCGACGGCAGCACCGCGCCGTCGTCGAGCGCGAGCGGCGTGGCGCCCAGCGCCGGCGGCGCACCGACGAGCAACGCCAGCGCATCGGCCGCCGTCGCGCGGGCCTGCTGCAACTGCACGCCGAGCGATTCCGCCTGCTGCAGCAGGATCTCCGATTGCGTGAGATCGAGGCGCGAGATCGCGCCGGCCGCGTGACGAAGCCGGAAAATCCGCAGCGATTCGCGGCGGGTGTCGATCGTCGCGCGGGTCAGCGCGATGCGTTCGTCGATCTCGCACAGGGTCAGATACGCGTCCGCGACACCGGTGACGACGCTCAGCGTCACCGCCTGCCTGGCTGCGTCGCTCGCGAGGTAGCGCTGAAGCGCTGCTTCCTTCAGGTTGCGCACGCGGCCCCAGAAATCGATCTCCCATTGCGTCTCGGCCAGCTGGACTTGATAGACCTGCCCGATGACGGGCACCGGAGTGAGAAAGCCGCCCGGCGTGCGAAACCGCGCGTAGGCCGCGCCCGCAGCGATCGTCGGCCATTGATCCGCGCCGCGGATGCCGTACACCGCGCGCGCCTGCTCGACGCGGGCAACCGCCGCGCGCAGATCCCGGTTGTCGGCGAGCGCCTGGCCGATCAGTGCGCGCAGGCGCGGGTCGACGAAGTAAGCCTGCCAGTCGGGCACGGGCGCGGCGGGTGTCGCGTCGGCGGACGGCTCCGGAAAGGACGCGGGAATCGGTGCGGCGGGACGCTCGTCCGGTGGCGCAAGCGACAGGCAGCCCGACAGCAGCCCCATGCCCGCCGCCAGCGCAATGGCACGCATGCGCCGCACGACGGCAGGATGACAGCGAACGGGAAGCGCGGCAGCGCGCATGGAATGCCTCGTCGAATACGGAAATGCGGGAATTCGGGATGGCGCCGCCCGCGGGGCGTCGCCGCTTCGGATTCACTTATATCCGACGATTACCGGGTTTCCCCTTGATCTGTGTCACTCGGGCGGGGATGCGTTTCGAGGGGCCGCTCGCTTGACGCGCGTGCCGGAGCATGCATCGGACGCTTTCGCGACGGCGAGCCGGGCCGGGCCGCGCAATGCCTGTCACGGGCGGCACGCCCGGTGCGGCAACGTCCGTCGCGAGCCCGCAGTTGATTGATCCTCGTCAAGCCGCCGGCGCGGCCGTGCGCGATGCTGAACACGGTGCGGCACGCATTCGCTCGCAGGCATGCGGCCGGCACGGACCGACGGGAGACCGACATGAAGTCCGATGCAGTACTCAAGCAGGATGTCGAGCAGGCGTTGTTCTGGAATCCGGCGATCGAGGCGCGCCGGATCGACGTCGAGGTTCACGACCGGATCGTCACGTTGCGCGGCACGGTCGACAGTTGGGCCCAGAAGCTCGAGGCGCAGAAGACGGCACTGCACGTCGCCGACGCGCGCGCGCTGGTGCTCGAACTGAACGTCACCCCGCCGGAGAACGCGTGCGCGGACCAGGAACTGGCGATCGCGATCACGTTCGCGCTCGGCTGGCAGGAGGCGTTGCGCGATCACAAGATCAGCGTCGAGGTCGATCACGGCTGCGTGACGCTCGACGGCGAAGTCGATCATGCGTATCAGAGCCGCGCGGCGGAAGCGATGGTGAGCCGGATGATCGGCGTCGTCGGCGTGGCCAACCGCATCCGGGTGCGTGCCGACCATACGGTGCCCGACGTCGGCGCCCGGATCGCCGAGGCGCTTGCGCGCCGCGCGCAGCGCGAAACCGCGGGAATCTCGATCGACGCAACCGACGGCATCGTCACGCTGACGGGCACGGTCGCGTCGCTGGCCGAAAGGCGCGCCGCGTGTGGTGCGGCCGGGTCGGTGAGGGGTGTCCGGCAGGTCGTCGACCGACTGAGCGTCGCCTGACCGGCTTGCACGTGCCGTCTACTACCAGGAGAAGCTGCGATGAACCGTTCGCATACCGGCCCCGGCCGAAACTATCTGCGCCGCGACAAGCGCATGCAGCCGCATACGAAGGACAGTTATCGCGAACCGAAGCGGCCCGCGGGCGACCGCATCTGCGAAGGCTGCGGCGCCGTCTGCGACGCGGGCCGCTGGACCTGGTACGCGACCCCGCTCGACCGGCGCCAGCTCGAATGCCCGGCCTGCAAGCGCATGCGGGAAAACGTGCCGGCGGGCGAACTGGTGTTGCAGGGTGCCTACCTGAGCGCGCACCGTTCGACGATTCTCGAACTGCTGCGGCATCAGGCCGATCTGGAGACGAGCGAGCACGCGCTCGAACGCATCATGGACATCGACACATCCGCCGATTCGCTCATCGTTCGCACGACGGGCGTGCACATGGTCCGGCGCCTCGGCGAAGCATTGCTGCATGCGCATCACGGCGATCTCGCGCTCGACTATCGCGACGGCGAGGATGTGCTGCGTGCGCACTGGAAGCGCGACGATGCGTGAGCGGATGCTGGCCTGCCGGAGAGGTTCGACCCCGTGAAAAAATCATTCGACTACTCCGGGCTGCTGATTCCGGTCGCGTTCGCCGTGCTGGTCGCGGTTCAACTGCTCGCGCGCCAGCCGGCGTCGACGTCGATTTCCTACAGCGATTTTCACCGCCTGGTGGACGCACGGCTCGTCGACGATCTCGAGATCGGCACGGCGACGATCTCGGGCACGCTGCGCATGCCGCAAGCCGGCGCCGCGCTGCCCGCGTCCGATGCGGCCGGCGTGAAGGAGGCCGGCGCGCCGTGGCGCTTCACGACGAACCGGGTGAGCGACGAAGGGCTGGTCGCCGCGCTGACGACTGCCGGGATTCGCTACCGCGGCGCGACGGATACGGGCTGGATCGGCACGCTGGCGACCTGGATCTTCCCGTTGATCGGCTTCGTCCTGATCTGGAATTTCATGATGCGAAGGCCGGGCGGGATGCGGGATCTGAGCGGCATGGGCAAAAGCCGCGCCCGCGTCTACATGCAGAAGGAAACCGGCATCACGTTCGACGATATCGCGGGCATCGACGAGGCGAAGGCCGAGCTGCAGCAGATCGTCGCGTTCCTGCGCAACCCCGAACGCTACCAGCGGCTCGGCGGCAAGATTCCGAAGGGCGTGCTCGTCGTCGGCGCGCCCGGCACCGGCAAGACGCTGCTCGCCCGCGCGGTCGCCGGCGAGGCGGCGGTGCCGTTCTTCACGATCAGCGGCTCGGCGTTCGTCGAGATGTTCGTCGGCGTGGGCGCGGCGCGCGTGCGCGATCTGTTCGAGCAGGCCCAGCAGAGCGCGCCGTGCATCGTGTTCATCGACGAGCTCGATGCGCTCGGCAAGGCGCGCGGCGTCGGCCTGATGTCGGGCAACGACGAGCGCGAGCAGACGCTGAACCAGCTGCTCGTCGAGATGGACGGCTTTCAGGCCAATTCGGGCGTCATCATCATGGCCGCGACCAACCGGCCGGAGATCCTCGATCCCGCGCTGCTGCGCCCCGGGCGTTTCGACCGGCACATCGCGATCGACCGGCCGGACCTGACCGGACGCAAGCAGATCCTGGCCGTGCACACGAAGCGCGTGAAGCTCGCGCCGGAAGTCGACCTGGCCGAACTGGCGCAGCGCACGCCGGGCTTCGTCGGCGCCGATCTCGCGAACGTCGTCAACGAAGCCGCGCTGCATGCGGCGGAACTGGGCAAGCCCGCGATCGGGATGGCCGATTTCGACGAAGCCATCGACCGCGCGATGACCGGCATGGAGCGCAAGAGCCGCGTGATGAACGAACAGGAGAAGCGGACCATCGCGTACCACGAATCGGGGCATGCGCTCGTCGCGCAAAGCCGCGCGCACTGCGATCCGGTGAAGAAGGTGTCGATCATCCCGCGCGGGATCGCGGCGCTCGGCTACACGCAGCAGGTGCCGACGGAGGATCGCTACGTGCTGCGCAGGAGCGAGTTGCTCGACCGGCTCGACGTGTTGCTCGGCGGACGCGTGGCCGAGGAAATCGCGTTCGGCGACGTGTCGACCGGCGCGCAGAACGATCTCGAACGCGCGACCGCGCTGGCGCGCCATATGGTGATGCAGTACGGGATGAGCGAGAAGATCGGCCTGGCGACACTCGACGATGGCGCACGCCAGGGCGGGGCGCCGGGCGTGTGGACGCCGGGCGACGGCCACTGCAGCGAGCACACGGCGCAACTGATCGACGAAGAGGTGCGCGCGCTGCTAGAGGACGCGCACGCGCGGGTCACGGCAACGCTCGGCGCGCATCGCGATGCGCTCGAACGGATCGCGCGCAGTTTGCTGCAGCACGAATCAATCGATCACGACATGCTGGTGGCACTCATCACGCCGCCGGACGATGACGGCGAGCCGCCCCGGGCGCCGGAAGCCGACACGGAAACGACCACGGGCGTCTCCGCCTGAAGGAGCGATCGGCGCCCGCTATCGCCCCGGATGCTTGCCCGGACGCTCGCCGCCGCTCATCGTGTCGTTCAACAGCCGATGCAGACGGGGCCGTCGCGCCGCGCGTGCGACGCGTCATCGGTCACGACCGACGCGAGCCGCGGATCGGGCCGGAAAATCGTGATGCCCTTGAGCCCTTCGCGCCACGCCTGGAAGAACAGCGCGTCGACCGCCGCGAGCGAACACTGGCCGGGCATCGTCACCGTCTTGGAGATACCGGCGTCGACGCACGGCTGCAGCGCCGCGAGCATCGCGACGTGGTCGGCAGGCGCGATATCCGCCGCCGTGACGAAATAGCCCGGCAGCCTGACGGTGTCGCCATGCAGTGCGCGAAACAGCCGGTGAGCGTGATTCTCCACACGAAACGGCCGGACCTGCCCGTCCGCGGTGCGGACCATGCGGCGCTGCGTCCAGCCGACGGCCGGCTCGATTCCGTTCGAACAGTTGTCGCAGAACGCGAGGCTCACGCTGCCGGCCGGCGCGAACGACAGCAGGTGGCTGTTGCGCAGCCCGTGCCGCGCGATCGCGTGATGCACCTTCAGCGGCAACAGCGTTCGATACGCGGGGCCGCTCAGATAGGCGGCCGGGTCGTAGGCCGGAAACACGCCGCGCTCGGCGGCAAGCGCGGCCGACGCGGCGAACGCATGCTCTCGCATCGCGAGCGCGATCCTGCGTGCAAGCGCGCGTGCTTCCGCGCTGTCGTAGCGCAGCCTCAGCATCGTCAGCGCGTCGCCCAGCCCGGTGACGCCGACCCCGATGCGGCGCGTGCGGCGCGCCTCGTGCTCGTGCGCGGCGAGCGGCCACTCGGTCAGATCGAGCACGTTGTCGAGCATGCGGACCTGGATGCGCACCGCGTCGGCGAACGTCGCGAAATCGAAGCGCGGCTCGCCGTCGATACCGAACGGGTGGAGGACGAACCGCGACAGGTCGATCGGTCCGAGCACGCAGCTGCCATAGGGCGGCAGCGGTTGCTCGCCGCACGGGTTCGTCGCGTCGATCCGCTCGTGCTCGCGCAGCGGATTCGCGGCGCGGATCGTGTCGAGGAACAGCAGCCCCGGTTCGGCGCTGTCGCGCGCGGCAGTGACGATCGCGTGCCAGAGCGTGCGGGCCGGCACCGTTGTGTAAAGGTAGCGTCCGTCGGGCAGCCGGGGCGATGCGCCGGACGTGCAGGCGGGTGGCGCGTGGTGGAAGAGCGCCCACGGCAGGTCGTGCCGGACCGCCTCCATGAATGCGTTCGTGACGCCGACCGACAGGTTGAACGTCGGCCAGCGCGCGCGTCCGCGCTTGGCCGCGACGAACGCGACGAGGTCCGGATGATCGCAGCGCAGCACGCCCATCTGCGCGCCGCGGCGCGGGCCGGTGAACGGCAGCGCCCGGCACATCGCATCGAAGCGGTCGATCGCCGCACATACGCCGCGTCCGGACGACAGGCGCCGTTCGTACGCGTCGGCGGGCGGCACCGGCGAGAAGTCGTAGCCGATTCCGCCGCCCATCAGCAGCGTGACCCGGGCGTCGTCGAGCGCATGCGCGAGCGCCGTGTCGAGGGCCTGCACGGGGGCGTCGGCCGGAATCGCGAGCGGATGGACGAAGCAGTTGACCATCGTTCCGCCGTGGTCCGCCCCGGCGTTCGCGAGAATGCGGCCCGCGCCGATCGCACCGCGCTGCAGGTTCAGGTAGAACACGCGCTCCGCCTGCGCACGGCGCTCGGCCGGCTCGGCGAGCGACAGCGCACGGGCGACGCGATGGAAGACGGCCGCGCGAGACGTGTCGCCGGGCTGCGCATAGCGCTCGGCGAACACGGTACTGCAAAGCGGCTGCTCGTCCATGGCGGGGCTCGGCGACGACGAATGACTCAATGTAGGCGCCTGCCCGAACGTGTCGTTGATCGAACGCAACCGGGCGCTTTCGCGGCATCGCTTGATGGCGGTCAACGCCGCGGCCGGCGTCGAACGTAACGTGTAGCCACGGCCGGCACGCCGCGGTGGGCCGGGAATCGCCACGCGGGCACCCGGCGCGCCTGCCATCGACTGCGAGCGACGCACCATGACCGATATCGTTACCGTCACGTTGAATCCTGCCGTCGATGTCTCGACCTCGGTCGAGCACATCGTCGATACCCACAAGCTGCGCTGTACACGGCCGCGGCGCGACCCCGGCGGCGGCGGGATCAACGTCGCCCGGACCATTCACCGGCTCGGGGGCGGCTGCGTCGCGCTGTACCTGGCCGGCGGGCCGACCGGCGACGTGTTGACGCTGCTGCTCGAAGCCGAGCGCCTGCCGGCGGTGCGCGTCCGGATCGCCGGCGAGACGCGCGAGAACGTCTGCGTGAGCGAGACCGCGACCGGGCGCGAATACCGCTTCCTGATGCCGGGGCCGCTGGTCACGCAGGCCGAGTGGCGCGACTGCGCGGCCCGCATCGACGCCATGCAGCCGGCGCCGCGCTATCTCGTGCTGAGCGGCAGCCTGCCGCCCGGCGCGCCTGACGACCTGTATGCGACGCTCGCGCGCACGGCCAGGGCAAGAGGAAGCCGGGTGGTCGTCGATGCGGCGGGCCGGGCGCTGCAAGCGGCCCTCGAGGCCGGCGTTCATCTCGTGAAGCCCAGCCTCGGCGAACTGAGTGCGCTGGCCGGCGAACCGCTCGACGACACGGCGGCCTGCCGCAAGGCGAGCGAACTCGTGGCGCGCGGGCAGGCCGACATCGTCGCGTTGACGCTCGGTGCGCGCGGCGCCTGGGTCGTCACGCGCGATCGCGCGCTGCGCCTGCCCGGCAGGCCGGCAGCGGTATGCAGCACGGTCGGCGCCGGCGACAGTTTCGTCGGCGGCATGGTCTGGGCGCTGGCGCGCGGCGTGCCGTTCGACGATGCGTGCCGCTATGCGCTGGCGGCATCGGCCGCCTCGGTCGAGCATCCGGGCACGGCGCTGTGCACGCGCGACGACGTCGAGCGGATTCATGCCGAACTGGTTGCGCAGGCAAGCTGACGTCCAGGCGGCCCGACGCGTGCACGATCGCGTCGACGCGCGATCGATCGTTGATCTGGCTCAGCGGATTGCGCGCCGCCATCGCGAAAAATGGGGCAGCCATTCCACGAGGTCCGCCATGGCCGTTCGCCTGACCGCCTTGATCGCCAGCCTGCTCCTGCTGTCGGCCGCGTCGCCGGTTTCGTCCGCCGACGTCGCGACCGTCGATTCGCCCCCGCCGCGTGTGCTGATCCTGGTCTATCACCGGTTCGCCACCGCGCGCCTGGATTCGATGACGGTGCGTACCGAAACCTTCCGGCACCAGCTGCAGGCGATCGAGGCGAACGGCTACCGCATCGTGCCGCTCGCCGACGTCGTGCGCTGGCACGACGGCCAGGCCGATGCCGTGCCGGCGCGGGCGGTCGCGATCACCGTCGATGACGGTCATCGCTCCGTCTACGACGTGCTGCGCCCGTTGCTGGGCGCCCATCCGATGCCGGTCACGCTGTTCATCTATCCGTCCGCCATCTCCAACGCCGGCTATGCGATGACATGGGACCAGCTGCGCACGCTCGGGCGCGCCGGCGGGTTCGACATCGAGTCCCATACGTACTGGCATCCGAATTTCCGCACCGAGCGCGCCCGGCTCACGCCGGACGACTACCGGCGCTTCGTGTCGTTCCAGCTGGGCCGGTCCCGCGAACGGCTCGAGGCCGAAACCGGTGAGCCGGTCAGGCTGCTGGCCTGGCCGTTCGGCGTCCATGATGAACAGACCGACCAGTTGGCCGCACGCGAAGGCTACGTCGCGGCATTCACGCTCGACGCGTGCCCCGTTCGTGTCACCGACCCGGCCATGGCACTGCCGCGCTATCTGATGACGGACGATTGCGACACACGATGCATGAACGGATTGCTGAGAACCGCCGGGAGTCAGCCGTGATGAAACGCCTGATCATCTGTCTTCTCGTGTCGCTCGCCGGCTTCGCTGCCCAGGCGGCGCCCGTCACGATCACCGTCGTCGACGCAACGAACGGGCACCCGCTCGCCGGCGCGATCGGGCATGCGTCGG
Source organism: Burkholderia sp. Bp9099 (assembly GCF_003857805.1). Taxonomy (NCBI): domain Bacteria; kingdom Pseudomonadati; phylum Pseudomonadota; class Betaproteobacteria; order Burkholderiales; family Burkholderiaceae; genus Burkholderia; species Burkholderia sp. Bp9099. The sequence goes on from NZ_QTPU01000002.1 coordinate 275,271, forward strand.
GCGTGAACCGGACCGCGGATCGCGACGGCGCGTTTTCACTGGAGATCGACGCGGCGGGCACGCGCCTGAGCGTGCGTGCGCCGGGCTACGCGCGAACCGAAGTCACGCTCGCGCCGGCCGGGGTCGCGCAGACGATCCGGATGACGCCCGTGCGTCCGAAGGCGGTCTATCTGTCCGCCTATGGCGTCGCCGATCGCACGCTGCGCGAGGCGGCGCTGTCCCTCCAGGACAAGACGGCAATCAACGCGCTCGTCATCGACGTGAAGGGCGACAGCGGCGTGACGCCGTATCGCAGCCTGGCGCGTGAAATCTCGGGTGCCGCGAACCATGCCGCCGGTGCCGTCGTGCATCCGCCCGATCTGCCGGACCTGCTGCGGACGTTCCACGCGCGCGGTCTTTACGTGATTGGCCGCATCGTCGTGTTCAAGGACGACGCGCTGGCGCGCGCTCATCCCGAGTGGGCCGTGCGCGACGCGGCCGGCGAGATCTGGCAGGACCGCGAGCATCAGCGCTGGATCGACCCGACGTCGCGCGCGGCCTGGCAACACAATTACGATGTCGCCGAAGAGGCTGCCCGCATGGGTTTCGACGAAATCCAGTTCGACTACCTGCGTTTTCCCGACGCCAACGGCCTCCGGTTCGGCGAGCCCAATACCGAGGCCAACCGGGTCGCGGCGATCACCGGATTCCTGACCGGCGCGCGCGAACGGCTGCGGCCGTACAACCTGTACATGTCGGCCGACATCTTCGGGTACGTCTGCTGGAATGCCGACGACACCGCGATCGGGCAGCGGCTCGACGCGCTCGGACCGGTCGTCGACTATGTGTCGCCGATGCTGTATCCGTCCGGCTTCACGTGGGGCCTGCCCGGTTGCCGCAAGCCGACCGAGCATCCGGGCGAGATCGTGTCGCGGTCGCTGGCCGAGGCGAAGCGTCGGACCGGACTGGACGGTGTCCGGTTTCGGCCGTGGCTCCAGGCGTTTCGCGACTATGCGTTCGATCGCCGGCCGTTCGATGCCGACGAGATTCGCGCGCAGGTCGACGCGGCCGACGCGGAGGGCACGGACGGCTGGATGCTGTGGAATCCGCGCAATCGCTACGATCCTGCCGCGTTGCCGCGCTGAGCGGCACGTGCAGACCGGCGCGAACGCGCAGGGCGCGAATCGATCATGCCGTGGAATGACGACCGTTATCCGCCTTCGATGCGGAATCTGCCGCCGCCGGTTCGCGGCAAGGCGATCGAGATTGCCAACGCGCTGCTGCGGCAGGGGCGTTCCGAGGGCAGCGCGATCCGCATCGCGATCGCGCAGGCGAAACGGTGGGGGCGTGCGCATGCCGTCTTTCGTGGCCGCGGGTGACGGTCGAGTCGATGAATGACTGAACGACGGCCCTGCCGTCGATACTACGCCATACACCGTGCCGTGCATTCGCGCCCGGTCATCGCCGGATGCAGTCGCGCGGCCAGAACGCAAGCGACGAGCATGACGGCGACCGCGATGCCATGTGCCGGGTTGCGCAGGCACGACGCGACCTGCTCGCTCCTCGCCACACCGAAAAGGCACCACAGGCAAAAGTGCTCGCAGTTGTTCGTGAGCAGCCGGTATCGGCATTCGCCCAGGCGCGATGCCGCGCGGCGCGCGGCTTCCGTTCCGTCGTACAGCGTGCGCTCGTGGCGGATGACCGCGAGCCCGAAACCGGCACGGAAGCCGTCCAGCGTGACGACCTCGACCGGACCGCCGCTCGCATGGCGTGACCATCCCGCGTAGTGAATCACGTTGCCGTCGCCGATGTAGATCCCGTGATGCAGATAACCGTGGCGGCGGGTCACGAGGTGGGCACCGACCGGCGGTTCGCCATCCGGCATGGCGTCGTCGGCGTGCACTGCGGTCGGATCAATCATCGCCAGCTCCTCGGTCCTGCGGCGGCGGGGCGGAAGAGCCGCGCGCCGGCCGCGAAACACGTTGCTTCCTGTCACGTCTCCAGTATTGACAGCGGCGCCGCGCGGAACAATCAGCGTGGCCTGAGCTTGCTGTCCGACGTCGGGCCGCCGTGTCGGAAATTTCCGACGGGCCGTGCAATATCGGCTGACAGCCGTCACGGACGATTGCGCCGTCCGGATGCCGCTCCCCCGTGTTTTCAGGCGTGCCGCGCAGCTCGGGTATATGGGGCGCGATGACTGTCTCGCGGGGCCCGTCCGGCTTCGACAGGCACGCACTTGACTTGTGTCAACGGGAAATCGACGTTCCGCGCGACGCTGACATCGTCGTCAACGCGAATGCGCGACGTCACCGCACGCAGCCCGTTCCGCGACCGGACGGGCGGCATCGCAGCCGTGCGTGCTCAATCAGGAGAGTGAAGATGTGGACCCGAACCGTGAAGATGCTGCTGGCAGCCTGCCTGCTGAACATCGGTGCGAACGCGCTGGCTGACCCGTCGACCGAGCCGGTCGTGCACAACGGTGTCGCTTATATCACCGGCGGAATCGGCCAGGATGAGGTCACTGCATTTCGCGATGTCGCGCCTCGCTACAACCTGCGGATGACGTTCGCATCGAAGCGGGGCCAGTATCTTTCCGATGTCGACGTCACGCTGTCATCCGGCAAGTCGACGATTCTCGACGCACACACGAGCGGCCCGTTCCTGTTTGCCCGCGTGCCGCCGGGACGATATACCGTGTCCGCGCACGACAGGGCCATTCAGGAAGTCAGGCACGTCGTCGTACCGGCGCGCGGCGCGGTCGATGTGCGCTTCTACTGGCACGACCCGGACCGGCACGGCGCGATACGTCTGTGTGCCGATTGTTCCGCATCGCCGCAGTAACCGGCCCGCTGGCCGCGCGTTCGTTCAGGACCGGCATGGCGGGAGAAGCGACAATGCGTCGGCCGATCGCGGATCCTGACGCCATCGACGTGGCAAGCCTCCGCACGCAGCTCGACTCAGCCGATGCGGCCGGCACGAAGAAATGAACGCAGTGAAACAGGCTCGATCGCGACGATCCCGCTGCGCTGCCGCGCTGACCGGCGCGCTGCTGTTCACGCTTGCGTCAGCCTGTGCGCGCGCGGAATCCGATACGGCCGTGGCGCAGCAGCAGACCATCGCGATCGACGAAGCGATCGCCGCCGAGATCGCCGACGGCCATCTTGCCGGCGCCGTGGTCGTGACGGGCGACGCGGACGGCGTGCGGGTGCGCGTCGCGCGCGGCCTGCGCGTGACGGGCGAGCACGCCGAAGCGATGACGGCCGATACCGTCTTCGATCTCGCGTCGCTGACCAAGCCGGTGGCGACGGCGGTCGCGATCATGCAGCTCGCGGAGCGCGGCGTGCTGCGCCTCGACGCACCGGCCGCGCGCTACTGGCCCGCGTTCGGCGCGCACGGCAAGGCCGGCATCACGATCCGCCAGTTGCTCGCGCATGTGTCGGGGCTGCCGGCCGGCGTGTCGTCGTCCCGCGCACTGCGCAGCCGCGCCGCCGTGCTGGCCGACATCGTCGCGATGACCCCCGGCACACCGGCCGGCACGCAGGTGCGCTACAGCGACGTCAACTACGTGGTGCTTGGCGAGATCGCCGAGCGCGTGTCGCACCGGCCGCTCGACGCGTGGTGCGCCGCACATGTGTTCGCGCCGCTCGGGATGGCGAGCACCGCGTTCCGGCCACCGGCGCCGCTGTTCGCGCGCGTGGCGCCCACCACCGTTCGCGATGGCCGTCTGCTCCGCGGGAGCGTCCACGATCCCGTCGCGGCCGCGATGGGCGGCGTTGCCGGCAATGCGGGTCTGTTCGCGAGTGCGGACGATCTGGCGCGCTTCGCGCGCATGCTGCTGAACGGCGGTGCGCTCGGCCCTGTGCGCGTGCTGGCGCGCCGCAGCGTCGCCGCGCTCGAGACGCCGGCCACGCTCGACGCGGAAGGCGACCTGCACACACCGGGCTGGGCGGTCGGGCCGCCGCTCGTCGCGAACCGCTACCGGCTACCGCCGCTCGGCGCGCTGCAACACCTCGGCTACACGGGCACGGCGCTGTGGATCGATCCCGTGACGCGCCGCTTCGCGATCGTGCTCACCAGCCGGCTGTATCACGACGAAGCCGGCACGGCGATGCCATTGCGCTCGCTCGTGCTCGGCATCGTATCGAGCGAGGCCGCGCCCGTGACGTCGTCGTGGATTGCGACGCGCGTGCCCGCGATGGCGGCGGCCGTCGCGCAAGCCGCCCGGTTGCCGGTATCGCGCGGGCCAGTACTGGCCGGCATCGACGTGCTCGCGGCGAGCGGCTTCGCGGCCGTCGCAGGCAAGCGCATCGCGCTCGTCACGAACCGCGGCGCCTTCGACCGGTTCGGCCGGCGCACGGTCGACCTGCTCGCGCAGGCGCCGGGCGCGCGGCTCGTCGCGCTGTTCGCGCCCGAGCACGGGCTCGGCACCGACGTCGACGAGACGTTCGGCGACACGCTCGACGCCGCGACCGGCGTGGTCGTTCACAGTCTCTACGGCGATCGACGCCGGATCGCGCCCGCGCTGCTCGCCGATGTCGACGTGCTGGTGCTCGACCTGCAGGACGCAGGCGTACGCTTCTTCACGTATCTGGCCACCCTCGGCTACGCGCTCGAGGCCGCCGCCGCCGCGCATCGCCCGGTGCTCGTGCTCGACCGCCCGGACCCGCTGAGCGGCGATGTGTTCGGCGGCCCCGTGGCCGATGCCGGGCCGGCCACGTTCACCGGTTATTACCCGTTGCCGCTCCAGCCCGGCATGACGCTCGGCGAACTGGCGCGACTGTTCAACGACCGCCTGCATATCGGCGCGGCGCTGACCGTGGTGCCGATGGCGAATTACGTGCGCGCGATGCGCTTCGACGATACCGGGCTCGGCCGGGTGCCGCCATCGCCGAACCTGCGCGACGGCGCCGCGTTGTCGCTGTACCCGGAGACGGGGCTCATCGAGGGCGCGGCGGTCAGTGTCGGGCGCGGTACCGCGACACCGTTCGGCGTGGTGGGTGCGCCGTGGATCGACGCGCGCATCCTTGCGGACGATCTTCGCGCGATGTGGCTGGACGCGACGTTCTCGCCGGTTCGCTTCGTGCCCACGGAGGGGCCGTATCGCGGCAGGGTGTGCGAAGGGGTGCGCATCGACCGGCCGCCCGGCGCGGCACGGCCGGGCGAGATCGGGCTGGCATTCGCACTGGCGCTGCACCGGCGTTATCCGGCGAAGTTCCGGATCGATGCGATCCGTGCATCGGTCGGTTCGCGCGAGGTGGCGGACATGCTGGAGGCGGGGCGGTCGATCGACGAGATCGAGCGCGTGGTCGTCGCTCAGGATGCGGCGTTCGCGCCAGAGAGAGCAGCATTTCTGCTGTACTGAGCGGATGGAAAGTCGTCGGCAAACGTGACGCCGATACGAGATCGGCCGCGACTTCGCCGACACAGCTCGATCAATCCGGCTCGACGATTCGATGGGCGATCGCAAATCGGATCAACGCGGCATCGCTTCGCAACTCGCGCTTGTCGAGCGCGCGTTGCCCAACTGCCCAAGGGCGCATGCTGGCGCAAAAGCGCGCTATTCATGCGCCTCGGATCGCGTGGCAGGAGCGGCCGAACGTTCATCGTGCCGTTTGCCGCGGCCTCGCTGCTTCCGTCCCGTGTCTTCGAGCATTCTCGTGACGTTGCTGAAGGCATTGCGCAGCGCGACGTAGACTTCCTCGTCGCGCTCCTTGCTGGATACCAGTTGATGTCCGGGAATCGTGACTTCGATCCGGATATTGAACGGTTTCCCCTGATGATCGTGCTTCTCGTCCAGCACGACTTTGATCCGGCAATGCGAGATGTCCTGCCGGAATCGATCGAGTCTCGACACATGCCGGGCGGCTGCCGCCTCGAGCGCGTCCGAGCGCGGCACGCCTTGAAATACCAGTTCGTAGGGGGGCTTCATTGCTTGATCCGTTGATGGTTGATGAATACCGGTCGTGCCCCGTCGTGCCGGCGTCCCTGAGATTCCGATTCAGAACGTGGCGATCTGAAGGACGACATCGAACGCGATGACCAGTGCCGAGCACAAAACACCGAGCGCCAAGTTCGCGAGCCGATGCTCGACGTCGGGATGTTTGCCTGCCCATGCCGTCATGAAGAACACTCCGTCAAGAATTACCTGCAGTGCGAATACGAACAACATCAGCGTGAACTCGTAGCCGGCCTGCGGCAGTTGCGCGAAATTCCAGCCATGCCGGCTTACCCAATAGCCGATCCGGTAGACCTCGTAGCCGGCCAGCAGCAGAGGAAACACGTAGGAAACGAAATACGTCGGCACAGTCGCATGCCGAAACTCGGGTAGGAAATGATGTGCGGTCTGCATGATTGCCTCCCAGCCTGAACGCGTACGTCGGGACGATGTCGTCCACATTTCCAGCCTAGGCTTCCCGGGCGACCGCCGCTTGACACGTATCAACGGCGACTTTTATGGACCGCGTCGGCCCGTGGAAACGAGACGATTCCATCGAGAGCGTGTCCGGGCCATGCCGACGAAGGTTTGACCGGCATTAACGGCTGATCGGCTGGAAGGGCGAAATTCGGATCGTGCCATCGACGCGAAACGCAAACACGATGTCGAACGGAACTGCCCCGGAATCGGGCATCCAGGGCGAAAACGACTGCCCTGCGGCAACGGTGGCGCCGGCCGCTCCGTGGCCGACATGAATTCCGCGTCCCCCCTGGCGAGTCGTACAAGATCGACCGGCGGCACACTGATGGATCAGCCGAGTTCGCCGCCCCAGTTTCCCGATTCCGCGACGCCCGGTGAGGCGGCCGTGCGTGGGCGATGCGCGATCATGCAATCGGTCGTGAGCAGCAGCGATGCAACCGAGATCGCGTTCTGTAGCGCCGAACGCGCGACCTTGACCGGGTCGACGATTCCTGCAGCAATCATGTCCCCATATGTCGCCGTCGCCGCGTCATAGCCGAACGGTCCGGTTGCAGCATCGACCGCGTGTACGACGGCCTGCGCGTCCGCTCCGGCGTTTTCGGCGATCTGACGCAGCGGGGATGCCAGTGCGTCGTGCACGATCCGCGCGCCGGTGCGTTGCGCGTCTGTCAAGTCTGGGCGATTGCCTTCGAGCGCGCGTCGTGCACGCAGCAGTGCGACGCCACCGCCCGGCACAATGCCTTCCTCCATCGCGGCGCGCGTCGCATGCAAGGCATCCTCGAAGCGATTCTTGCGCTCGCGCAGCGCGGTTTCCGTCGCGGCGCCGACGCGAATCACCGCGACGCCGCCCGCGAGTTTCGTTAACCGGCGCGTTAGCGCGTCGCGCTCGTATCCGGCCGGTGTCGCCGCGATTCGCGTGCGCAGTGCCTGGACGCGGTCGTCGATACGGTGGCGTTCGCCTCGCCCGGCGATGACGGTCGTCGTCTCGCGCGTGATCTCCACGCGCCGCGCGGCACCGAGATCGTCCAGCGTCGTGCGCTCGAGTGTCCGTCCGGCCTGAACGGAAATGACCGTCGCGCCAGTCAGCGCGGCGAGGTCGGCGAGCTGCTCGGTGCGTGCCTCGCCGAATCCGGGCGAGCGGACCGCGCACGATTTCAGCGTGCCGCGCAGGTGGTTGACGACGAGGGTCGCCAGCGCTTCGCCTTCCACTTCGTTCGCGACGACGAGAAGCGGTTTGCCGGTGCTGCTGAGCGCCTCGAGTACCGGCAGCAGTTGTGCGATCGCGCTGATGTTCATGTCGCAGAGCAGGATGCGCGGCTCGTCAAGGACGATGCGATGATTGTCCGAATCGACGAACAGCGGCGACAGATAGCCGCGATCGATCAGCGAGCCGTCCACCGTCTCGAGTTCGTCGTCGAGCTTCGTGCCGTCCTCGATGCTGATTGCGCCGTCCCTGCCCACACGCTCGACGGCCTGTGCGACGAGCGCGCCGATCGTGTTGTCGCCGCTGGCGGAAATCGTCGCGATCTGGCGCATTTCGTCCGCGCTCGCGCACGGTTTCGACACGCGGTGCAGTTCGGCGACCACGTCGCGGCCGGCCGCTTCGATCGCACGCTTGAGCGCCATCGGATCGTGGCCGGCAGTGACGCACTTGATGCCTTCCGCAACGATGGCCTGTGCCAGGGTGGTGGCAGTGGTCGTGCCGTCGCCGGCAACTTCGCTGGTGCGAGTCGCCACTTCGCGCAACAAACGGGCGCCCATTTCCTCGAACGGGTCGGGCAAATCCACAGCACCGGCAACAACGACGCCCGAGTTCGCGACCAGCGGCGCCGTGCCGGCCCGCTCGACGATCACGTTGCGCCCGCCCGGGCCGAGCGTGAGCTTGACTGCCTCGGCCATCGCGTTGACGCCTTTGAGCAGTCGTTGGCGGGCATCCTGATGAAAGACAAGCGATTTTGCGGGCACGATACACCTCCTGTGCGACGAAGCCGGACACGACGCGCCTCGGGACCGGCGACCGATACGGATATTCCACCTGCCGGCGCGTCGTGCCGATTGACCTGGGTCAACGAGCGCAACGTGTTTCGCACCGCCATGTGCTCGCCCAAGAGCCTTCGGTGTCTCCATCCTGAGCGTTGATCTCCGTCAATTGCCGCGGTCATCGCCAATCGAGAATAAATGCATCACTGACGAGAAGGAGGCACGACATGAAAGAATCGTCCACGAAACTGCCGGTCAACAAGCCGCAGGAGAGTGCGGAGCATGCGCCGATGGGCGCGCCGTACTGGCATCCGATCGAAACGCTGCGCCATGAGATGGACCGTCTCTTCGACGATTTCAATCGCAGCGCGGGCATGCCGTCGGTGCGGCGACCGATTTTCAACCGCCAGCCATTCTGGCGCCGCGATCACGAATGGAGCGCCGAGCCCGCGGTCGACTTCGCGGAAACCGACAAGTCATACGAAATCACTGCTGAATTGCCCGGGCTGGACGAGAAGGACATCGAGGTCAAGCTCGCGAACGGCGGCTTGTCGATCCGCGGCGAAAAGCAGGAAGAAAAGGAGGAACAGCACAAGGACTACTACGTCCACGAGCGCCGCTTCGGCTCGTTCGAGCGCTACTTTCGCATGCCCGATGGGGTCGACAGAAACAAGATCGAGGCGTCGTTCCAGAAAGGCGTTCTGACGGTCACGCTGCCGAAGACGCCGGGAGCTCGCAAGGCCGAGAAGAAGATCGAGGTCAAGGCAGGCTGAAACTGGTGCGGGCATCCGCCGACGCATGCCGGCGGATGCCTGTGCACATGCTTTCCGTTTGCTTCTCGATCGCTGGATCATGTCGTGACACACCGACATTCGGGCGGTCGACGAAAGGCGGTCCTGCATTCGCCATGCATGGAGAGCCGATAACCGGGATATCGGCCACGGCGCCCTTGAGCCAGTGGTTGCACCGTCGCGTGCAATCGGCACACACACGCGACCGATTTTCTTCGGATCGCCCGCGCGTCATGGCGAATGAATTCAACGGACGCACGCGCCGCCCGACAAGCGTGCATGAAGGAGGTCGTCATGTTAGCCGGCAAGGTTCTCGTCGTGTTCTATTCGCGCACCGGCACGACCCGCCGGGCCGCATCCGCGCTGGCCGAGATGCTCGACGCCGACGTCGAGGAAATCGTCGTGACGCGCGATCGTGCCGGCCCGTTCGGCTATCTGCGTTCGCTCGTCGAGGCAATCAACCAGAAGCCCGCGGAGATCGTCGCGGCGAAGCGCGACCCGTCCGCGTACGATCTCGTGGTGATCGGCTCCCCGGTCTGGGCAGGCTGCGTATCGTCGCCGGTGCGGGCGTATCTCGTCGCGAATCAGCGGCGTCTGCCGCGTGTCGCATTCTTCTGCAGCTTCGCGCAACGTGGTGCGGACTCGGCAATAACGCAAATGCGGATGCTGGCACGCAAGTCGCCGCTCGCCGAATGTCGCGTGACGCCGCGCGAAACGTTGCATGGCGACGCCAGCCCGATTCTGGCGGCATTTGCCGAACAGGCAGCGCGCAGGCTAGCGGAAGCGGTCGCGGCGACTGCGGCGCGCTGAAGCATGCGCGGGCGCGCGAGCGAGTCGATGGGCGGTAGTACTCTCGGGCACCGTTGCACGAGACCGCGCGCCGTCATGCAACGGCGTGGCGGACGTTCCGACGCCGGCGCAATCGCCCGCTTGCGCGATGGCGCCGGCTTCAAGATACCGGTCGGTGCGCGTCTGCGGCCGCGAGATAGCCGACGATATCGTCGAGCGTAACCAGACGACCGTAGTCGCGCTCCGGGATCTCCACCTTCAGCCGCGCATGAAGGCCCGTCAGAACATTGAGCCAGTCCATCGAATCGAGATCGACCTGACTGCGCAGCGGACGATCCGCACGCAGCGTCGATGGATCGATTTCAGGCGCGACGGATGCAAGCGTTTCCAGTACGACCGACATGATGTCTGCATTGTTCATCGGTTCAACTCCTCGGGGTGCTGCAGCAATTCGCCCAGTTCAACCAGGAACAGCGCACCGCGATGGCCGTCGGATACGCGGTGGTCGGCCGAGAGGCTGGCGGTCGTCACCGGCATGATCTTCAGCCCGCCGTCTTCAGCCCACGGCCGCTCAATGATTCGCCCGAACCCGACGAGCGCGACCTGGGGAGGATAGATGATGCCGAACACCTCGGCGGCACCTCGATCGCCGAGATTCGTAACGGTAATCGTCGATTCCGACAACTCCGAACTCCGCAGCGAGCCTGCGCGACATCGCTGCGTCAGGTCGAGCAGTTCGCGCATCAGTTGGGTCAGGGGCTTGGCATCCGCATCGAGCAGCGCCGGCGCCACCAGCCCGCCCTGGCGCAACGAGATCGCCACGCCGAGATGCACTGCGCCGGCAGGCCGGAAAATGCCCTCCCGATGGAACCCGTTCAGCTCCGGAAATCGACGCAGCGTGAGCGCGACCGCCTTGAGCAGGAGCGCTGCCGGAAGCAGCCTGTCCGTCACGGAACGCATCGCGTTCTCGGCCGCTAGCCATGCCAGCGCCTTTCCCAGCGGAATCGTCTCGGACACGTAATAGTGCGGAATCTCGCGCTTCGAACGCTCCATCGCGGCCGCGATCACCCGTCTCATTTCCGGAAAGCGCTCGCCAGGCGTGCCGGCCGCGGGCGAACCCGCCGCCACGATCGTCCGTTCGACGTCCGCAAGCGTCACCGAGCCCGCCGGGCCGGTGCCTGTGACATTCTCGGGATCGACCCGGTGCTGCTGCGCAAGCTTGCGCGCGGCCGGCGAGATCTTGCGGCGCGTTGCCGCGCGGGCAGCCGCGACGGGTGCCGCTGGTTGGCGCGTATGCCGCGCCGCCGGCGGCGCTTCCCCCGGCTCGAGCAGCGTGGCCATCGGCGTGCCGACGGGGATCCGTTCGCCCGGGTTCACGAACAATTCGTCGACTGTTCCCTCGTGCCAGCTCTCGACATCCACGGCCGCCTTGCTCGTGTCGACGATCGCGACCACCTGGCCTTTCTTGACCACGTCACCTGGCTTGACCTTCCATTCGAGGAGCATTCCCTCGTCCATGTCCGCTCCCATGGAAGGCAGGGTGAATTCGATCATGCGTCCTCCTTCGGAGTCTGTCAGCAATCACGAAAACAATTGTTTCACCGCGGTGACGATCTTGTCGACTTGGGGTAATGCCGCGTCTTCCATGTGCCGGGCGTAAGGAATCGGCACATCCTCGGCGCACACGCGTGCCGGCGGCGCATCGAGCTCGTAGAACGCCTGCTCGACGATGCGCGCGATGATCTCCGCGGCGACGCTGGCGCTGCGCCAGCATTCGTCGACGACGACCGCGCGCCGGCACTTCGCTACCGACGCAATGATCGTCGCGTCGTCGAGCGGCCGCAGCACGCGCAGGTCGATCACTTCGGCGGAGATGCCGCCGCCAGCGAGCGTCTCGGCAGCATCGAGCGCCTTCGGCAGCGAGCCGCCGTACGCGAGGATGGCGACGTCCTTGCCCGCGCGGCGCACTTTCGCGGTGCGAATGTCGACACCGTCGAGGTCCGGCAGGTCTCCTTCCATGTTGTAGAGGCCCGCGTGTTCGAAGATCAGCACCGGGTCCGGATCGGCCAATGCCGGCGCCAGCATGTGGCGCGCATCCTCGACGGTCGCCGGCGCGAGCACCTTGATTCCCGGGATACCCGCGTACCAGCCTTCGAAACTGTGCGAGTGTTGCGCGGCGACCTGGCGGCCGGCGCCCGTCGCCATGCGGACGACCAGCGGCACCGAGAATTGCCCGCCTGACATGTGGTGGTAGAGCGCGGCGGTATTGACGATCTGATCGAGCGCGAGCAGGCTGAAGTTCACCGTCATGATTTCGACGATCGGCCGCATGCCGCCCAGCGCGGCGCCGATGCCTGCCCCGGTGAACGCGAGTTCCGACAGGGGCGTGTCGCGAACGCGCTCGGGCCCGAACGCGTCGAGCAGTCCGGCCGACACCGCATAGCTGCCGCCGTAGCGCCCGACGTCCTCGCCCATCAGGAACACACGTGAATCGTTCGACAGCGCCTCGCGCAGTGCCTCGCGCAGCGCCTCGCGATAAGTGATCCGGCGGGTCATGGCGGGCCTCCCGCCGTCGTATAGACGTCGTTTGCGAGCGCTTCGACGGGCTCCCACGCAGCGGCATCGGCAAACGCGACCGCCCGGGCGACTTCGGCTTCGACATCGGCATCGAGCGCGATGAACGCGTCCTCCATGAGCTTGCCTTCGGCCTTGAGGCGCGCGGTGAACGTGTGGATCGGGCCACGGGTTTTCCATGCGTCGACCTCTGCCTTCTGCCGGTAGAGTTCGGCGTCGTACATCGAATGCGCGCGGAAACGATACGTCCGCAGTTCCAGGAACATCGGGCCGGCGCCGCTTCGCACATAGGCGACCGCATCCTTCGCCGCGTCGTGTACGGCCACGATATCCATACCGTCGGTCGAGCTCGCCCGCATGTTGTAGGCGGCGGCTTTTGTGCACAGGTCCGTCTGGGATTCGTGGCGCTCGATGGCCGTGCCCATCGCATACAGGTTGTTTTCGCAGCAGAACAGCACCGGAAGCCGCCAGAGCGCCGCGAGATTCATCGACTCGTGAAATGCCCCTTCGGCGACCGCGCCGTCACCGAAGAAACATGCGGTGACGCGCGGGCTCGACTGCATCTTGTCGGCGAGCGCGAGACCGACCGCCAGCGGCAGGCCGCCAGCTACGATCGCGTTTCCGCCGAACAGCCGGGTGCTTCGGTCGAACAGGTGCATCGAGCCGCCCCGCCCGCGCGCGCAGCCTTCGCGCTTGCCATACATTTCGGCCATCAGCACGCTCATGTCCATGCCGCGCACCAGTGCATGCGCATGCTCGCGGTAGGTCGCGACGACGTTGTCGTCGGGTGTCAGCGCATGCAGGGCGCCGATGCCGGAGGCTTCCTCGCCGATATACAGATGTAGAAAGCCGCGTATCTTTCCCGCGCCGTAGAGTTCGGCGCATTTCTCTTCGAGGCGGCGCACGCGCAGCATGTCGCGCAACAGCGCGAGCGCCAGATCCGCGGGATAGGGCACGGGGCCTGACGGCGGCGGCGCAGGCGGGTGGTCGACGAGGGTCATGCGCCGCTCTCGAGTGTCGATGTGTCGCCTTCCGCCATCCCCAACTCGCGGGCCTTCAGCAGGCGCCGCATGATCTTGCCGCTGCGAGTGTGCGGAAGATGGCCGATGAACACGATTTCCTTGGGCGCGACCGCCGCACCCAGGCGCTTTCGCGCGTGGGCGAGCAGCGCCATCCTGAGTGCCTCGTCGGGGCATTGGCCCTGGTTCAGCGCGACAAATGCCTTGATCGATTCGCCGACGACCGGGTCAGGCTTGCCGATCACCGCCGCCTCCGCGACCGCCGGATGCGCCATCAACACGCTTTCGACCTCGAACGGCCCGATCAGGTGGCCAGCCGACTTGATGACGTCGTCGGCGCGCCCGACGAACCAGTAATAGCCGTCGGCATCCCGCCTGGCGAGATCGCCGGTCAGATACCAGTCGCCGGCGAAGCATTTGCGATAGCGTGCATCTTCGTTCAGGTAGCCGCGAAACATGGACGGCCAGCCGCGCCGGAGCGCGAGTTCGCCCTCGACGCCTGGCTCGTCGACGAGTTGCACGCCGCCATCAGCGTCGCGCTGCACGATCGCCGCATCCACGCCCGGCAGTGGCCTTCCCATCGAGCCGGGCTTGATGTCGAACGCGGGTGTATTCGCGATCATGATCCCGCCGGTCTCCGTTTGCCACCAGTTGTCGTGAATCGGTAGCCCCAGCACTGCCTTTCCCCACCAGACGGCTTCCGGGTTCAACGGCTCACCGACGCTGGCGACGAAACGCAGGTGCGGGAACGAGTGCTGCGAAGCGATCCCGGAGCCGGCTCGCATCAGCATGCGCACGGCGGTCGGCGCCGTATACCACACGGATACGTGCTCGTCCTCGAGGATGCCGTACCAGCGCTCGGCATCGAATTCCTCGCGGTCGACGATGGAGGTCACGCCATGGAGCAGCGGCGCGATGATTCCGTACGAGGTACCGGTGACCCAGCCGGGGTCGGCGGTGCACCAGTAGATGTCGTCCTCGTGCAGGTCCAGCGCATACCGTCCGGTGATCCAGTGCGTGAGCGCCGCCGCATGCACGTGGACGGCGCCTTTCGGCGTGCCGGTGGTGCCGCTCGTGAAGTGCAGCAGCGCCATGTCTTCCGGGGACGTCGGTTCGTAGCGGCATGTGTCCGCCGCACCGGCCATCAGCGATGCGAGGTCGTGGGTGCCGGAAACGTTCGTCGCCGTGTCGGGTGTGTCCGCGACGAGCAAAACGTGCTTCAGCCCCGGCATGCGTTCGCGCCACGGGGCGATCTTGCGTTCGAAGATCGTATCGGTCGTGAGCAGCACCGTTCCCGCGCCGAGATTCACGCGTGTGGCGATCGGCTCCGGCCCGAACGCGGAGAAGAGGGGAGAGACGACCGTGCCGTTCTTGAGTGCGCCGAGCACGCCGACATACATTTCGGGCATGCGTCCGGCGACGATGAACAGGCGGTCGCCCTTGCCTATGCCCAGGCCACGCAGCACGTTGCAGAAGCGGTCAGTCAGCGTCGCGAGTTCGGCGTAGCTGATTGTGCGGGATGGCGCATTCCGTGCGAGGAAGCGCAGGGCGATCCTGTCGCGTCCGGGGCCGGCACAATGGCGGTCGACCGCCTGCCACCCGATGTTGACGCCGCCGCCCGGTTCGATGGCGAGTTCCCGCGCCGCAGCCTCCCACGAGAAACGGTGCCGTTCGCCGTCGTAGTCGACGAGATTCGGCACGACGCGCAGGTCGGCAGGTGTTTTGGCGATGATCGCTGGGACATTCATTCGGACACCATCCGGTCGGGTCGGACGTGATTCATTCTGGTCGCCGCACCCGCTTTTCCGTTGACGTGCATCAACGCGCCGCGGTTGACGAATCGGGCCCGACCGCGCCGCGGTGATGATGGACCACAGGATTCGGATCCACGTTGCCACGGAAGATGCCGACCGAACACGTCACTCTTTGAACGGCCATACGGCTACAACCGTATACGATCCCCCGCCTTTTGATATCGGACAAATTGATCCGGTGCTTCTGAGTGAAGCATTCATCTTTCAGGCCGGTCGAACTGGGCGAGCGCGTGCAGCGTCCCCCGCAGACTAGCCGGTGAAGCGCCAGCGCGTCGAAGGAGAAACCTCATGTGGGCACGTGACGTGATGACAACCTCGGTCATTTCCGCGACGCCGGAGATGAGCATACGGGAGGTCGCCAAGCTGCTCGCCGAGCACGCGATCAGCGCGGTTCCGGTAGCGGATGTATACGGCAGGCTGATCGGTATCGTCAGCGAAGGCGATCTTGTGCGCCGCGTCGAGCTCGGCGCCGGTGTCAGGCGTCGCTCCTGGTGGCTGGAGCTTCTTGCATCCAGCACTGAGCCGGCCAGCGAGTACGTAAGGGAGCATGCGCAGAAGATGAAGGATCTGATGAGTGTCGACGTCGTCACTGTCCACGAGGACACTCCGCTGTCTGAAGTTGCGGATCTGCTGGAGCGGTACCGTATCAAGCGCGTGCCGGTCGTCAAGGATGACGAGGTGACGGGTCTGGTGAGTCGCGCCGATCTCGTGCGCGCTCTGGCCAGCGAGACACGCACCGAACAGTCGCTGGTCCCGCGTGCCGACGTGGAGATACGCGAGGCGATACTGAAGGCGATGTCTGGCCAACGCGGGGCGCTATCTCGGGGTCAGGCCATCGTCAAGAACGGACATGTGCATCTCTGGGGCGTGATCTTTAGCGAGGAAGAGCGCAAAGCAGTGTGCGTCAACGCCCAGACCGTCCCGGGGTGAAACAGGTAATCAGTCACCTTGTCTATCCGCTGACGCTTCCGTCGATGTAAATCTACACGCGTCGGCAGCGCGTCATCGGAACACCGGGAGAAGGTCTGTGACGGCGACCCTGTCGCCCGAAAACTTGTCGGCACTCCTACGGAAGGCACGACGTGCGCAGACTGGGCGAACGCTTCTTTCGTCCGGCCGGCACCCGGCCGGGCGGGAGCGGCCTCGGCTGGTCGATCGTGCGGCGAATCGCAGCGGCGCACGAGGCCGACATCCAGGTGGATCGATCGCCCGCGTTCGGCGGACTGCGCGTGGCCGTTTCGTGGCCGCCTGCCGATGCTGCCGCTGCGGCCATGCGCTAGTCGATCATGCACGTCGCCGATCAGACTGCACGCGTTCGATGCGCGGCCGGAGGTCACGGGAGCGGTCGGTCGCGGCCGGAATGGCGTGTTCGTCACCGAACACGCCGAACCGCGCGATCACTGGCCGGTAGCGCCGCTTGCAGGGCCGCCAGGCTGGCCGTGCATGTAGCCCATACCCATGCCCATGCCTTGCCCGCCGTGCATGCCCCTCATGGGGGGAGCGTCAGGCAGCGTGATGCCGCGCGCCTTCGCACGTTTTTGCATCTCGGCGTGGTGCTGCGCGCGAATTTTCTCGCGCTCGGCATCCGATTTCGCGGCGAGCATGCGGGTGCGGTATGCGTTCCGCTCGGCAGGCGTCATCAGCTGGCTGCCGTACATCATGCCGCGCCACTCGACGGCGCGATCGCTAGCCGGTTGACGTGGCTGGGCATCGGCCAGACCGGACGCGATCGCGATCGCGACGCCGAGCAGGCACGAAACGGTGAACCTGTTTGCTCTGGACATGACGGTCTCCAGGTCGCTTGCATGGATTCAACGGTACGCAAAACGGGGGGCGATCCTTTGCCTCAGATCAAGTACCCCGGAGTGACCCCCAATACCATCGAATCAATGCCGCAGACACGCAGCTGTCAGACGTCTGTCAGACGTGCAACGCATCATTCCACGTCGCAGTACCAACGCGTCGGGCGCAGGCGTGCCACGTGGGCCGCCCCGGTTGCCCGCGACTTCCCGAATCCGATCGATCCTTCAATCCTGGTACGTAACCTGAATCGTGATGCCAACCAACCTCGACGTTGTTCCTGAAACCATCGCGGAAGCGACGCCCGCGATGGCCGCGGCCGCGACCCGAAGCACCTGGGTGAGCGTGGCGGTCAACCTCGCGCTGAGCACCGGACAGGTGGCGATCGGCATCCTGTCCCGATCGCAGGGGCTCGTGGCGGACGGCATTCATTCGTTATCCGATCTGATCGCGGATTTCGTCGTGCTGCTGGCCGGTCACCATAGCCGCAAGCCTGGCGACGAACAGCATCCTTACGGACATCAGCGCTTCGAAACCGGCGCTTCGCTCGCGCTTGCGGCGATCCTGCTGCTGGTCGGCGGCGGGATGCTGTGGTCCGCGATCGGTAAACTCGAGCATCCGGAAACGATCGCGCGCGTCCACGTCGCCGCGCTCTGGGTGGCGGTCATCGCGCTCGTCGCGAAGGAAAGCCTGTTCCGTTACATGCTTGCCGTGGCAACACGGGTGAAATCGAGCATGCTGGTTGCCAACGCATGGCATGCGCGTTCGGATGCCGCATCGTCGCTGGTGGTCGCCTGCGGCATCGTCGGCAACCTGTTCGGCTATCCGCTGCTCGATCCCGTCGCCGCGCTGATCGTCGGCGGGATGATCGTGAAAATGGGCGCCACGTTCGGCTGGAACGCGTTGCACGACTTGATGGACCGCGCGGCCGACGCCGAAGACGTTCGGGCGATCCGCGCGACGCTGCTCGCGACGCCGGGCGTGCTCGACGTACACGACCTGCGCACGCGCAAGACCGGCGATCTGATCCTCGTCGACGTGCATCTCGACATCGACGCCGAGCTCAGCGTTGCGCAAGGGCACGACATCGCCGTGGACGCGCGTGCGCGCGTGATGAGGCATCACCGCGTCCTGAACGTGATGACGCACGTCGATCCGCGCATGCGGGAAAGCGTTGCCGAAGTGATGCCCGGAATTCGCGACCGATAGGACGCAACGGCCGGCCGCCGCAGCCGTTTCGCACTTCGCGCATACGCGAACGTCAATCGGAGCTGCGCGGATGATGGCCGCGCCGGAACGTCAACCGACGTTCGTTGACGAGCGCGCGCCAGTCGAGCTTCATCAACACGAACACGAGGCCGAGCAACACCAGTTGCGTGACGATGAAGTATCCGCCGAGATAAGTGCCTTCGAGTTCGGATTCCAGGTCCAGCCGGGTCGACGCGAAGCGGCCGAGATGCGCCCAGATCGCATAGGTGGTTGCGCGGCCGATGAAGAAGGCCGCCGCGATGATTCTGAGCGGCAACCCGGACAGTCCGTACGCGATGAACAGATAGTTCGACGGAAGCGGGCTCAATGCATAGAAGAAGAACGCGCCGGCGGTGAGGGTTCGGTGCTTTCGCAGCCAGCGCGTGGCGACGTCGATATTCTCGCGATCCGATTCGCGTATCCAGCGGGAGCGGACGAGCGATCGTGCGAAGGTCGCCAGGATCACGCGGCCGGTCGTGGCCGCGCCGGCCGCCACGACGGCAAAGATGAACGGATTGCCGTCCGGCAGGTTGAACCCGACCCACGACATCGCCATCCAGGTGGGCGGGGCGAATGCCGGCATGAGATTCAGCAGCAGAATCAGCAGAAAGAGTACCGCCAGCGTCAGCACGATATCGACTCCGGGCCATCCGGTTTCACGATTCAATTTTGCTGAGGAAAGTGGCTGACGGCTTGATTCACGTCAAGCCGCGCGCCGCGCCGGCATGTCGCGGGAGGCGCGTCGTGCTGACCCATGTCAACGGTCGAGCCGCGGCGTTTCCTAGACTGGTGCCACGCCGTCCGCAACCGCAACCCGAACCGGATGCGGCGAACGCCGCCATGCGCGGCGATCGGAACAATCGTCATGTCGCGAATCCGCTGGTCGATCGATCTCGTGTTGCTGGTTCTGGCGGCGGTCACGCTCGCCGCAGGAGGCGGGTGCGTTGCGTTCGGCCTGCCTTCGTTCGCGCGCGTCGTCTGGCTGCTCGGTGCACTGCCGGTCCTGCTCGCGTTGACGGTATCGCTTGCCAGGGCCGTGGCGAGACGGCAAGCCGGCATCGATGTGCTCGCATGGCTGGCGATCGGCCTGGCGATCGCGCTCGACGAGACGCTGACCGCCGCGGTCATTGCCTTGATGCTGGCCAGCGGGCGGACGCTGGAGCGGTATGCGCAAGACCGCGCGCAACGCGAGATGACCGCGCTGCTCGGCCGTGCCCCTCGGCAGGCAACCCGGTTCGAGAACGGTGAGTGGCGTTCCGTCGGCGTGGAAACGCTCGTTCCCGGTGACAGGCTGCTCGTGCGAAGCGGCGAATTCGTGCCGGTCGACGGCACCTTGACCGACGATGCGGAACTCGACGAATCCATGTTGACGGGCGAGTCGTCCACGCAGCGGCGACGCTCCGGAGAAAGCGCCTGCAGCGGCGTGGTCAACGCCGGCGCGCCGTTCGAAATGGTGGCCCGCACGACGGCGGGTGACAGCACGTTTGCCGGTATCGTCCGCCTGGTCGCACGCGCGCAGCGCGAGCGCAGCCCGTCCGTGCGTCTCGCGGATCGCTATGCCGCGTTCTTCGTACTCGCTTCGCTGCTCGTCGCGGGCATCGCCTGGCTGCTGGCCGGGGATGTCGCACGCGCGCTCGCCGTGCTCGTCGTGGCCACGCCGTGTCCGTTGATCCTCGCCGTCCCGGTCGCCATCGTGTCCGGCATGTCGCGCTGTTCGAAACGCGGCATCCTGGTCAAGGGCGGGGGCGCGCTGGAACGACTCGCGCAAGCGACGATCCTGTTCTTCGACAAGACCGGGACGCTGACGGGAGGGCGCGCCCGCATCGTTGCGATCGAATGCGGCGCGGACGTCGGCGCGGACGTCGGCACGGACGATGTGCTGCATTTCGCCGCGTCGTTGGCCCAGGCTTCGGGGCACGTCATTTCGGACGCGCTGACGGTCGCCGCGCGGGAGCGCCGGATCACGCTGTCGCCGCCGTCGGTCGTCGTGGAAACGGCGGGCGAGGGCGTGACGGGCCGGGTCGACGGCCGGGCCGTCGCGATCGGCAAGTTCGGGTACGTCCGCGCCTGCTCGACGGCCGCCCCGTGGAGCGACGCGTTCCTGAAACGGGTCGGCAACGAGGGCGGGGCTGCCGTGTTCGTCGGTGTCGACGGTGTCATGATCGGCGCGATCCAGATGGCCGACCAGGTGCGGCTGGAAACGCCGCGGGCGCTGCGGCTGTTGAAACGCGAAGGCGTCGCGCGCCTCGTCATGCTGACCGGCGATCGGCGCGACATCGCCCAGGCCGTCGGCGAGTTGCTGGGCGTCACCGACGTGCGCGCCGAGCAGACGCCGACGGACAAGCTCGCCGCCATCCAGGCCGCGCGCAAGGAAGGCGTGACGATCATGGTCGGCGACGGCGTGAACGACGCGCCGGCGCTGGCGGCGGCCGACGTCGGTATCGCGATGGGCGCGCGGGGCGCGGCCGCGTCATCCGAGGCGGCCGACGTGGTTCTGCTGGTGGATCGGCTCGATCGGCTCGTGGATGCGATGCGAATCGCCCGACGCTCGCGCCGGATCGCGCTCGAGAGCGTGGTGGCCGGCATGTCGCTGTCGATCGTCGCGATGACGATCGCGGCGGCCGGATTCCTGCCGCCGATTGCCGGCGCGGTGATTCAGGAAGTCATCGACGTCGCCGTCATCGTCAATGCGTTGCGCGTATTGCTGGTTCGCCCGAGGCTGACGGACGCCCGGCTCGCGGATGTCGACGTCGAGCAACTCAAGCGCGAGCACACGGCATTGTCACCGTTGCTGGACCAGATCAGGGATCTCGCGGATCGCCTGCCGCACCTGTCCGGGGCCGCCATCGCCGGCGAGCTCGTCCGCCTGATCGACTCGCTCGACGAACGGCTGCTGCCGCACGAACGCGCCGACGATCGGGACGTCTACGCGCGCCTCGCGCCGATGCTCGGTGGCGAGGACCCGCTGGCGGCGATGAGCAGCGCGCACCGGGAGATCTTCAAGATGGTTCGATCGCTCCGGCAGATGGTCGCGGACCTGCCGGGCGACGGGACGAACGCCATGCAGGTGCAGGCGATACAACGCCTGCTGTACGGGCTGGAAGCGATCGTACGCCTGCATTGCGCTCAGGAGGAGGAACTGTTCCACGCCGTCGGAGCGGATGCGTGACGACGAAGCGCGTCATGCACGCGGCGCACTCACGAGCAGGACCGGCGTTTTCGTGATGCGCGCAACGCGTCCGGCCACGCTGCCGACCAGCCAGCGCGTGGCGCCGCGCCGCCCATGGGTGCCCATGACGATCAAGTCCGCATTCCATGCGATCGCGTCGTGCACGATCAGGTGAGGCACGTCTTCGCCCGTTCGATCCGTTTCGATCAGCTGCGACTGCGAGCGCTCGGCGGGGATGCCGTCGAGCAGGGCCATGGCTTTTTGCAGTGCGTGATTGCCTTCGCCAAGCAACGCCTTTTCCAGCGTCTCGACGGGGACGAAATCACCCAGCTGCGTGGCGCGATCGAGCACGTATATGGCCCGGAATTCGGTGTCGGGCCACGAGAATTTCAATCCCGTTCGCAATGCGTGAAGCGCAATCGGGCTTCCGTCGACGGCGAACAGCATCCGCCGCGGCAGGCGCTCGGCCACCGACCCGAAACCTTCCGGCACGATGAGCAGCGGGCAGCCGACGAGCGCGCCGAGCGGGCCGGAAACCGTTCCTTCGATCCACGCGCGCAGGCCATGATGCTGGCGTGCCCCGACGATCACGAGTTCGGCCTGCCAGGCTTGCGCACTGTCGGCCAGCGCATGCGCGATATCCCCGCCGTGCGTGGACAGGTCGACGACTTCCGTGTCGAGCGCGATGTCGTCGCGCGCCATTGCGCTTCGGGCGCGCGACAGCACGTCGGATGCGTCTCGCAGCAATTCGTCGCGGGCCGATTCGAGAAACGCCGCGGATCTCGACCCGCGCGGGACGAGTGTGCGCGGACTATCCGCAACGCTGACGATGCGTACCGATGCATTCGGTGGAACGAACGCCCTGGCATACGCCAGCGCCTGATCGGATGCGGTGGAACCGTCGATGGCGATCAGCACCCGCTGGAGCGCGGGTGCCGCCTGGAAGGTCGAAGTGCTGGCGCTCATGAATGTCTCCCGGTGGCAATCGGCGATCCTGCATACGCAATTTTTTGCACGTGCCTGCTTCACGGGTTTGACTTTCGTCAAGCGCGTTTGTCTTCGTCTTGTCTTCGTCGCGGTTCCTTTCCGGTCCGATCACGGAGCCCGCTTCCGCGACCTCATGGCCTGCCGCACCCACGCGCCATTTGTCCGACTTGATGGCGTCGCCCGGTAGCCCCGGTAGCACTCCGCGCGACGCCGTGCCCGACGCTCAATTCCGGTCACCGGATGGAGCCCTCTGCCGAACGACACGCGTCGGCAACGGCAGAATGCGCGGCAACACGTTCTCCGACTTGAACAGCTTGTGCGCCACCGCGCCGAGCACGTGCAGGCCCACCAGCGCGGCCAGCCCGTAAGCCGTCAGCGCGTGCAGTTCTCCCAGCCAGTGCGACAGCTCGCGACTCCTGGGCACCAGGGTCGGCAGCGAGAAGAGCCCGAAGCAGCTGGCCGTGTGGCCGGCCGCATTGGTCTTCATCCACCCGAGGACGGGAATGGCGAGCATCAGCACATAGAGCAGCCCATGAACGCTGCGTTCCGCAAAATGATTGAGCGTGCCTGCCGGATTGACCGACAGCGGGAGCCTGCGTCCCATGCGTAACCGATTCGCGATGCGAACCGCCACGAATCCGAGAATCGCGATGCCGATCGATTTGTGCAGGCCGACGAGGTCTTCATTGTCGTCCAGCAACAAGCCGACGATCAGATTGCCGATCAGCGCGGCGGCGAGCAGCCAGTGCAGCAAACTGATCGACAGGGGGTAGCGGGTTATGGTTTTCATGGCGGGAATGCCTGTTCAATGGCGAAAGCGTGTCCGGCCCGGGTTATCCGAGCAGGTCGTGATAGTGCTTTTTCGATCCGTCGATTCGCCGTAACGCCTGTTTGGCGGCCGGCAGATCATTGGCCTGGATGGCACGATCGACTTCGGTCAATTCGTCGTGCAACGTGCGCATGCCTTCATCGTAGGTCGGCTGGTCATTGCGATACCGCTGGCGGCTCGCCTGCTGCGCATCGCTTTCGAGCCGGGCCACGTAGCCGTTCATTTCCGGAATCGTCCGGCTGTTCATGGCACCCTGCATCGCGTGCTTCATGTCTCGCATCAGCGTCTTGATCTCACCTGCGGACGCCGGCGCGGCAGCCACGAACAGCAGCGCGCCCAGCGTTGCGCAAAAACGGAGTCGGAACGGTAGCCTGTTCATGGTCGTCGATTCGATTGCGGGTGTCGGTGACCGCGACCATAGGGCGCCGACGTTAACGGATTCTTAAGGACCGGATTTTTCCGCGCCGTGCTTGATGCCGGCCGGTGCCTGCGGTTATCGTGCGCCCATGGACGCCATGTCCGCACCAAAAGGAACGCGACACCATGCGGGTGTTACTCGTGGAAGACGACAAGCTGATCGGCAGCGGGGTGGAGGATGGCCTGATCGAGGCCGGCATGACGGTCGACTGGGCGCACGACGGCAGGCATGCACGGCTCGCGCTCGAAACCACGCCGTATGACCTCGTCGTGCTCGATCTCGGCCTGCCCCGCATGTCGGGCGTTGAAGTGCTCGACTGGCTTCGCAAGCGCCGCGACCATACGCCGGTGCTCGTCATGACCGCGCGCGACACCGTCGCCGATCGCGTGAGCGGCCTGAGCGCGGGCGCCGACGACTACATCGGCAAGCCGTTCGACCTGACCGAATTGATCGCCCGATGCCGTGCGCTCGTGCGGCGCTCGCAGGGCCGCGGCACCGAGACGATCGAATACGGCGACCTGTCGGTCGATCCCGCGCTGATGACGGTGACGCGCGGCACCGAACGGATTGCGCTGACGTCGCGCGAATGCGCGTTGCTGGTCGAATTGCTGGCGAATCAGGGCCGTCCGCTCTCGCGCACGCAGCTCCAGGACAGCCTCTATGGCTGGAACGAAGAAATCGAAAGCAATGCGATCGAAGTGCATGTGTCGAATCTGCGCAAGAAACTGGGGGCCGAATTGATCCGCACGATTCGAGGTGTCGGCTACGTGGTGGAGAAAGCGTCGTGATGCGCTCGATCCGGCAACGGCTGACCTTGCTGGTGCTGTCGGGTGTCGTGGTGGTGTGGGCCTATTCGCTGGTGTCGAGCTATCGCCAGGCGATTCACGAAGCGGAGGAGTGGGACGAAACCCGCATCGAGCAGATCGCACGGGCGTTCGTCGCGCTCGATGCGTCCGACCTGCCGGTCTTCGCGGATATCGTCCTCGGCTCGGGGGAAGACAACGATGGCGACAACGACGCATCACCGCGCATGCTGTATCAGATCAGGGACGCGGGCGGACGCATCCTGGCCGCCAGCCCGGGGCTTGACGCGCTCGATCTGCCGGTGTTTCCCGCCGCCGCATCGAGCCCGATCCGGTTCGGCAATCCGAAGTGGCACGCGTACGTGCTGACCGATGCCGCGCGCGGCCGTACCGTGCGGATCTTCGAGCAACGCACGCAGCGTTCCGACTTGTCCGCGGAGGTCGCGCGCCGGGTCGCCCGGCCGCTCGCCTTCGCGTTGCCCGTGCTGGCCGTGCTGATCTGGCTGGCGATCGGACGCAGCCTGACGCCGCTGCGGACGCTGTCCGAGGCAATCGATGCACGTTCGCCCGACAACCTCGACGCAATCGGCACGAAGGGCATTCCCGACGAAGTGCGGCCGCTGGTTGCCGCACTGAACACGTTGCTGCAACGTCTGCGCGGCTCGCTCGATCGCGAGCGCGCATTCACCAGCGATGCCGCACACGAGCTCAAGACCCCGCTCGCCGCACTCAAGGTGCAAGCGCAAGTCGCGCTGACCGCACGCGATCCGGACCGGCAGCGGCGCGCGATGCAACGGGTCGTCGAGGGCGTGGACCGAAGCACGCATCTGGCAGACCAGCTGCTTGCACTGGCGCGACTTGACGAGACCGTACCGATGCGCGGCGAGGAGGTCGATCTCGCACGCGTGGTGCAGACCTGCATCGACGACCATCAGGCGCGCGCGTGTCGCAAGCGGATCTCACTGATTTCACGCGTCGACGGTCCGGTTGTCGCACATGTCCCGTCGACGCTGGTGCGCGTCCTGCTCGACAATCTCGTCGATAACGCGATCAAGTACGGTCGCGAACAGGGGCGCGTCGAAATCGCATCGTGGCAGGATGCCGGCGCGATCAGCCTTCAGGTACGAGACGACGGACCGGGCGTCTCGGGTGAGGATCTGTCCCGACTGCAGGATCGCTTCTTTCGCGGCGCCGATCACGACGAAAGCGGCAGTGGCCTGGGGCTGTCCATCGTCGCGCGCATCGTGGCCAAACTCGGCGGGAGTCTGACGTACGTCGACGGGTTGAACGGCAACGGGTTCGGCGTGCGCGTGAGGTTGCCGTCGTCGGCCTGACCGCCGCGGCGATTCCGGGTCCGCCCCTGTCTTTCGCGGGCGAGGCGTTCGAAGACGCGCAGTTAACATTGCCTTCAGCTGAACGGCGCATGCTGTTCTTACGGCAGAAGAGATGTTCTCGGATGCCGACCCTGTTCACTGGAGGTCGAGATCATGAAATTCGCTATCCGTACCATCATGCTGGCGGCGGCCATCATCCCCGCATTCGCAGCGGCCGCTCAATCGAGCAACGGCCTGACCCGGGCGGAAGTCCGCGCGCAGATCACGCAGGCCGAGCAGGCCGGTTACAACCCGGCCCGAAAGGACATTCACTATCCGCAATCGATCCAGCGGGCCGAGGCGCGCATCCAGGCGACCGCATCGGCCCCGCAGGCCGATACGTCGGGCTATGGGCCTGCATACAACGCAGCGGGCGACTCGGGGGGCGTGATCCAGAGTCATGCCGCGGCGCCTCATTTGTATACGCATCATTGATGCCATGCATGCGAGCGTCGGGGGCTACGCTCACGATGATTTGCCGGCAACGATCGCCGACTCGAGCGCGCATGTGATATGAGCCGGCGGCGGCTTTCGCCGGGCCCGGGCCGGATACCGCCCCCGTCGTTGCGCGCGGTTTCAGTCGTTGCCCTTCTCGAGCACGTTCTGCGTGAGCGTGACCGACGGAATCGTCGGCTTCAGCGACGCACGGTGCGCGCGGCTGCTCAACCACTTCCAGCCGCCCACGAGCAGCAGTGCGACCAGCGGGATCGACGCGATCGTCCACGTCCCGTTCGGGTAGTCGAACGCCATCAGCACCAGCACGCCGAGCAGGAACAGCAGCGTGAGCCACGACGTGACGGGCGCGCCCGGCATCCTGAACGGCACGTCGTCCACTTCGCCGCGCCTGACCGCCGCGCGGAACTTCATCTGGCACACGACGATGAAGCCCCACGTGCTGATGATGCCGAGCGACGCGATGTTCAGCACGATCTCGAACACGCTCGACGGCACGAGATAGTTGAGCAGCACGCCGAGCGCGCCGAAGAACGTGACGAACGGACTCTGGCCAGCCTTGTACGCGCTCCACGGCAGCAGACAGACCAGCAGCACCACCGACGCGACGTAGAAGATCGCGATGCGCCAGATCACGTTGTTGATCGCGCGCGGCAGCACCTTGCGCGCGTCCTTGCATTCGCCGGCGGCCGTGCCGACCAGCTCGACGCCCGCGAACGCGAACACCACGCCCTGCACCAGCACCAGCGCCGGCATCATGCCGTGCGGAAAGAAGCCGCCGTGGTCGGTGATCAGATGCATGCCGGTGTCGTGGCCGGCGACCTGCACGCCCCCGAGGATCACCGAGCCGATCACGAGAAACAGCACGATCGCCGCGACCTTGATCAGCGCGAACCAGAACTCCATCTCGGCGGACCACTTGCGACGGTCCGGCGGCCTGCAGACGGCCGCCCGCGCCGAGGAACAGACCGGTGCCGATCGCCCCGCCGATCGCGATCATCTGCACCTGTCGATTGCCGAGGGTCTTGTGGTAGCCGGCTTCGTGCGATTCGAGCCAGCTGCGTTTGTCGGTTTCGCCGGTTGTCGACGGTTCGGGAATCGATGCCATGACGGTATCCTCGCGCGCGGATGTGATTGGATTCATCCCGATCGCGAGGCGACCCGGAACCACCGGTACCGGCGGATCGGGGCGCGGAATCAAGCGCACCCGTCCTGGTTGCGATTCGCCGAGTGCGGCGAAAGGCACGGTACGTCGCGAACGTATTCAGCTGTAATTCCCACCACAAACAGAATGCAAATTTGGACCGGGCCTGTTCGAATCCGTGCATATGGGCCTCGGCCATGACGCCTCGCAGCGAAAAGCGAGCAACCTGCACGGCGTCGGCGATGCCGTGCATCGCGTGAATTCGAACTTCGTTTCGATGTCCTCATTCCGCGCGCCCCGGATCGATGTACCGGTGCCGGCGTGCGCCCAATGCACGGACTTCCGATTCGCGGGGTGAACCAGTTAGGTAATTTGGTGCGCCGGCGCGCACTGCGGGGGCAACCGCTGCCGCCGCTGCCGGCTCATGCACCAAAATGAGGAATGCGGTGCGCCGGAATTTCCGTCGACTGCCGCTAAGGCAAGCGTTTCACGGCGGTGGCCCGGTTTTTGCTGGAGTACCCGCGGCCGCGCAACGGTTGCGCGCTGCCCGACGACATACCAGACAAGGAAGATTCACCGTGAGCCCGACGACTCGACCGTTCCCCCGACGCACCTGGCTGGCTGCGCTGATCGCCGCCCCCGTGATGGCGCTGTTCGCCGCTGCGCCGGCGCATGCCGACGCGCTCGACACCATCGCGAAAAACGGCGCGCTGCGCGTCGCGGTGCCCGAAGACTATCCGCCGTTCGGCTCGGTCGGCACGGACATGCAGCCGCAGGGCTACGACATCGACATGGCCGAACTCCTCGCCAAGTCGCTCGGCGTGAAGCTGAAGCTGGTGCCCGTGAACAGTGCGAACCGGATTCCGTACCTGACGACCAACAAGGTCGACATGGTGATCTCGTCGCTCGGCAAGACGCCGGAGCGCGAGAAGGTCATCGACTTCTCGAGCGCGTACGCACCGTATTTCCAGGGCGTGTTCGGGCCGGCCGACGTGAAGGTGAGCGCGCCCGCCGACCTGACCGGCAAGACGGTCGGCGCCACCCGCGGCGCGCTCGAGGAGATCGCGCTGTCGCAGCTCGCACCGAACGCGACGATCAAGCGCTTCGAGGACAACAACGCGACGATCCAGGCGTTCCTGTCGGGGCAGGTGCAGCTGATCGCGGCCGGCAACATCGTCGCGGCGGCGATTCTCGCGAAGAATCCGCCGCGCCGGCCCGAGGTCAAGTTCGTGATCAAGAATTCGCCGTGCTTCGTCGGCGTCAACAAGAACGAACCGCGCCTGCTCGCAAAGATCGACGACACGATCGCCCATGCGAAGCAGGACGGCACGCTGGGCGCGATGTCGAAGAAGTGGCTCGGCCAGCCGTTGCCGGCCGGACTGTGACGAATCGCAGTGTCGCCTGATACATCGCCGCGGCCGGCACCGCCGGCGCGGCGGGTGTCGTTGTCCGAACCCGACTTTACTCAATCGTCATGAGCTACCAGCTTCAATTCGGCGAGCTTGCCGAATACGCCGGCGTGTTCGCGAGCGGCGCGGCGATCACGCTCGCGCTCACCGCGGTCGCGACCGTACTCGGCGTCGCGCTCGGCGTGCTCGGCGCGGCCGCGTACAGTGCCGACGCGCGCGCGGCCGTGCGGCTGCGCCCGCTGATCGGCGCGTACGTCGAGGCGATCCGCAACACGCCGTTCGTCGTCCAGCTGTTCTTCATCTTCTTCGGCTTGCCCGCGCTCGGCGTGCACATCGACGAATACACGGCCGCGATCCTCGCGATGACGCTCAATCTCGGCGCGTATTCGGTCGAGATCGTGCGCGCGGGCGTCGCCGCCGTTCCGAAAGGACATCTGGAGGCGGCGTCCGCGCTTGCGATGTCGCGCGCGCAGATGCTGCGCCACGTCGTGCTGCCGCAGGCGCTCGCCAAGGTGTTTCCGGCGCTGTCGAGCCAGATCGTGATCACGATGCTCGGCTCGGCGGTCGTGTCGCAGATCTCGGTGGCCGACCTGACCTATGCGGCCGGCTACATTCAGTCGCGCAACTTCCGTGCGTTCGAGACGTACTTCGTCATCGCGCTCGCGTATCTGGCGATGGCGCTGCTGCTGCGTGCCACGCTGGGCTCGATGGGGCGCCGCCTGTTCTCCCGCCGTGTGCGAGGTGCGCGATGATCGACTTCACGTTCGGGCAGATTCTCGCGAACCTGCTGCTCGCGGCCCGCTGGACGATCGTGCTGTCGATCGTGTCGTTCCTGTCCGGCGGCCTCGTCGGCCTCGGGCTGCTCGTGATGCGCGTGTCGAGCTCGACGCTGCTGCGCGGCGTCGCGAAGCTGTACATCGAGATATTCCAGGGCACGCCGTTGCTGATGCAACTGTTCATCGTGTTCTTCGGCCTGCCGCTCGTCGGGCTCGACGTGCCGCCGTGGATCGCGGCCACCGCGGGGCTCACGTTCTTCACCAGCGCGTATCTCGCCGAAATCTGGCGCGGCTGCGTCGAGGCGGTGCCGAAAGGGCAGTGGGAGGCGTCGGCGAGCCTGGCCATGAGCTACGTCGAGCAGTTGCGTCACGTGATCCTGCCGCAGGCCGCGCGCATCGCGATCGCACCGACGGTCGGCTTCGGCGTGCAGGCCGTGAAGGATACGGCACTCGTGTCGATCATCGGCTTCACCGAGCTGACGAAGGTCGGCATCGCGATCTCGAACGCGACGTTCCGGCCGTTCGTCGTGTACGGCCTCGTCGCGCTGATCTATTTCGCGCTCTGTTATCCGCTTACCCGTTATGCGCGCACGTTGCAAAGGAGATGGCATGCCGCTCGTTGAAACCCGTGGTCTCGAAAAGAACTTCGGCACCCATCATGTGCTCAAGGGCATCGATTTCTCCGTCGAGCGCGGGCAGGTCGTCTCGATCATCGGCCGCAGCGGCTCGGGCAAGAGCACGCTGCTGCGCACGCTCAACGGACTCGAGAGCATCGACGCGGGCACGATCTCGATCGACGGCGAACGCGTCGATGCGCGGCACGCGGACCTGCGTGCGCTGCGGCTGAAGGTCGGCATGGTGTTCCAGCAGTACAACCTGTTTCCGCACCTGAGCGCCGGGCAGAACGTGATGCTCGCGCAGTCGGTCGTGAAAAAGTCGCATCGCCAGCAGGCGCGCGCGATCGCGGAACTGATGCTCGAGCGCGTCGGCCTCGGCGACAAGTTCGACGCGTTTCCGGAACAGCTGTCGGGCGGCCAGCAGCAGCGCGTCGCGATCGCGCGTGCGCTCGCGATGAAGCCGAGCGTGCTGCTGTGCGACGAAATCACGTCCGCGCTCGACCCCGAACTCGTCGGCGAGGTGCTGGGCGTCGTCGCGCAGCTTGCGCGCGAGGACATGACGCTGATCATGGTCACGCACGAGATGAACTTCGCGCGTGCGGTGAGCGACCGGATCGTGTTCATGCACCAGGGCAGGGTGTGGGAGAGCGGGACGGCCGAAGAGATTTTCGAGCGGCCGCAGACGGTGGAGCTGACGCGGTTTCTGGGCAGCGTCCGGAACACGGAAGCGGTTGCGCGCTGATTCGCGACGGTGCTGACACGGTCGCCCCGATCGTCGACAATCCGGCTCGTGCGCCGCGCCCGCGTGTGCCAAGCCAGCCGAGAGAGTCTTCCATGTCCGTAATATCCGTCAGGACCGCCCACCTCGACGATGCGCAGGCGATCGCCGATTTTCACGTCAAGGTCTGGCGGCATACCTATCGCGATCTCGCGCCGGCGCAGGCGCACGCCGTCCTCGACGAGCGCCATCGCGGCAGGACATGGCGGGAAAAGCTGGCGTCGAACGAGCGCGACCAATTGGTGCTCGTGGCGGAAACCGACGGCACGATCGTCGGCATCGGCGCGGCCGGCGCGCCGTCGGAGCCGATCTTCGGCGGCCGTGGCGAGATCAAGTTCCTGTACGTCGATCCCGGGTTCAAGCGTCGCGGCATCGGCCGCACGCTGCTCGCCCGGCTCGCAACGCATCTGCAAACGATGCGGTACCGGGGCGCGGCGTTGAGCGTCGTCAAGGGAAACGACGCCGCGATCGCCTTTTACGCGTCGTTGAACGGCCGGCTGGCCGGCGAGTACGTCGATGCGGGGCCGATCTGGCGATCGCGGAACATCGTGATGGTGTGGGACGATTTCGCGAGTCTCGTTTCCTGACTTCCCGCCTCGCTGCAAACACGTGCGCGCATCACGCGACGCGCGCGCGCAGCCACGCCGTGAACGCGGTCACGAGCGGCGCCTCGGTCATCTCGTGACGCGCGACGAGATAGTACGCATGGCGTGACGGCACGGTTTCGCATGAAGCCATGCGGCGGGTTTCGCGGGCGGCCGGTGGGGGCTTCATTCACGACGGTTCGCAGACGAAGCGGCCGCACACGCCGGACGGGCGGCGATTCACCTACCACGCCGAAATTCGGCGCATAACGCATCGTTTCCGGAAGCGTTCCTTGTCGATTTCGCACTAATTCACGCGCCGCTCAGGTCGTTATCGAGGCATCGGTCTCGCACGTGCCGCCTTCGATCGGCTTGACACGCATGCGTCGCATGCAACGGCTTCGTGCTCAACGCTTCCCTCATCATGATCAGGAATTTCAGCATTCGCGCCCGGCTGGCGCT
Organism: Burkholderia sp. Bp9099; assembly: GCF_003857805.1. NCBI lineage: Bacteria > Pseudomonadati > Pseudomonadota > Betaproteobacteria > Burkholderiales > Burkholderiaceae > Burkholderia > Burkholderia sp. Bp9099. The sequence continues at coordinate 307,482 of NZ_QTPU01000002.1, forward strand.
GGCGATGGGTTTTCTCGGCGTACTGCTCGTCATCGGCGGCATCATCGGTGTGATTGGCGTGGCGATCAGCAACGACGACGTGAGGACGCTTTATTCCGAACGGCTCGCATCATCGGAGGCGCTGGGGCAAGCGAATGTCGCGCTGTCGAGAACCCGTCTATGGCTGTATCGCATCGCGCTCGATCCGGACGGCCCCGACGTGCCGCAGGAAACCGCGTCGTCCCGCGAACTGCTCGCCGCGTCGAAAAAGGCGTGGGACGCGTATCGCGCGCTGCGGCTCTCCGGCCCGGAAGAAGCACGCCTCGCGGCCGACGCGAACACGAAGTTCAACGCGCTCGTCGAGAACGGCCTCGAACCGATGTTCAGCGCCATTGCCGCGCACGATCCCGCGAAAATCCCCGACGTCTGGCGGCACATTCCGCCGTCGCTGTTCATCGACGTCTCCGACGCGATGGACGCGCTCGGCCGGATCCAGATGACGGCCTCGCGCGTGACGTTCGATGCCGCGCAGGCGCGTTTCCACTGGTTCGTCGGGATCGCGATCGCCGGCATTCTGGTCACGCTCGGCGCAGCCGTACTCACGTGGTGGTCGCTTCAGCGCGCGATCGGTGCGCCGCTCGCGCACGCACTCGATCATTTCAGCTCGATTGCCGGCGGCGACCTGACGACGCGGATCGACGTCCATTCGACCGACGAGATGGGGCAACTGATGACCGGACTGCAGGCGATGCAACACAAGCTGCTGCAGACGATTCGCGTGGTGCAGGATGGCGCGCACTCGATCGAGACGGCCGCGCGCGAGATCACGGCCGGCAACATGGACCTGTCGCAACGGACCGAAGAGCAGGCCGCGTCGCTGGAAGAAACGGCCGCCTCGATGGAACAACTGACTTCGACGGTTCGCCAGAATGCCGAGAACGCGAAGCAGGCGAATCAGGTGGTGCAAGGCGCGGCGCAGCTGACCGAAGAGGGCAATCAGGCGGCGCAGGAAGTCGTGAACACGATGCGCGGCCTGTCGGAAGCGTCTGGCAAGATCGCCGAAATCATCTCCGTCATCGAAGGCATTGCATTCCAGACCAACATCCTGTCGCTGAATGCGGCGGTCGAAGCAGCGCGGGCTGGCGAGCAGGGGCGCGGATTCGCGGTCGTCGCAGGCGAAGTGCGCTCGCTCGCCCAGCGCAGCGCCACGGCGTCGCGGGAGATCAAGGAACTCATTACGGATTCGCTGAGACGCGTCGAGACCGGTGCGCGACAGGTCGATCGCGCGACCGGGACGATGTCGGAGATCCTGACGTCGGTGCAACGGGTGCAGGTGCTGATGGGCGAGATTGCCGCCGCGTCCGACGAGCAGTCCAGGGGCATCGAACAGGTGAATCAGGCGGTGACGCAAATGGATCAGGTCACTCAGCAGAACGCGGCGCTGGTTCAGCAGGCGTCGGCGGCCGCGCTGTCGCTGAGGGAGCAGGCGGGGCAGCTGGAGGCGACTGTCTCGGTGTTTCGGATCGGTTCCTCGCACGCCGATTCGTGAACCCGGGCGGCCGAATCGATCTGCATGACCGGCACGCGGCGGCCGGCCGTTCTCGCGCCGAGATCCGCCTACTTCATGTCCCGCGCCACGCGAAACCCGTTTGCCGAATAACGTACGCTGCTGTCGTACTTGAAGCGTGTCGAAACGGGCATGTAGCCTGCACCATCCCGCCACGAGCCGCCGCGGATGACGCGGACCTGGCAATTCGGCTCGTCCCATGAGCGGCCGTCGGCAGGCGCATTCCTGTACGAGTTGTGCCAGCAATCGCTGACCCATTCCCATACGCTGCCACCCATGTCGTAGAAGCCGAGCGGATTGGCCGCGAACGAGCCGACGTTGTCCGGTGCGTCGGCATGCCACGGCTGACCGCAGTCCTTGCAGTTGGCGTTGCCCGGGCGCATCTCGTTGCCCCACCAGTAGCGCGTCGCGGTGCCGCCACGGGCCGCGAATTCCCATTCGGCCTCGGTCGGCAGCCGGTAAGACTTGCCGCTGATTTTCGACAGCCACTTGACGTACAGTTGCGCATCGTCCCAGCTCAGGTCGCGCACCGGCGCGTTCGCCGCCGTGTTGCTGTCGTTGGGCAGGCGCGGGCAGGCGCCTGCATCGCGGCACGCGTTCCACTGCGCAACCGTCACGCCGTACTTCGCCAGCGCAAAGGCGTGATCGAGCGTCACGCGATGCGCAGGCTTTTCCGACGGATCGCCCGAATTGCTGCCCATCGTGAAAGCCCCCGGACTGACCGCCAGCATGGCGGGGCAGGCAGGGCAATCGTGGATTTCATTGGCGGTCGTCGCGCCGCCTTTCTGCGGCGGTGCCGACGGGGCCGCCGCGGCAGCGGGCGGCGGCGCTTTCGGCGTCGAGCCGGACGTGTGCGCGGGCTGCGCCGGCGCAGGAGCCGGAGCCGGAGCCGGAGCCGTAACGGCGGCGGGGGCCGGCGCGGCGCTCGCCGTCTGCGCGGGCGCGGACGCCGCTGGCGCCTTGGGCGCGGCCGCGCGCAGTCGCGCGAGACGAGCCTGCGCCAACTGCGCGAAGCGGCCGTTCGGGTAGGTCTTCAGATAGGCTTCGTAGTCGCCCGCCTCCTTGCTGTCCTTGATCGACTCCCAGAACGTGATTTCGTACTGTTCGGCGCTGTCTTTCGGCATCACGCCGCGGCTATCGAGCGCCACGACGCCGACGTCCGCCAGCACGTCGGATCGTTGCGCCGTGCCGCCGCCGTCATGCGCCCCGGCGGTTCCTGCGCGACGTGCCCCGGTGAATGCCAACGTCGCCGCCGCACCGGACAGGGACGACGCGATCCACGGCGTCTGCCGATGCCCGGTGGCGCGTTCGACCATCGCGCCGGCACGGTCGAAGACCTGTGCGATACCGAGCCCCGGCACCGCGAGCGTCTGCAGCAGCGCTGCCGTGTAGACACCGTGCGCCGTACCGTCGGCGGCGCCTGCCCCGGGCGCTGCCGCGTATGCGACGAGCGTGTGCGGCGGCGGCTTGCGGGCCGCCACGTGGCCGGCACCGGGAGGCGCGATCAGACAGGAATCCAGAATGATCAGATCAATCCGGTCGCCGCGCGGCCGCGACGTCGCGTCGAAGACGGTTTGCAGGTCGATACCCGTTCGCGACAGGCCGGCCGGCGCGCCGACGTCGGCATCGACCGGCGCGAGCCATGTCGTTGCGCCGACGCTGGCGCCGTGGCCCGCGAAATAGACCAGCCCGGTGCCGCCGGCCGCGCCGTGGCGTTCGAACGCGGCAAGCCCGTCGAGCATTTGCTGCCGGGTCGCGTTGCGCAACGTGATGACGTCGAAGCCGAGCGCGCGCAGCGCGTCGCTCATTGCATCGGCGTCATGGACGGGATTGGCGAGCGGATGACCGCGATAGGCGCCGTTGCCGATCACGAGCGCGACGCGCCGCGGTTCGGCTGACGGGGCGCGCGCGGACGCCGACGGCGGTGCGGGAAAAACATGCATGTCCTCGCCGGAGCACGTGCTCGATGCCACCGAGATCGACGCAAGCAGGCATGCGGGCAGGAGTATTCGCCACATGTTGAGCCCCCCAGGGTGCGCCGTCGGACCCGATGCCGAAGGCGGAGCGCAGCCATTGCCGGGTGTTCGGTCGCGGCGAGCGCAATGCCGGCTTGCGGCAGGCACGGGCGCGGCCGGGACACATTCAAGATAGCACGTGCGCCTGGCGGCGATCACCGGATCCACCCGCGGGTCTTGCAAAAAACGGACATACGGATCCGCGCATCGCGGCCGGCCCGTTACCCGGGAACATCGTTATGTGCCTTCCTGTCGATTACGTCCTAAGCTGTTAGACACGCTCCACTGTCCGACGCCGCGCGCCGCCATCCACGCGAGGAGCAACACGATGCGAAGAAGGGCTACCTTGTTGGCTTTGGCCGCCACCGTCCTGGCGCCGAGGATCGCGTTCGCCGCCGGGCGTACGACTTCGCCGCCCGGCGCCGAGGCCTACATCATCTGGCCGTCCGACGGCGCAACGATCACGGGCGGCAAGTTCTGGGTGCGCATGGGCCTGCGCAACATGGGCATCTGCCCGAAAGGCATCGAGCGGCCCAACGTGGGCCACCATCATCTGCTCATCGATACCGATCTCCCGCCGCTGGACCAGCCGATACCGTCGGACCGGAATCACCTCCATTACGGTGCCGGTCAAACCGAGGCGCGCATCGAGCTGCCACCCGGCAAGCACACGCTGCAGCTGCTGATGGGCGACCACGACCACGTGCCGCACGATCCGCCGGTGTACTCGAAGAAGATCACGATCACGGTCAAGTAGCGCGCCATGCCGCGCCTGCCGCACGAACCGGGAATTGCCGCCATGAACAAACTCATCCTCTTCGCCGTTGCCGTGACGCTGCTATGGACGGGGGCGGCGACCGCAGAGACCGGCACGCATCCCCCGAAGGCCGTCGTCTACATCGGCTGGCCCAACGATGGCCAGGTGATGCCGGCCGGACGTCCGTTCCGCGTGTGGTTCGGCTTGCGCGACATGGGTGTCGCGCCGTCGCACGTGCAGTTTCCGAACACGGGCCACCATCACCTGCTGGTCGATACGGACCTGCCGCCGATGGACCAGCCGATTCCGTCCGACCGCAATCACCTGCATTTCGGCGCGGGCGAGACCGAGACCACGCTGGAGCTTCCGCCGGGCAAGCACACGCTGCAGCTCCTGATGGGCGACGCCAACCACGTGCCGCACAATCCCCCCGTCTATTCGAAGAAAATCACGATCTACGTGAAGTGACGTCGCGCACGCCGATCGGCGACCGCTGACGTACGCGCGCTCACGCTCACGCGAGCAGGTGAGCAGGCGGGCGCCGGACGGCGACGCGGCCGCCCGATGCGCCAAGTGTCGGCGCACACCCGACATCCCGAGCCCGAACTGTCTGCGACGCCCCGTCACGCACCGTTGATCCGGGTGCCGCGCGCACGTCGCTCCAATTCCCGTCTTCGTGACCCGGACCCGCGCCGGCAAGCCTGCCGGCACGATTGCCGCCGCCCCCGCGAGCGGTTGGCACGCCCCATGCAAGACGAGACGCGAGCGTGCCACGCTGCTGCATCGACACCAACACTTCCGCCGATCCCGCATCGTCGCCGCGTTCCGCCCAAGGAGTCGATCGTGAACACCTGCCTGTCGCCGACTGCCACGCGCAACTGCCGCGGCTTCATGCGTTCGCTGGCCCGCATCGCCGGTTCCGCCGGCGCATGCGCGGCGTTGCTGTCCGGCTGCATGGACCTGAACGTGCCCGTCTACCAGCGCCCCGAGATGCCGGCAAAGACCACCTGGGCGCATGCGCACGGGCCGGTATCCGCGTCGGACACGGTCAACGCCGAGTGGTGGAAGAGCTTCGACGATCCGACGCTCGACGCGCTCATCGACAAGGCCATCGCGGGCAACGTCGATATCAAGGTGCTGGCGGCGCGCATCGGCGTGGCCGGTGCGCAAGTCGGCGAAGTCCAGGCGGGCGCGCTGCCGAGCGCCGACCTCGGCGCGGGCGTGGACTTCGAGAAGAACACGCATCAGACGCTGTCGAAGTCCTACAACCTCGGCAGCCAGGTGAACTGGGAGATCGACATCTGGGGCAAGGTCGAGAAAGGCGTGCAGGCGCAGAAGGCCGAATACCGCGCGACCGAGGCCGACTGGCGCGCCGGCTACCTGACGCTCGTCGCCGACGTGTCGAGCACGTATTTCCGGATCCTCCAGTTCGACGACCAGATCGAGCAGGAACAGCGCACGCTCGACAAGAACCGGAAGATCCTCGCGATCTACCAGTCGATGCTGGCGAACGGCATCGCGCCGCAGACCGAAGTGCTGCGGCAGAGCGCGGAGATCAACGGGCTGGCGAACGAACTGATCGAACTGCACCGCGAGCGCGACACGGCCGAGAACGCGCTCGCGACGCTGCTGGGCGTGCCGGCCGGCGAATTCAGGATGCCCGCCGGCCATCTCCGGCAGCGCGTCAAGCTGCCGGACGTGCCGATGGGGCTGCCCGCGCAACTGCTGGCGCGCCGGCCGGATGTCGTCGCCGCGCAGTACCGCGTGCTCGAATCGTATGACGAAGTGGGTGCGGCGAAGCTCGCGCAGCTGCCGTCGATCAGCCTGACCGGGCGTGGCGGCACCGCGGCGTTCGCGCTGTCCGATCTCTTCAAGGCCTTCACGTTCAGCTTCCTGCCGAGCATCAACCTGCCGATGTTCGACCCGGGCGTGCGCGCGCACATCAAGACGACCGAGGCGCAGACCAAGGTCGCCGAGCAGCAGTACCGGCAGACCGTGTTTACCGCGTTCAAGGAGGTGGAAAATGCACTCGTCGATCTCGACGCGCACAAGCAGCAGCGCATACAGCTTCAGCAGCAGAGCGCGCGTCTGCGCACCGTCGCAGCGCAGGTCGAGGCGCAGCTCAAGGAAGGGCTCGTCTCGCAACTCGAGGTGCTCGAATCGGAGCGTTCGGTGGCATCCGCGGAACTCGCGCTGCTCGCCAATCATCAGCAGATTCTGAGCGACACGGTCACGCTCTACAAGGCGATCGGCGGCGGCTGGCGTGCGGTCGAAATCTCGAATGCAGGCAGCGAGCCGGCCGGCCACGCGCTGCAATGAACACGCCAGCCCTGCGCGGCCGCGCGATCGGCGCCAGCCGATTGACTACCGCCATCCGTCGCCTAAACTTTTTTCACGATCGTGCCGCCACGTGCGTTGGCGGTGCGGCTTCACTCAGGTGGTTCGAAAGCGCGTCGCGTTGCCTGCGCCGCGTCTCCATTGGCGGGCGCATGTCGATCGTTGGCCGAATCATGGTTCCAGACGCCGCTTCGATTGCCGAGCAACGCGCCGCGCTCGACCGGCAGTTCGACATCGTGCTCAAGCCGGTTTCGCATCCGGAGCTGAGCGAGATCCGGATCGACCACGCGCTGTTCGCCGTCGGGCGCACCAACACGCCGTTCGCGTCCGCCAGGCCCGAACTGGTGGCCGACCTGTCGCGCCGCCATGCGCGCATTTTCTTCGAAGGCAGCGCGGCCTACGTCGCCGATCTCGGCAGCAAGAACGGTACGGCCGTCAACGGTGTCGAGGTCGGCGACAAGCCGCACCTGCTGCACGACGGCGACGAACTGCGCTTCGCCGGCGCGCTCGCGTACCGCGCCGCGTTCGTGCCGCGCGCGACGCATCGGCCGGCGCGGCCGGCCGTCGTCACGCTGGCGCCGGAGCGCGGCGATCTCGGCCTGCAACCGGTCATCATTACCGCGTTCCCGTTCCTCGTGAGCAAGACCGACGACACGTTCGCCTGCTACCGGAACGCGTATCCGCATCAGGTCAACTACCTGTCGCGGCGTCATGCGCACATCTACGTGCAGGACGGCGAGGTCTTCGTGGAAGACCTCGGCAGCACGAACGGCACGTTCGTCGACGGCCGGCGCCTTGACGAGCATGCGGTGCCGCTCGGCGACGGCGCGCTGCTCGCGTTCGGCGGCGATCATTTCGTCTATCGCGTCGGGGTGCAGCGCGAGCCGGGGCCGGACTCCACCGTGACGGCCGCATCGTCGCCCGGCGCCGCCGCGCATGCGGCCGTCGCGGACCCCGACCGGACCACCTTCGTCGATACCGCGCATTCGTTCCTCGACATCTTCTGCACGGTGCCGGCCGTTCAGTCGGACGACGAGGTCAACCCGCACGCCGCGCATGGCGCCGCCGAAACCGCGCATGACGCGCGCCGCCGGCGCGGCAGGATCGAAGTCTTCCTGTCGGAGCTGAGCGAGGCGTTCGGCGGCAGCGGGCACGTCAACCTGCGCCGGCTCGGCGGGTGGAGCGGCGCACTGCTCGCGGCGCTCGGCCTGCTGGTCGCGACGCTGTATTTCCAGGACGCGCCGCTGCGCGAGATGCGCGCGCTGCTGGCGCGCGGCGACGCCACGCAGGCGGCGCAACTCGCCGACCGCCATCTGGCGAGCCATCCGGACGACCCGGCGTTCGTCGCGCTGGGCACCGAGGCGCTCGTCCGGTCCAAAGTGCCGGACTGGATCGCCGCGATGAACGCGCGCGCCTTCGACCGCGCCCGTGCCGTCGTGCAGGACATGCGCACGCTGGCGCGCCACAACGCCGACGCGCGCCCGCTCGTCGACGAAGTCGCGTGGATCGGCGAGTTGCAGGCGTTCGTCGCCGGGCGCGGCGGGGCGGAAGCGCCGATCCGCATCTATCGCGACGAAGCGCCGATCAAGGCCCTGACCGGCCGCTGGAACGACGACCCAGGTACGCATCAGCGGCTGCTCGACCGGATTTCGTCATACGTTCCCGCGTTCGGCGTGCTGTATGCCGACGCGCTCAGTCAGCTGCGCCGGCTGCAAAGCGACAACTCCGTCTACGTGGCCGCGCTCGAGCGGCTGCAGCGCGCGATCGCGTCGGCGCTCGACGACGACCGGCTCGACGGTCTCCCGGCGCTGCTCGCCGACGACGAACAGCGCTATCCGCGCCTCGGCGGCCTCGACGCCGTGCGGGCGGACCTGCAGCAGTACCTGCAGTTCGAGAGCGACGCGCGGGCCGGCCACGGGCCGGCCGTACTGGATCGCCTCAGGCAGTTCCGCTTCGCGACGCCGCAATTCGCCGCCCATGTCGCGACGCTGGAGCGGCTCGCTTCGTCGGGAGGGCGCAGTGAAGCTCGATAGTCTGCTCAAGCGCGCGCGCCAGGCGCCGCCGCCGGAGCCGCCACGCTCGCTGGGCGAGGCGCTGGAGGATCACAGCGTCGAAGGGATCGCGATCCTGACGGCGCGGCCGTGGCGGCTCACGCAGGCGACCATCATCGCGATGGTCGGGCTCGTCGTGTGCGCGCTGCTGTGGTCGTTCGTCGGCCGCGCCGACGTCATCGTGACGGCGCCGGGCGCGCTCGCGCCGGAGTCCGAGGTGCGCCGCATCTACGCGCCCGTCGACGGCGAGCTGGTGGACATCTACATCGCCGAAGGCCAGCCGGTCGAAAAGAACGACGTGATCGGCCGGATCAACGCGCGCGGCGCGATCGAGGCGGCGACCAACGCGCTCGATGCGCGCCTCAAGCTCGACGACGCGGAGCGCGAATGGAAGCAGTTTCCGGACAAGAAGCAGCTGATGGAGCGCAAGGCCGACGCATTGAAGCAACAGATCGAGGTCGAGGAGCACCTGCACCAGAACCGCATTGCCGAAGGCACCAGCAAGCTCGCGCAATCGCAGCACGCGCAGATCGACGAAGCGCGCAGCAATATCGACAACGCCCGCCACGCACTCGATCTCGCGAAGGACGAACAGGACAAGTACGCGCGCCTGTTCGCGCTGCCGGGCGGCGGCGGCGTGTCGCAGAGCCAGGTGGAACAGAAGCGCAGCGCCTACCTGCAGGCCCAGGACAGCTACCGCGTCGCGCAGGCGCGGCTCACGCAGCTCGAGGCGCAGCAGAGCCACGAGTTCGCGCAGGCGAAGGCGCAACTCGAAGGCAGCGGCGAGACGCTCGCCGGGCTGCGCATCCAGTACGACGCGACCGTGCGCGACATCGCGAACACCGAAGAGAAGCTGCGTCTGCAGGTGCAGACGGCGCGCCTCGCCGCGGATGCCGCCGCGCGGATCCGCTTCGAGAACATCGACAAGGACAATTTCCTGCTCGTGCTGGCGCCCGTCTCCGGCGTGATCACCGATGTGACCACGACGCAGCCCGGCGACAAGATCCTCGCCAACACGCCGCTCGGCAGCATCGCGCCGTCGGATGCGCGGCCGGTGGTGAAGGTCGCGATCGCGGAGCAGGACCGCGCGTTCCTTCACGAGGGCCTGCCCGTGAAGCTCAAGTTCAATGCGTTTCCGTATCAACGCTATGGCGTGATCGACGGCACGCTCGAATACATTTCGCCGGCGACGAAGCCGCAGGCGCAGACGAAGGAACCCGTCTACGAGGGCCGGGTGGCGCTCGTGCGCAACGCGTACACGATTGCCGGCACGACCTACCCGCTGCGCTACGGCATGACGGCCACGGCGGAAATCGTGGTGCGCGAGCGCCGCCTGATCGGGTTCGCGCTGGACCCGTTCAGGCAGATCGCGGGCTGACGGGCGCCCCCACGGCGTAGTGGAACGCAGGCAAGCGGTGAGGCGAGGCACCGGCGGCGCATCAGGGCGAACCGCCGCTGACAGGGATCAAGGGGAACGAGATGACGGCAATAGTGCGTATCGACGACGAGGTGATCGGCACCGACGACTTCATCCGCGTGCTGAAGCTCAGCGGGCAGTTCGAGGGCCTCGTCGAACAGCAGGTTCGCGACCGGCTGACGGTGATCGCGGCAAGGAAGATGGGCATGCAGGTCACGCCGGAAGAAATCCAGGAGCGTGCCGACCAGTTTCGCCGCGTGCGCGGGCTGCACCGCGCCGCGGACATGAACCGCTACCTGGACGTGTTCGGCGTCAGTCTCGACGAGTTCGAGCGCTTCATCACCGATACGCTGTACCAGGAAAAGACGCTCGACACGGTGTGCAGCGATGCGGCCGTCGACGCGTACTTCAAGCTCAATTCGCCGAAGTTCGACAGCATCGAGGTCAGCCACATCGTGCTCGATTCGGAAGGCAAGGCGCGCGAGATGATGGCGATCCTCGAGGACGACCCGAGCTGCTTCGGCGACATGGCGCGCGAGCATTCGATCGCCGACACGAGCGAGCGCGGCGGCGTGATCGGCAAGGTGCTGCGCGGCTCGCTGAAGACGGATATCGAGGCCAAGGTGTTCAACGCGCACGTGGGCGATCTGCTCGGGCCGTTCGCGGCGCCCGACGGCGCGTTCTTCGAAATCTTCTCGGTGACCGCGAAACACCCGGCCGCGCTCGATGCCGACGTCGCGTCGGAGGTGCGCCGCCTGCTGCGCGAGGAGTGGCTCGCCGAGCGCGCGCAGGAACACATCATCGAGGCACGCTGATCACGGAGAACCGCATCGATGGACGCACAAGCCCCCGCCCCGGCCAGCACCCCGTCGCTCGCGGCGTTTCTCGCGTCGGTGGAGCCGCTGTCGCTCTTCTCGCACGACGAACTCGATCGCATGGCCGCCCATGCGCAGGTGCGCACCTATGGGTTCGGCGACACCGTCTGCAATCGCGGCGACCTCGCCGAGGGCCTGTATGTGCTGCGCAGCGGGTCCGTGCGCCTGATCGCCGACGAGCGCGGCAAGGAAACCAGCGTCGGCGTGCGCAAGGAACGCGAGGTGTTCGGTGAAATGGCGATGCTGCGCGAGTACTGGCACGAGGTGTCGGTGCGCGCGTCGACGAAGACCGAGGTGCTGTGCATCCCGCGCAGCGCGATCGAGCCGATCGTGCGCGACAATCCCGCCGCGCAGGCGTTCGTGACGAGCTATGTCGCGATCAGCTCGGCCGGCGGTTTCGTGACGCGGCTGTTCGACCTGCGCGGCAAGCTGACGCGCGCCGAGCTCGAGGAATACGTGTCGAGCGTCGGCGTGAAGCGCGTGCCGGCCGGCAAGGAGATCGTCCGGCAGGGCCCGGGCGGCGACCTGCGGCTGTACGTCGTGCGCCAGGGCGAGGTCAGCGTCTCGTGCCGCGAGGACGGCAACGACTATCCGCTCGCGACGCTCGGCGCAGGCGAGATCTTCGGCGAGCGCGCGTGCCTGCTGCGGCAGGAGCAGGCGGCGACCGTCACCGCCGTCACCGATACGCGCCTGCTCGTCATTCCGGAAAAGACCGTGCACTTCATGCTCGAGCGCAACCCGAAATTGCGCGAGGTGCTTGAGGAGCGCATCCGCTTCGTCGACCAGGAGCTGCAGCGGCAGAAGAAGCTCGCCGAACGGCGCCGCCATCCGCTGCAGATCGACATCGGCGCCGACGCCGCGTTCGGCGAGCGCATGATCAAGCGTTTCGTGCTGGTCGAGCAGGCGGAGGAAATGGATTGCGGGGCCGCGTGTCTCGCGATGATCTGCCGTCACTACGGCGTCGCGATGACGCTCGGCAAGCTGCGCGATCTGGCGAACGTGACGACCCAGGGCGCGACGCTCGACAGCCTCGCGCGCACCGGCGAGGCGGTCGGCTTCGCGACGCGCGGCGTGCAGTGCACGTACGAGGCGCTGCTGGGGTTCGACCTGCCGTTCATCGTGCACTGGGAGGGCTACCACTACGTCGTCGTGTACGGCGTGTCGAAGTCGTGGGTGCGGATCGCCGATCCGGCGCTCGGCTTCAGGAAGCTGAGCGTCGAGGCGTTCGAGCGCGGCTGGAGCGGCACCTGCCTGCTGTTTACCGCGAGCGGGCCGGCCGCGGCGCCGGTCGAGTCACGCTCGCCCTGGGTGCGCTTCATCGGCTATCTGCGCCCTTACCGGAAGATCCTCGCGCACCTGTTCCTCGCGACGTTCGTGATCCAGATGCTGGGCGTCATACCGCCGCTCATCATCCAGAACATCCTCGACGGGGTCGTCGTGCACCAGAACGTGAGCCTGCTGCACCTGCTGATCGCCGGGCTCGTCGTTTCGCACGTGTTCACGCAATTGATGACCACGATCCGCGCGCATCTCTCCAACTTCATGGTGCGCAGTCTCGACTTCGCGATGATGTCGCAGTTCTACAAACACACGATGTCGCTGCCGTATTCGTTCTTCGCGCGCCGCAAGAGCGGGGACGTGTTCGCGCGCTTCCAGGAGAACCAGACGATCCGGGCGTTCCTGACGGAGTCCACCGTGACCACCGCGCTCAATCTGCTGATGATCTTCATCTACTTCACGATCATGTTCCTCTACAACGTGAAGATGACGCTGGTGCTGATCGCGTTCGTGATCCCGATCATGGCGCTCACGGCGCTCGCGACGCCGAAGCTGAAAGGCTATGCGCGCGAGGTGTTCGCCGCGTCCACCGATGCGAAGTCGCTGCTGATGGAGACGCTCGGCGGCGTCGAGACCGTGAAGGGCATGGGCATCGAGCGGTCGGTGCGGCTGAAGTGGGAGCGCAAGTATGCGAAGGCGCTCGACGTCCAGTACCGCGCGCAGGCATTCAACATCCTGGTCGCGCTGGGCAGCCAGTTGCTGAATGCGGCGACCACCATCGTGATCCTGTGGGTCGGTGCGAACCTCGTGCTCGCCCATGAACTCAGCATCGGGCAACTGATCGCCTTCAATGCGTTCATGGGCAGCGTGCTGGCGCCGCTGATGGGGCTCGTCGGCATGTGGAGCCTGATGAACGACGCGGCGGTGGCGATGGAACGGCTCGGCGACGTCCTCGACCTCGAGCCCGAGCAGCAGCCGTCCGGACTGGCCTCGCGCGTGCTGCTGCCCGACCTGCAGGGCGACATCGGCTTCGAGGGCGTGTATTTCCGCTACGGCGGCAACGAAACGCCTTACGTGCTCGAGAACATCAACTGCACGATCAAGCGCGGCGAGATGGTGGCCATCGTCGGGCGCAGCGGTTCGGGGAAGACCACGCTGGCGAAGCTGCTGGTGGGATTCTATGCGCCCACGGACGGCAAGATCGTGGTCGACGGATACGACATGAGCGCGATCGACAAGGCGTACTACCGCCAGCAGATCGGCTATGTGATGCAGTCCAACCTGGTGTTTTCCGGCTCGATTGCCGAGAACATCGCCTGCGGCGACACGAGCCCCGACTGGCGCCGCATGGAGGAGGTCGCCCGGATGGCCGACGCGCACGCCTTCATCAGCAAATTGCCGCTCGGCTACGAGCAGGTGGTGGGCGAGCGCGGCGTGGGCCTGTCGGGCGGCCAGATCCAGCGGCTCTGCATCGCGCGCGCGCTGTATCACGACCCGCGCCTGCTCGTGTTCGACGAGGCGACGTCGTCGCTCGACACGCAGTCGGAGAGCAACATCCTCGCGAACATGCACGAGATCCTGCAAGGGCGCACGGCAGTGATCATCGCGCACCGGCTCAGCACCATCATGCGGGCCGACAAGATCCTCGTGCTGTACGAAGGCGCGATCGTCGAACAGGGCTCGCACGACGAGCTGGTCGCCCTTCAGGGCATGTATTACCAGCTCGTGCAGAAACAGCTGGGCGCATCATGAAACTCTTCGACCCGCACGGATTCGGCAACTCCGCGGTCTCGTATGCCGGCCTGCTCGAGAAGATCGAGATCCTGCGCTCGATGCTGCGCTGGGCGCCCAGGCTCGAGCGTGTCGACATCGAGAAACTGCTCAATCAGGCGAACGTGCTGCGCGACGAAGTCATGCAGATGTCGCGCAAGGAGCGCTTCGTCGAGGCCGCCGTGGCCGCGCCGCAGGCGCCCGACGCAGCCGATTCGGCCGACGCGCCGGAGGCGCCCGCGCCCGCGGTGCAACGACGGCGGCAGGCGCTGATCGAGCGCAGCTTCATCTTCGAGGGCATTTTCGGCGACAACCCGAAGCTGCTCGCCGCGCTCGAAATTGCCGAGAAGGCCGCGCCGACCGATCTGCCGGTGCTGATCGACGGCGAGAGCGGGACCGGCAAGGAGCTGATGGCGAAAGTCATCCACGCGAACGGGGCGCGCGCCGACCGGCCCTACATCTCGGTGAACTGCGGCGCGATTCCCGACAACCTGCTCGAATCCGAGCTGTTCGGCCACCGGCGCGGCGCGTTCACCGGCGCGTCGAACGATCGCAAGGGCAAGTTCGAGAGCGCGCACACCGGCACGATCTTCCTCGACGAAATCGGCGAATTGCCGCTGTCGGGCCAGGTCAAGCTGCTGCGCGTGCTGGAATCGCACGAGATCCAGCGGGTCGGCTCGGACGAGCCGATCAGCGTCGACACGCGCATCGTCGCGGCCACCAACAAGAATCTGCGGCAATTGAGCGAGCAGGGGCTCTTTCGCGAGGACCTGTTCTATCGCCTGAGCGTCATTCATCTGACGTTGCCCGCGCTGCGCGAGCGTCGCGACGAAATCCCGCTCTTGCTCGCCTACTTCGGCGACGAGGCGGCTGGGGCACTGAAGCGCAGGCCACTCAAGACGACGCCGAAGCTGCGCGACTTCCTGCTGACGTACGCGTATCCGGGCAACATCCGCGAACTGCGCAACCTCGTCTACCGTCTGTCGTGTCTCGCCGGCGAGGTCGCGGATATCGAGCACCTGCCCGAGGACATCCGGCCGAAAACCGGGTCGGCCGCCGTTCGCGCGACCGACGACGGCGCGTCAGGCAGGCCGATGTCGCTCAGCGACGCGAAGCGTGCGGCAAGCGACGAGGCGGAGCGTGCGTTTCTCGAACGCGGGTTGCAGGAGACCGGCGGCACCGTGGCCGAACTGGCGCGCCGTTGCGAGATGAACCGGTCGCACCTGCAGATGCTGCTCAAGAAGCACGGCATCCGTTCGAAAGCGTTCCGTCATCAGGACCCCGTGACGCCCGACAAGGACGCGTAGGCGTCGCGCGATCGTTCAGCGTTGCACGGAAGGATTGGCGAGCGTCCGGTCCGACGCATCGGGATCGGACGCCCGGATCACGACCGCGGTGACGTTGTCCCGGCCGCCCGCGCGCAACGCGAGGGCGACGAGCTCGTCCGTTGCGCGCGCGCAATCGCCGCAGGCGAGGGCGGCCGAGATGTCGGCTTCGTCGAGCTCGTTGCTCAGGCCGTCGCTGCACAGCAGAAACATGTCGCCGTCGCATACGTCGATGCGTCGTTCGTCGAGATGCAGCTGCTCGGCGGCGCCGACCGCGCGCGTGATCACGTGCTGCGACGGGTGATGGCGCGCCTGCTGTGCGCTCAGGTGGCCCTGCGCCTGCAGTTCCGCGACGTGGCTGTGATCGAGCGTGAGCTGCGTCAGGCGCGCGTCGCGGTACAGGTAGATCCGGCTGTCGCCGGCCCACAGCCAGGCGCATTGGCGGCCGCTCGCGAGCAGCACCGCCACCGTGCTGCCGATCATGCGCACGCCGCGCCGGGCGGCCGATTCGCGCAATTGCGCGTTGACGGCATCGAGCGCGGTACGCGCCGCCGCGATGAAGTCCGCCAGCGTGGCCGGGGCGGCCAGCCGATCCAGCGCCTGCACGATCATCCGGCTCGCGAGGTCGCCGGCCGAATGTCCGCCCATGCCGTCCGCAACGGCCCACAGGCCACGGTGCGGCAACGCGAGGCAATCGTCTTCGTTGATCTCGCGAACCCGGCCCACGTCGGTGCGTGACGCCGAAGTCCATTGCAGTTCTGCGCTCACGGCGCGCCATTCCTTTTCGTTCAGGGCGGGTTCATGCCGATCAGGGCTTGTGAACGCGCGTTGCCGGCCGGCTTGAAACCGGCGCTAGACGAGCCGGTTCCTGCCGTCCGCGCCGACCCCGACCACGATATTCGCGCCAGGCGCCGAGTTCGCGACGTCGATGTTCTGGATCTGGTTGAGAACCTGGTTCGCGTAGAACGTGTTGTACGTCTGATAGAGGTTGACGACCGGCCCGAACGCAGGCGCCGGCGGCGTGTACGGCTGGATCCAGCCGAATACCCACGGCGCGCCTGCGCCGCGGATGAACGACATCGTCTTGCGGTCGATGTCGCGCTGCATGTGAAGGTCGGTAATTGCGAGCGTGGTCATGATGCGTCTCCGAATGGGGCTTGCCGACGAACCGGGTACCCGATACGTGCAAACCTCGTGCCATGCGTGACACGACCCGCGTGCGTGGCCCGGGCGCGGACGTCGATCGGCCCGGGCGCCACACGCGGCAAGGCAGGGCGCGATCGACACGCGTTGCTTGCATCCTAGTGCGTCGCGGCCTCGTCCCGCAATGGTTGTACGCGAACCAACAGTCGGGGCCACGAACGTGGCCGCGAAACCGACAAGTGCTCCGGCACATGCAGACGGCGGTCGGGCGCGCCGACTGGTGCTGCCGCACCAACAAAATCCCCGGCAAACGGTTGGCCGCGCGGCGACAGCGCGGTGCGCGGTTCGCCGGGCGCTTCCCGCCAGGCCTTGCACGGCGGGCGCCGCGAAGAGTGGCACGCTTGATGCAGGTTAGTTGGCAACCGGCTGACCCATGAGCAACACGGGCGGCCGCCAACCTGCAGACGGAGCCCGTCATGGAACGCGACCTTCAACCAGTGAACAGCATTGCGGACGCAAGCGCGCAGGCGGCTTCGCTGTCCGGCGGCGTCGATGCACTGCCGCTCGGCGCGCACCTGGTTTCCGATCGCGGCGCCTACAGCCATCACGGCATCTACGTCGGCGACGGGCGCGTCGTCCACTACGCGGGGCTGTGCACGTCGCTGCATCGCGGCCCGATCGAGGAAGTCACGCTCGAACGCTTCGCCGCCGGTCACGCGGTGCGCGTCGCGCCGCATCCGTACGCCGCCTATGCGGGACGCACCGCAGTGCTGCGCGCGCGTTCGCGTCTGGGCGAAAACCGCTATCGCCTGCTCACGAACAACTGCGAGCACTTCTGCACGTGGTGCGTGGAAGGGACGGGCCACAGCGAGCAGGTTCGCACCTGCGTCATGCATCCGCGGACGGCCGTCCGGTTCGCGCTGTCCGTCTGCCGC
Source organism: Burkholderia sp. Bp9099 (assembly GCF_003857805.1). Taxonomy (NCBI): domain Bacteria; kingdom Pseudomonadati; phylum Pseudomonadota; class Betaproteobacteria; order Burkholderiales; family Burkholderiaceae; genus Burkholderia; species Burkholderia sp. Bp9099. The sequence continues at coordinate 324,931 of NZ_QTPU01000002.1, forward strand.
GCGCTGCTCGCGGCGCGGCGCGCGAGCGGACGAGCTGCCGCGGCCGCCATCGCCGCCGCATGAGCGACGTCCCGGCGCGTTCGACATCGTCATCAGGGGGCTCAAATGAACGGAACCGAATCCTCGCTGCGCATGCAGGTCGACAAGTGGCTCGCGCCAAGCGCGCGCGTGCCGGCGCGCATCGTGCGCTTCAGCCGCCTGCCGGCGCAACGGCGGCGCTTCGTCTGCGTCGAGGCCGTGCATCCGGCCGGCACGATCGCGATCTTCTTCTTTCGTCACGACGACGGCTCGTGGTGCGTGTTCCCGCCGGCCGATCGGCGGCCCGCGATGATGTCGCAGGCGGCCTGAGCGTGCGTGCGCGGCCGGGTGGTGTGCCGTCAGCGCAACAGGGTCGGGCGCGCCGGGGACGCCACCGTTTCGGCCGCCGGTGCATGTTTCAGTGCAGCCCCGCGGGCGTCGGTGTGCAGATAGGGGAAAGGCTGCGGCGCGAGCATCGTCTGATGCGCGCGGACCCGCGCGCCACCGCTGATGGCGGCCATCGCCTGGCGGTCGAGGTCGACGCTTTCGGGAAGATCGTTGATGACGAGCACGCCCATGGTTGACTCCGCGAAATCGGATGGAAGAGGGGCAGCCATGCAGCATCGTGCGATGTGCCGACGTACCGGGAATCTGTCCAGTATAGGTTCGCCACACGACCGCGCGCGCTGGAAAATCGACCGGGCAGCGCGGGCGCGCGTGGACGGCGAAAACCTGCAGCCGGTTCGCGATCGATCGACGTGAATTCTAGTTCCGGCACCGATTGCACAGGGCGTGACCGCAGACTAGTATGATTTGTTAGACGTCCTGTCAGAAGGCCCGCGGCCGGTGCGGCGCGCAGCCGGATTCGTCTGACGATGACGTGGCAGCATGCGCAGGTTCGATGGTGTCCGGTGCATCAACGACATGTCGCGCTGCACGGGTACGTCGTGGACGGTCCTTGCCCTGGCGGCGCCGCGGAACGCCGAAGCGGGTCGGCAAGCTGAAGCTGAGTAGACGGCATACGAATGATGAGCTTTGCGCAGCTGATTCAGACATTCCAGAGCGGGACGCTGTCGCAGGAAGCGTTCTTCTCAGAGATCGACCGTGTGCTGGCGACCGATCAGGTCGATTGCGCGCGGTTGCGCGAAGTGCTCGACCAGACGCAAACCACGCAGCCGTTGTCGGACGATATCTATGCGGAAGTGCTGAAACGACTCGAGCGGTGTCGCGACAGAACGGCATCCGCGGGCGACGCGACCCGGATCCAGGAGAGCCCGCTTCGGCCGGACGCGCGTCCGGGCATCGCGCCCGGGCCGTCGGGCGACGCACTGTCCGTCGACGGCGAGCGCGTGAAAGGCATCGGCGATACGCTGAACGGGCGCTTCGTGCTGGAGGAGTGCCTGGGCGTCGGCGGCATGGGTACCGTGTACAAGGCGCTCGACCTGCGCAAGCTGGAGGCGTCGGATCGCAAGCCCCATATCGCGATCAAGGTGCTCAATGTGCAGTTTCGCGGCCAGCCGACCTCGCTGATCGCGCTTCAGCGTGAGGCCCGCAAGGCGCAGACGCTCGCCCATCGCAACATCGTCACCGTCTACGACTTCGATCGCGACGGTCCGCTCGTCTACCTCACGATGGAGTATCTGTCGGGCCGGCCGCTCAGCAAGGTGCTGCGCGCGCCGGACTTCAAGGGCATGCCGCTCGATGCCGCGTTGCCGATCATCGCCGGCATGGGCCAGGCGCTCGCCTACGCGCACGAGCGCGGCTTCGTTCACTGCGATTTCAAGCCCGCCAACGTGTTCCTGACCGACCGCGGTGAGGTGAAGGTGATCGACTTCGGGATTGCGCGCGCATTCCAGCGCCGCGACGAGGATCCCGACGTGACCGTGTTCGACCCGGCGAGCCTCGGCGGCATCACGCCGGCCTATGCGAGCCCGGAGATGTTCGAGCATCTCGAGCCGGATCCGCGCGACGACGTTTACGCGCTCGCCTGCGTCACCTACGAATTGCTGAGCGGGCACCATCCGTTCAATCGGCTGTCGGCCACCCAGGCGCGTCACGACCACTTGCGGCCCGAGCGTCATCCCGGTCTCGATCGCACGCAATGGCGAACCTTGAGCGCCGCGTTGTCGTTCGACCGCGCGGCGCGCACGCCCAGCGTCAACCAGTTCCTGGAACGCATGGGCGTGCTCAAGCCACCCGCCCGGGCATCGGGCGTACGCGTGGGGGTGGCCGTGGGCGCTTGCACGGCGGCGGCGGTCGCCGTGCTCTGGTACGGCTACCAGGCGCTTTCGCGCAGCGGTGACGGGCGCTCCGCAACGGATACGGTTGCGCACGCGACCGCCGGCGGCGGGAATGGCGCGACGGCGAGCGCCGGTGCCGGCAGCGCGCCCGCGGCCGCGGCGAACGCCGTGCCCGCTGCTGCCAGCGTGCCGCCGCCGGCAGCACCGGCACCGGCGATCTCGCTGGCGGCCGTGACGGCTGCGCTGGCGCGCGTCCCGTGTTCGGCGCTGGTTGCGTCGGTGCAGGATCGCGTGCTGCAGGTGCGCGGTTATACGGAAGCCGGTGTCGGCATCGGCCGCGTGCGCAGCGCACTCGGCGGTCTGGCGGGCGGGCAGGCGGCCAGGCTCGACGTGCGTCCCGTCGACGCCCGCGATTGCGAGGTCGTGAGCGCGCTGGCGCCGTACTGGCGGTCGAATCAGGCATCGTCACACGCCGCGTCGCTCCGTACGCGAGCGCCCGACGCGCATCTCGCGGAAGGCAGCCCGCTGGTCATCGACATCACGACACCCGCTTACGAGTCGTATGTGAACGTCGATTACTACGTGCTGAACGGGAGCGTCGTGCATCTCGTGCCGAGCAGCCGCGAACGCGACAACCAGGCGCCGCCGAATTACGCCGCGACGATCGGCAGCATGGGCGAGTGGGTGATCGGGCCGCCGTTCGGCACCGAGATGATCGTGCTCCTCGTCACGCCCGCGCCGCTGTTCGACGGGTTACGGCCTTCATCCGAGCCGCGCGCCGCCTATCTCGCGGCAATCGAGCGGCAATTGAAGCTGTTCGAGGCCAAATACGGCGAGGGGCGCATTGCCGCCGATTTCATCCAGATCACGACGCATGCCAACGGCCACTGAGCGGGCCGATGCGCCGGTCAGCGGCCCAGCGCTTGCGCCGCCTGGTGAATGGCGCGGCGGATGCGGGGAAACGTGCCGCACCGGCATGCGATGTTCTTCATGGCTTCGTCGATCTGGTGGTCGTCGGGACGAGGGCAGCGCATCAGCAGCGCGGTGGCGGCAATCAGCTGGGCGCTCTGGCAATAGCCGCATTGCACGACGTCGACGGCAATCCACGCGTTCTTCAGCGCCCGCGCTTCGACGCCGTCCAGCCCTTCGATGGTGGTGATGCGCGCGCCGTTCAGCGTACCGACCGGCAGCTGGCAGGCGGGCACGGCCTGATCGTTCAGGAGCACCGTGCAGGCACCGCAGACGCCGACACCGCAGCCGAACTTCGTGCCGGTCAGCTTCCGTTCGCACCGAATCACCCAGAGCAGCGGCGTGTCGGGCTCGGTATCGAGGTCAGCGGTTTCCCCGTTGATACGGACTGACACCATCGGTCGTCTCCTTGCCCGGGCGGGCTCGGCTTGATGAGCGGCAGGGTGCGATGACGCACACCCGTGAGCGCATACAGCGCATTCGCCACGGCCGCCGCGATCGGCGGCGTGCCCGCTTCGCCGACGCCGTGCGGCTCGGTCCCGCCGGCCAGGACTTGCGTGACGATCTCGGGGCAAGTCTCCATGTTGACCAGCGGATAGCTGTCGAAATACTGCTGCGCGACTTGCCCGTTCTCGATCGTGATCGCCTGCTCCAGCGCGGCCGACAATCCGAAGATGATCCCGCTCTCCATCTGCTGCTCGACCAGGTTCGGATTCACGGCCAGCCCGCAGTCGATCACGCAGAACACGCGCGTCACGCGAAAGCCGTCACCGTCTTGCCGGACTTCGGCGACTTGCGCGACCACGCTGCCGAACGATTCGTGCATCGCGACGCCGCGTGCGCGCCGCGCGCCGGTCTCGTCGCGCCACGCCAGCGGCGAACGCCAGCCGGATAGCGCGACGAGCGCCCGCAACACGGCCACGTGGCGCTGGTGCGCCGGCTGCTTCAGCATGTCGAGCCGAAACTGGATCGGGTCCTTGCGAGCCAGCGCCGCCATCTCGTCGATGAAGCTCTCGACGAAGAATGCCTGATGCGAGTGTCCGACGGAGCGCCAATAGCCAACCGGAACCGGGAGCGTCACCGTATTGTGCTGGACGAGAATGTTCGCGCATTCATAGGGCAGGTCGAATGCGCCTTCCGCCGTGGTGGCGTCGGGCAGCCATTTCGCGGCGAGGCCCGGCATGCCGAAGGTGCGCGGCATCGCCTGCGCGCTGATCGACTGGCTCGCCGACACGCCTTTCCAGGCAACCAGCCTGCCGCTCGCATCGACGGCGCCGCTGTATCTCGCCACGCAGGCCGGGCGGTAGAAGTCGTGCGTCATGTCCTGCGGGCGCGACCAGATCGTCTGGACGGGCCGCCCCTTCGCATGAAGCGCGATGGCGGCCGCCTGCGTGATGAAGTCGACTTCGAGCCGCCTGCCGAAGGCCCCGCCGATCAATTGCTGGTTCACGACCACCTTGTCTTCGTCCAGGCCCAGCAGCGCCGCGACTGCCCGGCGTGCCACCATCGGAACCTGCGTGCCGCACCAGATCGTTGCCGCGTCGTCGTCGACCCGCACCGTGCAATTCATCGGTTCCAGCGGCCCGTGAGCCAGGTACGGCACTTCGTACTGCGCGACGAACGGCTTCGCGTGGCCCAGCGCCGCATCGGCGTCGCCGGCGGCGTAGAACACGTGGCGCCCGTCGTCGCCGTCGAGGGCGCGCGTCAATGCCGCGCGGACGTCCGCGGTATTCACGCCCGCAGCCGGCCCGTGATCCCATGTGACCAGCAACCCGCACAACGTCCGCATGGCGATGAAGGGATTGTCGGCAATGACGGCAACGCCTCCCGTTCCGCCGTGGTATGGCGCGATCGTGAAGACACCGGTCACGCCCTTCAGGCCGCCGACCCTGGACCGGTCGACGGCCAGCACCGTTCCGCCGAGCGTCGGGCACATCGTGACGCTCGCATACAGGAGCTTGTCCGGAAGCACGTCGATGCCATAGCGCGCGCTGCCGTCGAGCTTCGCGTGCGCCTCGATGCGGCCCAGCCGTTTCCCGACCAGCATGAAAGTCTTCGGGTTCTTCAGAGCGACATGTGCCGGGCGCGGCACGTCCCGCGCGCGCTCGACAAGTTCGCCGTACGTCGCCGAGCGCCCCGACCGATGCAGCACCGCGCCGGCTTTCGTCTCGCATTCGGCGACGGGCACCTGCCAAAGCTGCGCCGCGGCGCTGCGCAACATGATGCGGGCCGTGGCGCCCGCTTCGCGCATGGGCCCCCACAGATCGATCATGCTCGTCGATCCGCCCGTCACCATCGAACCCAGATAGCGTGCGCCGTGGCGCACCACGGCCGCCGCGCCGCGCGCGAGCAGGCTGTCGTCATCGGGACGAAACGGCAGGCCGTCGGCCAGTGATTCGCGGTCCTTGTAGATCGTGTCGAGCGGGGACATGACGATGCGCACCCGCGACCAGTCCGCATCCAGCTCTTCGGCCAGCAACATGGCCGCGCCGGTATGTATCCCCTGGCCCATTTCGGATTTGCTCATGACGATCGTCACGTCGTTAGCGGAACTGATCATCACCCAGCCGTTCAGCGGCACATCGACGCGCGACATCGCCAGCTGCGCGGGTATGGCCAGCCGGTCGTCGCGGCGCCACCACGCCCAGCCGATCACCAGCGTGCCCGCCACGCCCGCACTGCCCAGCACGAAGGTTCTGCGCGTCAACATGAGGTGGCCGCCGACATGTGTTGATCGAGTCACGGCGCCGCCGGCGAATCACGCCACGCGCCTCCGGCATTCAATGTTTCGAACACAATCCGACATTTCATTACAGCTGCAATCACCTATATTAGTCACTGATCTCGGCAACCGAGAACCTGAATGTGAGGTTCGTTTGAAACAAGCGCTGAAGAGGCGGCCTGCAGCGACCGGATCGACATGCGTGGGGTTCCGGGACGCGAAGCGCATCGAGCCGGCCGCTTCGAACGCACCACCGCCGGAGGCCGTCGATGCTCGTCGATGAGGTTCACGCGTTGCTGCTCGGGTTGCCGGCGCCATGGGGAGCAGCGTTCGAACGTCACGGTCTCGACCTGTCCGATTCGGGCACGCCCGAGGAGACGGCGAAGCGACTGAGCCGGCCGCTGCCGATCGACTGGGACGATCCGCGCATTCACGATCTCTGCCCGGACACCACGCGGGCGATCGAGCCCGGCGACCCGGCACGCAGTCTCGTCTATCACCTGCTTGCACTGTCCACGTGCCCGGCGCCGGATGCCGGCGTGCGCCTCGAGGCAATCGACTTGCTGGAGAACTACATCGATTCGCTGGCGCCGTTGCCGCCCGACTGGCAGACGCTGGACATCGCGGTGCTGGCTTACCACTACCGGCCCGCGCGCCGTACCGGACATCAGCAGCATGCGGACCTCGTGTTTTCGCGACTCGGCATTGCGCGCAACGGCGACGTCGACGCAAGCTACGACGAGCAGACCCGCAGCTTCGTGCCGCACGTGCCGGACGGGATCGAGCATGTCCGCGCGATGCCGGCGCGCTATGGCGCGTTTCTCGTGCGCCGGGTCACCGGCCCCGGCACGCTCGCGCTGATCGAGGGCAGGCAAGCGGGCGACGATCGGCGCACCTTCATCGAACCGGTACGCAAGCTGTTTCCCGATGAATGCCTGCCCGGACGCCGGTTGACGATGCAATATGGCCACTGCCATCGCGGTGAGAAGCTGAAGCGGGCCGTCGAGGCGCGCTGGGGCGTGCGGCCGTCGCCATCCGGCGATCTGGGCGGCGCACCGTATGCGATCTGCTCCGAGGACGCCGGCACGGCACCGCCTGCCGGCGCGAGCACCCCGGCAGTCGCACTGAAGCGTTCGGGCGCGGCCGTACTCCTGATCCCGGCCGCGCGGCCGCTGATCGAGCCGGTGAACGCCGCCAACTTCGGCGTGCACGGCTTCGGCGTGCCGGCTCGATGGCGGCTGGCCCCGCTCGCCAACCGGCGCTTCACGACGATGAGAATCATCACGAATCTGTGGAAGCTGGTGCTGGCCGCCGTCGACGACCTGCGGCAGCACTATTTTCCGCATTTCGCGCCCGCCTGGCTTCGATTTCCCGAACCGCGCAATGCACCGGAGTTCATCAACATCCGGCACAAGGCGCATGAGGACGGCTCCTGCACGGATATGCGCGCGCATCCCGTCGACCGACAGGCATTCCTCGGGGAAGTCGGCAAAGGCGGCTATCGCGCGCAGCTGTTTCTGGATCACTGCAGCGAAGGCGTCGTGACGATCCGTATCGCCGAACTGGCGGGACACGCGGTACACCCGGCCTATTCGGTCGTTGCCGCGCCGGACTTCTACCCGTATGCCGACCAGGCGGAATTGCAGCGCTGGTTCAAGGACCGTCGGATCGATCCGAAGTCGCAGTTCAGGAGCGGCTCGCCGATATCGCTCAGCGCCGAGCGCCTGCCGGCCAATCCCCATCACATCGATCCGTTCAGCCATACGCAGGCGTTTTCGCCGCGTGACGAGACGGTCGCCGTCGCGTTCAGCCGGGAGGCACGCTCGGCGCGGCGGCGGGACCGGGAAGTGCAGATGCCGCGCATGACCTCGTTTCTGTCGGACGCGTCTTCGGGCGTGTTTGCGCCCGGCTGGGACGTCACCTATGCGGGCAACCGGCGCGGCATCTTCCTCGCCACCTTCGGGCTGGGCAGCCCGTTCGCCGAAGATATCAAGCTGTGCGCGGCCTCCAACAGCTTCTGGCCCGCCGTGAGTCCTGACGCGTCCAGAACCTTCAACCGGAGCGACGCGCCGACCGCGATCCCGATGCTCGACCATGAACTCGGCCTTCATCCGTGTCATCCGCTGGTCACGCGCGGCGACGAGTCGAACACGCGGCGCGGATGGGACGGCGAATACGGCCCGTACCTGACGCCCGACGGCAGCGTGGATTACGCGGACATCGAACGCTCGGACTACGTCGCCAACGCGCTGCACGGCGAGATGCTGTACGGCGCGTTCGAGCATGTCGATTCGGCCGAGCTGGTCCGGCGCATCGGTGCATTGCGCCATGCCGTCGCCGCATGCGACCACGGGCAAACGCCGTCGCATACGAAGCTGTGGCTGGTATCCGCGCGGGCACTTCGCGAAGCCGACGCTGCGGATGCGCCGGGCGTTGCCGCGCGCTATCGCTTTCTTTTCGTTCTGCCTGCTGCCGATGCGACGCCGGCGCAGCACATGCCGGGACGGCTGCGCGTGCGCTACGGTGAGGCGATCCGTTGCGATGCGACCGAGGCCCGGGTGATCGGCCCCGTGCTGCGCAGCGCACCGGGGCCGGACGCGCTCGGGCTTTACTGAAGGGAACCGCGATGAATGCGATCGACGTGCTCGTGGTCGGCGACGGGCCTGCCGGATGCGCTGCCGCGATCGCGGCAGCAAGAGCGGGCGGCAACGTGTGGATGCTGGGCCGCGGGCGTTCGCGGGCGGCGCCGGAATGCGTGTCCGGCGCCGCGCTCGCGCTGCTCGATCGACTGGCGCCGAGTCTCGCCCGGCAACCGCATACATGGCTCGATGATGTGGCCGATGCGCAGCGGGGACGTGCGGTCATCCGCAGCCGTCTCGACGACGGCCTGCGTGCCGAAGCGCTGGCTGCCGGCGTTCGCTATTCACATACGCCCGCCGGCGGGCTTCTCGCGCGTGTCGAACACGGCGCGGTCGTGGGCATCACGCACGGCGACGGCGATGTCGGCGCGAGCACCGTGATCGATGCAACCGGCGTCAACGGGTGGCTGCGTCGCGCGATGCGGCTCGAGGTGACGACCGACTCTTCGCTGTTCTGGCTTCGCCGCGGCTACGCGCGCGGGCCACGCACGCACCCCGGCACCTACTGGAACATCGCGCGCGGCGGCTGGCTGTGGATGAGGGCGACGTCCACGTTCCGGATCTGGACGTCGCTATCGACGCTGCGCGACGGCGAGATCGCGTGGCCGGCGGACACGACACCCGTCGGACCGGTGTGGCGCGAGGGCAGGCGCTGGCAGTGCGTGCGCCGGACCGCGGGCCCGGGCTATATCGTGTGCGGCGATGCGGCGGGTTATCTCGACCCCGCGACAGGAGACGGTTTGCGTTTCGCCATCGCTTCCGGCCTGCGCGCGGGCGCAATGGCCGTCGACGTTTCGCGTCATCCCGGTCGGGTAAGCGTGCTGGCCGCGCTGTACTGCGACTGGGTGACAGACAGCTACGAGCGCAGCAGAGCCGTGTTGGCACGGAGTTACGCGCGTGCTGGGCTCGATCTCGGATGGCGCGACGCAGTCCGCTGCGCGGCAGTGGATGCGGCATGAAGGCCGGTTGCGCTTTCGACCATGCAAAGAAGCCCGCCAGCGGGACCTGGCGGGCTTGAAACGCCGCGGGACGAACCCGCGGCGGGCTGAGGAACTTCGGTACGACTCGATCGAAACACTGCTGCGACTGCAAGCAAGCATCGCGAAACTTACAAGCCCAGCTTCGCGATGACCTGGCCGCCGAGGTTGTTGATCGAGTTGGTCACGCTGGTGAGATCCTGGTGGGTCGATGCATCGACCTGCGTCACCGGCGCCGTGATGGTATTGGCGCTGGCGAACGAGAATCCGCCGCCGGTCACGATGTTGTTGATACCTGCGTTCTGGAACACGCTACCCCCGCTGACGGAAGCCATTTCCTTGCGGCTGAGTTCGTGGGCGTGGGACAGATCGTTGATCATCAGTGCGGACATGGTCAATCTCCTTGAGTGTGCTGCGGTTTGGAAAGAGCACGTTTCGTTGCGCTCGCAGCTACCAATGCACGGCGCGTGCCAGGCTCTGCTCGTGCGCGCGGGAAACACATCCAACCTCATGAAAACAAACGCAATTCAATTGGCTCGACGCCATTTCACCGGGTTCGCCGGGCAAGATCGGAGCACGGCGGTGTCGGGTTCTTCCAGACGGTTTCCGCGTCTGCTGTTCTATCCCGGCCAACAGGAACGGGACATGACGCTTGCGATTCGCGTCGAAGGCATCGACGGGCAGCCGCAGCGTGTGAGCGCCCGCGCAGGAAAGCCAGCGACGCGATGCTGCGCCGGCGGTCGACAGCAACCGGCATTGACGCAACGATCGTCACGATGTACTTCGGATCACTGAATTTAACGCGTACCATCCGGAATGGCACAACGCATCGGGACTGCCGCGCCGACGGCCAACGGGGCATCGATGCGACCACGCGGCACCATGACTGGCGCCGCGACGCCATCCGCCTCGACGAGGCGAAGCGGATCCGCATGCAGGGAAGGGAGGTCGAAGGCGCGGCGGGATCAGCCCGGCCGCTGATGGACGCGGGCGGTGCTGCCGACGGTGCGTCGGCCCGTCTGCCCGTTCATGCCGGCTTCGTTTTTGTCATGCAGGAAGCCCGCCAGGAACATGGCCTGGCGGGCTTTGAACGCCGCGAGGACAACCCCGCGGCGGGCTGGAGCGTTTCGGTCGACGCTGTCGGACACGGTTGCCGCTGAGCGGACATCCGGCGCGGCTTAGAGGCCCAGCTTTCCGACGACCAGGCCGCCGAGGTTGTTGATCGAGTTGGTCACGCTGGTGAGATCCAGGTGGGTCGATGCATCGACCTGGGTGACCGGGGCCGTGATGGTATTGGGGCTCGCGAACGAGAAGCCGCCGCCGGTTGCGATGTTGTTGATTCCGTAGTTCTGGAACACGCTACCACCGCGGACGGAAGCCATTTCCTTGCGGCTGAGTTCGTGGGCGCGGGACAGGTCGCTGATCATCAGTGCGGACATGATAAATCTCCTAAGTTTGCTGCGGTTTTGGAAGAGAGCACGTTTTCGTTGCGCTCGCAGCTACAAACGCATGGGGCGTGCCAGCCCGCATCACGCCTGCGCGATTGGTGCTTAACCCACTGAAAACAAAGGACATTCCATCCGGCTTCCGATAATTCGCCGCGTGCGCCGGGCAAGCTCGAGGAAAGACGATGTCGGGTGTTGCCAAACAATTTGCCGGGCAACTGTTTCGCGTCATCCAACACGAAGGCGGCCTGGCTGCCCGCATCGGCTTCGCTCCGTCCGGCATCGCGATGCCGCCGGAAATCCGCGGATGCTGCGGGTCGTTCGTATCGGAACCGTGGCGCACCTGCGTTAGGAGATCGTCGTCATGAGCGCGCTTGAATACGATGTCGTCGTGGTCGGCAGTGGCTTCGGGGGCGCGGTGGCGGCCTGCCGCCTCGCGGAAGCGGGATGGAGGGTGCTGGTGCTGGAGCGTGGCCGGCGCTGGACGCCGAAAACGTATCCGCGCGACGAGACCGACCTGTGGCTCTGGAACCAGCAGAACCCGCAACGCTTCCACGGCTGGGCCGACCTGCGTGTTTTTTCCGACATGTCGGTGGTGACTGCCGCGGGCGTCGGCGGCGGGTCGCTGATCTACGCCAACGTCTCGGTCGAGGCCAAACCCGACGCCTTCGAGCATGGCTGGCCGCCGGAGATCACGTACGAGGCGCTCGAGCCTTATTACCAGCGCGTGGGCTGGATGCTGTCGGTCCAGGAGGTGCCCGACAACCAGATCAGCGAACGCACCCGCTTGTTGCGCGATGCGGCCGACGCCTGCGGCTGGGGCGATCGGTATCGCAAGTTGCCGCTCGCCGTGTCGTTTTCGTCGACTTACGATCCGTCCTTGCCCGACGCGCGCGACGACAGGCATTCCGTCAGGCACGTCAACGTGCACGGGGTATCGCAAGGCACGTGCGTACACTGCGGCAATTGCGACATCGGATGCCAGGTGTCGGCGAAGAACACGCTCGATCTCAACTATCTGGCCGTGGCCGAGCGCCATGGCGCAACGATCCTGCCGCTGCACGTCGTGCACAAGCTCGAGCCGCTCGGCCAGGGATGGCGCGTGCATTTCAACGTCATCGATCCGGCCGCGGGCAGTTTCATGCCCGGATCCGTCACGGCGACCAGGGTGATCGTCAGCGCCGGATCGATCGGCAGCACCGAGCTGCTGCTGCGCTGTCGCGACGCGCATCGCACGCTGCCGAATCTATCGCCGCGGCTCGGCTGGGGCTGGGCCTTCAACGGCGACTTCGTGACGCCGGCCTTCTACGGCAGCCGGAAGATCTCGCCGTCGCACGGCGTCACCATTTCCGCCGCGATCGACCTGCTCGACGGGGCTGCCGACGAAGGTCAGCCCTTGTTCGTCGAGGATGGCGGCGTGCCCAATCTTGCGCATGATTTCGTGCGCCGCCACCTGCAGCGTTCGCACGGCAGGGCGATGCGCACGTTCTGGCGAGCCTTCGCGCGCCATTTCGATTGCGACGACCCGGTCGAGAACATGATGCCCTGGTTCGGCCAGGCGATCGATCCGGGAGACGGGCGCATGCGTCTCGGTCGCTGCTGGTTTGCGCCGTGGCGTCGCGTGTTGCGGCTCGACTGGTCGTACACGCGATCGCGGGCGGTGGTCGATGCGATGGTCGACACGCACCGGCGCCTGTCGGCCGCCACGGGCGGCGAACCCTTCGTCCCTCCGACGTGGAGCGACTTCCACAGGCTGATCACCCCGCATCCGCTCGGTGGTTGCAACATGGGGCTCACGCACGCGGATGGCGTGGTAAACGCGGACGGAAAAGTATTCGGTTACGACGGGCTCTACGTGATGGACGGTGCGACGATCCCGCGTGCGCTCGGGCTGAATCCGTCGCGCACGATCGCCGCATTGGCCGAGCGCAACGTCGCCGTGTTGCTTGGCCGGCGTTAAGCGATGGTGTTCCGGATCGGCGACGGTTGACGGGGCATCCTGATCGTCACAATGGATAGCGTGGAAACGCGCGCCGAACGCATCGGGATCGGACCGAATATCGATACGATTTCCACGCGCGTACCGTTGGGCGGTCCTGCCTTTGCGAAACGGGAGGTATTGCAGGAGGCAAACACCTATTGTTCGTTGCAGGACGGAGCGATATTGCTTCATCACGAGCAACCGGGTAAATCTGCGCTGCACGGTGGCTACTGCGAGGCGGAGATTGCGTTTGATCGTCTGCAGGCAGGAGAACCGATGCTCAAGCGCCCGGCATCAAGGGCGATGCGACAAATGGCGTTGTGTCGAACCAGGTCGCGGTTACCAAGGTCAGGGAGAGTCCAAATGGGACAGTGCCGTCGCAACTATGCGCGCTTCGTCGTCACCAGCTCGATCGCCGGTCTGGTCATTCTGGCAGGCGCGGGCCACGCGCACGCCGAGGACAATCCTGCGAGCTCGCCGGCCGGCTTCAAGCCAGCGGAAAGAAAGATCGACGTCTATGCGGTGTATGGCGACGGACGCGCGACCGAGGGTGGCGACATGCATTGGCGTGCGTACGAAGTCGGCTTCGGCGACGTCCTGAACGACTACTTCTCCGTCTATCTCGCGTATCTGAACGAGGGCCATCCGCTCAATCACCACCGCGATGGCTTCGCCGCGCTGGGTTCGTTTCGTTGGCCGCTCGGCAATCGCTTCGCGCTCGAATTGTCGGCCGGGCCGTATTTCAGCATGGACACGACACACGTCGACAATCAGCCGCGCAACGACAAGCGATGGGGGGTACGTGCGTCTGCAGCGGTGCGGTATTACGTCGTTCCCGACCGCTTCTTCCTCAAAGTGCAGTACAACCACGTGCAGATGATCGGCGGATTCAACTCCGACGCGGTGCTCTTCGGCATCGGCTCGGATTTTGGCGGCGATCCGGGACCGGCGTTTTCGGACGGCAAGACGCAGGTCGGCGTGTGGGCCGGGACGTCGCAGACGAACCGTCCGCAAGTGCCGATCGAAAAGGGCTACATGGTCGAAGTCAAGCGACCGCTCGGCAATGCGTGGGCCTATTCGGCGAGCTTCATCTACGAGGGCAACAACGGCGTCGCCGGCCGCAGAGGCGTGGCAGCGCAAATCTGGTACGTCGCGCCGATCAGGAGCAAATGGACGCTTTCGGCAGGCGTAGGTCCGTACCTGTCGCGTGATCGGGACGAGGCCTCGAGCACAACGAGGCTCAACGCGTTGCTCAGCGCACAGGTGACGTATCAGGTCACGCCCGATTGGGCGGCGAGCTTGCGCTTCAATCGCGTCGCAACCGGCAACGACAAGGATCAGGACATGTTCATGGTCGGCGTGGCACGCAATTTCTAGCGCTTGTTTTCAAGCGCAGGCGCATTCTGTTCACAGAGCGTTGCTCGACAAGGCAAAGAACCCTGCGGTCAGCGAGCGGTACGGCGGCATGGGCAGCGCGCTCGAGCACGGGTGGCGCCTCGACGTTCCCGCGATGCGAATCGAGACGCATGCCCATGCGCGGGCCGGTGCGCCTGTCGGCAATAGCGTATCGCGGCGCAACGGGACGACCGGCGAATGAATTCGGGGTCAGGGTGCCGGCCCATGGCTCGATCGCCGCGTACAATACGCACGAGCGCCCGTGCAAGGTCTCGTGAGCACGAACAGGCTGCCGAATATCCATCAGGCGCTTGGACGAAACCGGCTTCACCGGTCGATATCGCGAGCCCGTGCGGTCGCCTTCGAGCGCGCTTCCGATAGCCGGCTGCCAACCTGATAGAGTGCATGGCCACGAACAGGCCCGGCTCGTTGCGGAACTGCGCCCCGATCCATGTGACGCCCCAGCGGTTGGCGCCCGACAGGCGACGGCCAGCTACAGCATCAGGAGAAAATCAATGTCACGGCAAGAGCCGACCCATCAGGAGCAGCCACACTCGTCCACCGCGGTGAAGAGCGATCTGCCGTTTCCGGTTGTGGGCATCGGGGCATCCGCTGGCGGCACGACGGCCTTGCAGACCTTCTTCGAGAGCGCGCCGACGGGCATGGACATGGCGTTCGTGGTCATCGTCCATCTGGCACCGGCACAAGTCAGCCATATGGACAACGTCCTGCAGCACACGACGGGTATGCCGGTGCATCAGGTCACGACCACGATAGCGATCGAAAAAAACCATATCTACGTGATCGCACCCGGCATGCAGCTGGAGATGTCCGACGGTTGCCTTCGCTGTAGCCCGCTGAGCTCCGCCGAAGGCGCCGCGCTCTCGATCGACCACTTTTTCCGGACGCTGGCGGACGCTCACGACTCGCGCGCGATCGGCATCGTGCTGTCCGGTACCGGCTCGGACGGCGCGGCGGGCTTGAGCCGTATCAAGGAGGCGGGCGGCATCACGCTCGCCCAGACGCCGGACGATGCGGAGTACGCGGAGATGCCGCAGCACGCGATCTCGACGGCGCGCGTCGATATCGTGCTGCCGGCGGCCGAGATGCCGCAAAAATTGCTGGACCTCTGGGCGAATGCGCGACGCATCGAGCAACAGACCCTCGAACTCACGCAGATGCAGCAAATCGGCGATCGGCCCGGCGCCAATGATCCCGAACGGGCGCTGTCGGACATCCTGATGCACCTGCGGGTACGCACCGGCCACGATTTCAGGCTGTACAAGCGGGCGACGGTGCTGCGACGTATCGAGCGGCGCATGCAGGTGAACGGCCAGCGCGACATGCTCGCGTACCGCGACTTCCTGCGGACCGCGCCGGACGAGGCCAACGCGCTGCTGGCCGACATGCTGATCGGCGTGACCCAGTTTTTCCGCGATCGCGAGGCCTTCGACTTCCTCGAACGCGAGGTGATCGCCCAGTTGTTCGCGCCGGAATCCGCCGAGGAGCAGGTGCGGGTCTGGGTGGCCGGATGCGCGACGGGGGAAGAGGCGTATTCGATCTCGCTGCTGCTCGCGCGGGCACGCGAGGCGTCGATGTCGAGCCAGGCGATCCAGGTATTTGCGACCGATATCGACGAAGCCGCGATCGTCCGCGCACGCACGGGCTCCTACCCGCTGTCGATCGCGACGGACGTGCCTGCGCCGCTGCTGCAGCGCTACTTCACGCGCGAGGGCGCGCACTACGTGATTGCCAAGGCTGTGCGCGAGCGCATCCTGTTCGCCGCCCACAGCCTGCTGCGCGATCCGCCGTTCTCGCACCTCGACCTAATCTCGTGCCGCAACGTGCTGATCTACCTGGAGCGCGCGGTGCAGCGGCAGATCCTCGAGTTGTTTCATTTCGCGTTGCGTCCGAACGGCTATCTGTTCCTCGGCACCGCGGAATCGGCCGACGCAGCCGACGATCTGTTTACGGTCGTCGACAAGAAGCGGCGGATCTACCAGGCGCGCGTCGTCACGCATCGCGCGAAACCGGTCACGGGCTTCCCGCCGCTTTTCCAGGTCGAATCCGGCGGGGACGAGCGCTCCGCGCCTCAACCGCCGATGCGGGTTCCGGCCAGCCCGGCCCAGCGCAACTTCTCCTATTCGGAGCTTCATCAGCGTGCGCTGGAAACCTATTCACCGCCGAGCGTCATCATCGACAAGGAATCCAACGTGGTTCACCTGTCGGACAACGCCGGGCGATTCCTGCGGCATGTCGGCGGGGAGCTGTCCAGCAACATCATGACGCTGGTGCTGCCGGACGTGCGGCTCGACTTGCGCACGGCCATTTTCCGCGCGCTGCAAACGGGCACGAGCGTCGAGGCGCGGCGCGTCAAGTGGACGCACGAGGCCCGCGTGTCGTGGATCAACATGACGGTCAGGCCGTTTCACGACAAGGTCGCCAATTCGGAATTCCTGCTGATCGTGTTCGACGAGGTGGCCGGCCGCATGACCGAGGAGGATCAGGCGGAAGCGAGCGGACAGGATCCGGTGCTCGCGCAGCTCGAACAGGAGTTGCAGCACAGCCGCGAGCAACTGGCGACGATCATCGAGCAGTATGAAACGTCGGTCGAGGAGCTGAAGGCGTCGAACGAGGAGCTGCAGGCGATCAACGAGGAACTGCGCTCGACGAGCGAGGAGCTCGAAAGCAGCAAGGAAGAACTGCAGTCGGTCAACGAAGAGCTGACCACGGCGAACGCCGAAATGCAGGCGCGCATCGAGGACACGGCAAAGGCGAACGACGACCTTCACAACATCATCGCGTCGAGCGAAATCGCCACCGTCTTCGTCGACAAGGAGATCCGCGTCAAGCGCTTCACGCCGAACGCGACGGCGATCTTCAACCTGATCGATACGGACCTCGGCCGGTCGCTGTTCCATATTACGCACGCGCTGCGATATCCGACGCTCGCGGACGATGTCCGCCAGTCGTTCCAGTCGCTGCGCCTGATCGAACGCGAAATCGAGAGCGAAACGGGACGGTGGTACCTGATGCGGCTGTTGCCTTATCGCACCGCGGACGATCACATCGACGGCGCCGTCATTACGCTCATCGACATCACCGACCGGCATCACGCGGAAGAAGCGGCACGCGCGGGCGAGCAACGCCTGCGGCTGGTCGCGCAGTCGACCAAGGACTACGCGATCATCATCCAGGACAACAACGGATCGATCGTCAGCTGGAATGCCGGCGCCGAACGCATCTTCGGCTATACGGAGGACGAGATGATCGGTCAGGACGTGGAGCTGATCTACGAACCGAACGACCGGCAGGCGCTCGTGCCGGCGCGCGAGCGCGACATCGCGACCCGGGAAGGGCGCGCGGACGACGAGCGCTGGCACCGCACCAAGGACGGGCGCCGCATCTTCTGCAGCGGCGTCGTCACGCCGATTTCGGACACCTCGTTCAGCGGGTTCGCGAAGATCGTTCGCGATCTGACGTCGCGCAAGCAGAGCGAGGATGCGAACCGGGAAGCGCTCGCGCGGGAACAGGCCGCACGCGAGCAGGCCCTGAGCTCGAACCAGCTGAAGGACGAGTTCATCGCGGTGCTGTCGCACGAGCTGCGACATCCGCTCAACCTGATCGGCGTCAAGTCGGAGATGCTGCCGCGCCTTCCCGAGACGCGCGACATTCCCGCCGTGCGCGAGGCGGCCGATTCGATCCGCCAGGCCGTACGCGCGCAGGCACAGATCATCGACGACCTGCTCGACCTGTCGCGCATCCAGACCGGAAAGCTGGCACTCGACGTATCGCGGGTCGACCTGACGGCCATCTTGCGCACGATCGCGGATACGTGCGAGGCCGACGCGCATGCGCGCGGGCTGGTTCTGAAAACGGAGTTGCCGGCCGGTCCGGCCATCGCGCTCGCCGATCCGGTGAGATGCGAGCAGATATTCTGGAACCTGATGTCCAATGCGCTGAAATTCACGCCGCCGCATGGGCAGATCGTGGTGCAGTTGACGCACGAAGGGCGGATGCTGCGTGTCGACGTCGTCGACAACGGCCAGGGCATCGATCGCGAGATGCTTCCGCATGTATTCGACATGTTTCGGCAGGCGCCGCGCGACAGGGCTCGCGGTGGCCTCGGCATCGGTCTGGCGCTCGTGCGGCAACTCGTCGAGATGCACGGCGGCCGGATTTCGGCGGCTTCCGATGGTCAGGGGCAAGGCACGCGGATGACGGTATGGCTGCCGGCCGCGGCGGACGAGCGCGCGGTGGCCGCCACCGGCGGTGACGTGTCGGAGCGGAGCATCGCCGGCCTGCGCGTGCTGCTCGTCGAGGATGACCAGGAGACGGCGCTGTCGCTCACTGCGCTGCTGGAGTTGGCGGGCGCGGTGGTCAGCATCGCCGAAACCGCCGCCTCGGCGCTCGAGATCCTGTCGACGACACCAATCGACGCGATCGTGTCCGACATCGGGCTACCGGACATGGACGGCTACGAGTTGCTTCGCCGGGTCAAGGCCGACCCCCGGTGGGCGAACCTGAAGGTCGTCGCGTTGACCGGCCGTAACCGCCAGGACGACGTCGACGCTGCCGCAGACGCCGGATTCGATGCGCATCTCGCCAAACCGCTGGATTTCGGGATGCTGCTTGCCGCATTGACGGACCTTAAGTGAGGTCGCGCGCCAGTCCAATTCGCGTGTGACGGGATGGCAGCGGACGACGGTCCGCTGTCGTCCATCTGCATGCATTCGTCCCCGCGCGTCGAGGTCGTCTATTCGAGCGTCGGTCGGCGCTTCGTACCGCCTGCTCGTACGTGGTTCATTCGGCGGCATCCCGTATCGGGCACTAATCTTGCTGCACCATCCGCATAGGAGGTGCCATGAACCACCGAGACATTGTTGTCATCGCCTCGTCCCGCGGTGGCCTCGCGGTACTCCGGACGCTGGTGGCGGGCGTTGCCGCGGATCTCCCGGTGCCGATTTGCATCGTGCAGCACATCGGCCGGCATCGGACGATCCTGCCGGAGCTGCTGACGCGATGGGGTCCCTTGCTGGCAAGCCAGGCGATGCATGGGGAACGCCCCGAGCAGGGAAGGATTTACATCGCGCCGCCGGATCGGCACATGATCCTACGCGGCGGGATCTTCTTGTTGCTCGATACCGCTGCCGAAAACTACACCCGTCCGGCCGCCGATCCGCTGTTTCGATCGGCGGCACGTGAATACGGCGCCGGGGTGGTCGGCGTGGTGCTCAGCGGCGATCTGGACGACGGCGCAGCCGGACTGGCCGCAATCCGGGCCCGCGACGGCTACGGGATCGTTCAGGACCCCGATGAGTGCGACGCGCCTTCCATGCCGCGCAGCGCGCTTGCCGCGGCGGGCGCCGATGCGATCGCCCGGGCCGATGAGCTGCCGCGGACCATTCATGCAGCGGTCTACGGTGCACGTGTGGAGGGGAGAGACAAGATGGCAGAGTTGCGCGATCTGGACGAAGAGGCCCGGCTTGCGGAGCGCGGCCTCGTGACGCCACAGCTTCTTGATGCGATCGGCGAACGCTCCGCGCTCACATGCCCCAGTTGCCACGGCGTGTTGTGGCGCATGAGTGACGATCGCCCGTTGCGCTATCGGTGCCATACCGGGCACGCGTTCTCCGTGCTTTCGCTGGAGGACGCGCAGGCGCAGAAAGCGGAAGACACGATATGGGCGGCGATCCGGGCGGTTCACGAACGAATGATCTTTGCGCTCGAGCGCCAGAAATGGGCCCGACAGAGCGGCAACGCCGAGGACGTTGCAATCGAGCAGGCCCGCATCGATGAGAACGAGCAACTCGCGGAGGTCCTGCGCAATGCCGTGGGGGCGACGATGCACCGGAGCGAAACGCAGTAAGCGGACGCTGACTGGAAACGCGGCAGACGACGTATGTTTCAGGGTGGCCTCGATTTCCGTTCAGTTTTCCGATGAGAGCGATCTCGACCGCATGCGGTCTTGCGAACTGCCCCAATAGACATCGGCTTTAGATCAAACGGTTGTTGTCTGGATGGCAACGCGTGGGCAAGGACAACGTGTCGTCAGGCGATATCCACGTGAAGACGCGCCACGGCGACGTCGTGCTGACGGGCAGTGTGCCGGACCTGCAGCAGCGCACGCTCGCCGTCAATACGGTGAAGCAGGTCGATGGCGTGCAACACGCCCACGACCAGCTCACGAGCCGGCCCAGATGACGGCGCACGTTTCCATGCTGCTCTCCTGCGACGATGCAACCGCCGCGTGTCAGCACTGGCGTCCGTCGTGCCCAGGAACATTCGGCGCCATCTCGTCTTCAGGCATATCGGACCCGAACTCGTCATCGACGCTCCAGTGAGGCACGCTGCTGTAGTAGTCGCGGATCGGTCCGGCCCATTGCGGATCGACCAGAGCCGGCCAGTGGTCCTTGTCGAATCCCGGTGCGCTGCGAACCTGTTCGATTGATACCGACAACACGAAGCACTTGTGTGCAGCGTCAAGCGTGAGCTCGTTCCATGGAATTGCGAGCAGCTTGTCGCCAATCCCGAGCAGGCCGCCGCTCGACAGCACCGCATAGGCGACTCGACCGGAGCCGACATCGAGCATGATCGCCTTGATCCTGCCGGCGTGGTCGCCGTCCGCGGTGAGCACTTTGTCGCCTTCGAGCGTACTGGCGGCCATGAAGTCGGGGCCCGGGCCGCGCGCAGTTTCACGTTCCTTGCGAATGATGCGGGTTCTGTGGTGGTCGGTGGTGTTCATGGTGATCCTACTGGCTGGCGCGAATGTCGACTGTGTCGGGCAGCGTTTCGCGCGGGTGAGTTTCCAAATCGGCGGGACGCGTCGCGCATCGTCGACATGCTGCTCCGAACGATACGCATGCGTGCCGCCGTGATACGCATACGGCGGCGTCGAATGTACGGCGCGCCGGCCCAGGGTCAACGCGTCGTCGCCGGCGTGGTGGGGTTTGGTCGTGTCGGATGCTCCTTCGGGGCACGCGCTCGCCAGCGCAACGGACGTTCCCGCGGCGGCGTGGCTATGCCGCTTGCGGCAGCCCCTCCCGTCACATCACGACGCCAGCGCCGCGGCCGGGCGGGGGAGCGAGCCTGCGGGCCGCGACATGGCAACGCCGTGCAACGCCCGCAACGGCGGCGTCGCCAATGCAGGAGGGCGCTACGACTTGGCCGGAACCGACACATCCGGTCCACTACGAAGTCAACGTTCGCGGCGGTGGATTCGATACGGCGAGGGACCGTTTTCAGGCTTGGAAGCACGAGCCGCCGGTTTCGCGGCCCGACAGGCTGAAGTTCGAGGGCAAGAGGGAGGTGCGGTGGCTCGGGAATGCCGGCTTCGACGATACCGAAGCCGTGCGTCGGGCGTTGCAGTCGGCGAGCCGTTCGCAGGACGATTTCGCACTCGCCGGGCGGGAAAAGCAGTTGGACGATCGTGTTTTTTCAACCGGAACAATCGACAAGTCGAACACGCACGCTCGATCGAATCCGACGCCGACGAGCGCGCGTGAAGCCCGCAGATGCCCGCAAATGCACAGTCGATCCGGGCGTGGTCCGCGATGGAAAATGTCCGCTTGGTCGAGTGATGTGCGGCGACAGGCTGCGGCACTGCCGGCCAAATTATCGTTTCGCCGCGCGCTGCTCCTGCTCGATCGCGCGCCTGGCGCTCTTCGACACCGCGGCCGCCGCCACATCGACGGTGCTTTGCGCGACTTCGACCGCCTGCTGCCCGGTTTTCCCTAGTGTCAGATAAAACTCGTTGGCGGCATCGATCGCGGAGTTCAAGGCAGCCACAGCCGCCTCGGAGCCGCTCGGCGCGTGTTTCGTCGCGTTTTCCACGAAGGTCTGGACACGACGAACATACGTGTCGCTTCCCTCCTGCGCGGCCTTGAGCATCGACGTCTGGGCGGACGACACGATTCCCCAGAATTCGCTGCTGTAGGACTGAACGTTCTCGGCCATCGGCGCGACGGTCGCACTCTGGATCGCCAACCAGTCTTGCGGCTTGACGATCGCGTTCTGTCCGATCTCCAGCGCGCTCTTCAGCGTCGACCGCGTGAAGCGCGCGTTGAGTTCAGCCAGTTTCCCGACACCATCGACCATCGTGCCGGCCAGATCGAAAAAAGTGTCGAGATTGGCGCGCTGCGCGCCGGAAACCAATTCATGGGTTTGCATGATCAACAATCTCCTGAATTGAATGAACTACCGTGGATGTTCACCTGCTCGGCGCGCGGACGTTGGCCACGTCACGGCTTTTCGCCTGTCGCGCCCGGCCGCCATGACCCGGTCGGTCAGCGAAGGCTGGTCAATGTGCCCGCATCACTGCACGAAGCAGTAATTCGCCGTCATCCGTCACCGAGGGACGCCGCACGCCGGAAGCGAGCCGCTCGAGTATGACGAGTTGCTGCTCGAGCAGCGTATCGAGTTCCTCGCGTTCCATGTCGATCTGGTCTGGCGACGACTTGATCAGCATGAGCGCCGCCAATTCGTGAGGGCTCAGCATTTTTGTCTCCTGGAATTTGAAATAGGCGTTTTTACCGATCCACTGAGTGTCGGTCGTGACGACCGCAAACCGGGACTACGTCGCGCGCTTTGGCGCGATCATTTTCGCCTGGAGCACGTGACGTGATCCGTGACATCTCCGGCCAGCGTCAGCCGCGGACCTGAGCGTACGCGTGCGAATGGACCGGCCGCGTCACGCGCGCCGCCCGTCCCCGATGCAGGCTCGGCTCCGGGATTCGAGATCACCGTCAAATGAAACGGCGCGACTCTCATTTCGAGATGCGGGTCGCCGAGCATGGCGGCGATGTCGGCGATGCGCATCGGATGTGCGCCGATAACGTCGACCGTTATCGATTCCGTGCGGGTCGTCCGATCGACTTCAACTCTCCAACGACACACTTTCATGCCGTTTTTTGCGAGGCATTGCCAGACCGCGATGACCTTCAGCTTGCCGAAGTCAGCACGAATCGAAAGCCTTTCAACAACCATCGCGATTTCCCTGTAAGGGGGCTCGTCCGAGCCGGGATGAGACCGTACGTAGCATAGGCTAGGGACGGTCGCGAGTACACGACGTAAACATGTCCGTATGTTGAGCATTACGGACAGCTGCGCCGACTGCAGGCAAGAGCGATTTCTCGCTCGTCGATACGTTCGAGCGTGAGAATGCGACGCCTTCGGTTGTCGATAGCGAACAAGGAGAGACGCGGCGGGGCCGGCACCTTGTCGCGACCCAATGGTCGGCGAGATCGCGCACTGAGCGTGCGGCGCGAAAACTGCGCGTGCTCCCTGTTGTCGCCAACGACATCGATGTGCGAAGCCAGAATCCAATGGATACGTTTCCATCCTGCACATTCATGACCGATTTTCGTTGCGATCTCCCGCGCATCGGAGATTTCAGTTTCGGCAACTGTCTGCGCAGCAGTTTCGGTTATGTGAGATGTATGACGATCGATGTGTCGGGCGTCCCGCGGAAAAAAACACTCGGCGAGGCGGTGCGGCGACCCTGCGTCGCGGCAGGGGGAAGAGGCGGGCGGCGGCCCGGCGCGCGCGGCATGGCGGCATGCGGCAAAAATCTTGCAGTCGCTGCTTCTCGAAGGATAATGGAAGTTTACTGCGCATCTTGGTGCAAGCGGGCCAGGAGCCTGCCTGACCCTGGCCGCGAATACCTATTCTTCCGAAGGATCAGCTGCGATGTCGAAAAGACGCGGCCACACTCTCCCAAGCCAGGCAAATCATCCGATCGTCGGTATCGGCGCATCGGCGGGCGGGTTGAGTGCGCTCCTTGAATTTTTCGAAGCGCTGCCGGCGCACACGTCGATGGCGTTTGTCGTGGTCGTGCATTTGGCGCCCGATCACGAAAGCAACATGGCTTCGCTGCTGCAGAAGGCAACCAGCATGCCCGTGCTCCAGGTGACGAGCGCCACGCCCATTCAGCCGGATCACGTCTATCTGATCGCACCGTCGCTCGCGCTGACGATGGTCGACGACTATTTGCGCGTCGCCCCCAATCAGCCTGAGGAAGGGGGGCGCAAGGCCGCGATCGATCTGTTTTTCCGGACACTGGCGGAAGCTCACCGCGAACGCGCAATCGGCATCGTGCTGTCCGGCGCCGGCTCGGACGGGTCCGTCGGGCTGTCGAGAGTCAAGGAAATGGGCGGCATCACGCTTGCCCAGGACCCGGCGGAAGCGGAATACGACAGCATGCCGTGCAGCTTGCCCAGGACCCGGCGGAAGCGGAATACGACAGCATGCCGTGCAGCGCGATTGCCACCGGCATGGTTGACTTCGTGGCCACCGCGGCGGAGATGCCGCAGCGGCTAATGGACCTGTGGCTGACTGCAAAGGAAATACATCTGCCGGCGGTCGAAAACGAGGAACACCTCTACGATCTGGGCAACGAGGCGGCAGAACGGGCGCTGCGCGAGATCATGATCATCCTGCGCACGCGCACCGCGCACGATTTTCGTCATTACAAGCGGGCGACCGTTCTGCGACGGATCGAGCGCCGCATGCAGGTCAACGGCATCACCGATCTGCAGGCGTACCGCGACCACCTCCACCTGCACCCGGAGGAAACCCAGGCGCTGCTGCAGGACATGCTGATCAGCGTCACGAACTTCTTCCGCGACAAGGAGGCGTTCGACGTGCTGGAGCGGGATGTCCTGCCCGGTATCTTCGACGGGCGAGACGAGCAGGACCGCGTCCGCGTATGGTCGGTCGGGTGCGCCACCGGCGAAGAAGCCTATTCGCTGGCGATGCTGCTGCAGGATCGATCGCTGAAGTCGCCCGAGGGCAATTCGTTCCAGGTCTTCGCGACCGATATCGACGAGCGGGCGATCTCCTTCGCGCGTGCCGGCCTCTATCCCGATTCGATTCTCGCCGACGTGACGCCGGGCCGCGTACGCCAGTTCTTTACAAGAGATACCGCGCACTATCGGGTCAAGAAAGAACTGCGCGAGCACATGCTGTTTGCGCATCACAACGTGTTGAGCGATCCACCGTTCTCGCGGCTCGATCTGATTTGCTGCCGTAACTTGCTGATTTATCTGGATCGGGAAGCCCAGATTGAAATTCTGAAGATGTTTCATTTCGCGCTGCGTCCAGGCGGCGTGCTGTTTCTCGGCAGCTCCGAATCGGCCGACAGCGTCAGTTCGATGTTCACCGTCATCGACAAGCGCAACCGCATCTACCGTGCGAACGTGGCGGTGCGCGGCGATACGCTCGTGCCGGCGTCGATTTCCAGCACACTGAGCGCACGGCCGATCGTTTCGACGGTGCAGCCGCCGGGACGCCGCCGCCTCTCCTTTGGCGACTTGCATCAGCGTCTCGTCGAGCAACATGCACCGCCCAGCGTGCTCGTCAGCCGCGATTCCGAAATCGTTCACTTGTCCGACCGCGCAGGGCGCTTCCTGCAGTACTCGGGGGGCGAACCGTCTCACAACATCATCGCGGTGGTGCGCCCCGAGCTGCGGCTCGAACTGCGCACCGCGATCTACCAGGCCTTGCACACGAATCGCAGCGTGGAAGCGCGACGTGTGAGGATAGAGCGCGAGGCACGTTCGTATTTCGTCAACATGACGGCGCGTCCCGTGCACGATCCCGAGGCCAATGCGGATTTCGTGCTGGTGTTGTTCGATGAAGTCGAAGACAGCATGAGCGGATCGGAAACATCGACGGCCGACGCGCAAAAAGATCCGATCATCGACCAGCTCGAGCGCGAGTTGCAGCGCACGAAAGAGCAGCTTCAGTCGACCATCGAGCAGTCGGAAACGTCGACGGAAGAGCTGAAGGCCTCCAACGAAGAACTTCAGGCCATCAATGAAGAACTGCGTTCGGCGACAGAGGAGCTCGAAACCAGCAAGGAAGAGCTTCAGTCGATCAACGAGGAATTGACCACCGTCAATGCCGAGCTGAAATCGAAGGTGGAGGAAACCGGCAAGATCAACGACGACTTGCACAACCTGATTGCCGCGAACGACATCGGCACGATCTTCGTCGATCGCAATATCTGCATCAAGCGTTACACGCCGCGTGCGACCGATGTCTTCAGCATCATTCCTTCCGATATCGGACGCTCGTTGCTGGATATCACGCATCGGCTCGAATACCCGAAGCTCGCCGACGATGCAGCGGAGGCGTTCGATTCGCTGCGCGTGATCGAGCGGGAGCTGAAGAGCAACGATGGGCGCTGGTATCTCGCGCGCTTCGTTCCCTCCCGGACGACGGAAGATCGTATCGACGGCGCGGTGCTGTCGTTCGTCGACATCACGGACCGTCGTCACGCGGAAGACCGGCTGCGCGAAGGCGAACGGCGCATGCGTATCGTGGCCGAGGGCACCAAGGACTACGCGATCATCACGTTCGACGACGACGGCCTCATCACGAGCTGGAATGCCGGTGCGAAGCGGATCTTCGGGTACACGGAAGCGGAAATGATCGGGCAGTCCGCCGATATCCTTTCGACCGAGGAGGACCGTGTCAATGACGTTGCCCGGCGCGAATTCGCGGAGGCCCGACTGAACGGGCGCACCGAGGAGGAGCGCTGGCATCAGCGCAAGGACGGCACGCACTTCTTTGCGAGCGGCGTGCTGGCGCGTCTGGATGAACCGGGTGTGAGCGGGTTTGCGAAAATCGCTCGTGACCTCGGGGAATTCGCCGAGTCCGCAGCGGCCGCCCGCGCCGCAAAGCCCGAACTCGTTCGAGAAGCCAGCGAGCGGGATACCCAGCGGCGGCGCGACGAATTCCTTGCCGTGGTATCCCACGAACTCAAGCATCCGCTCAATCTGATTTCGGCGAGCGCGGAATTGATTGCGCGCGCGCCGGAAACGCGGCAGAACCTGAACCTTTTGCGTGCAACCGACACGATCCGGCGCACCGTGATGGGTCAAGCCCAGATCATCGACGATTTACTCGATATCTCGCGCGTACGGACCGGCAAGCTGTCGGTAGTGCGCACGCCCGTCGACCTGCGCGAGGTCGTCCGTCGTGTCACCGACGCCGTTCGGGCCGAAGCGAACCAGCGCAGCCTCGCGCTCGACGTCACCATGACGGGCTCGCCCGTCATCATCCACGCTGACATCACGCGGATCGAACAGACGGTCTGGAACCTGATCAGCAATGCGCTGAAATTCACGCAGCGCGGTTCGGTGGATGTCTCGCTGCAGGTCAACGAACATGCCGAGGCCGTGCTGCGTGTGGCAGATACCGGCAGCGGCATCGAGCCGTCGCTGTTGCCGCACATCTTCGACATGTTCCGGCAAAGCCGGGACTCGAACGCACGCCGTGCCGGCCTCGGCATCGGCCTTGCGCTAGTCAGGGATCTCGTGAGCCTGCATGGCGGCGCGGTACGGGCGGAATCGGAAGGTGTCGGCCGCGGTGCGACATTCACTATCACGCTCCCGACTCATCGCGCTGTCGCAGTTACGAGTCCTGCCAGCGGACCCATGGCGGAATCGTTGCACGGTCTGCATATCCTGATGGTCGATGACGACGCTACAACCGTCGAAACCTTCAAGGTCCTGCTGGAAAGCGATGGCGCGATCGTTCAGACGGCGACCAGCGGAGAAGAGGCGTTGTCCCTGCTCGACGGCCAGATACCGGACCTCGTCCTGTCCGATATCGGCATGCCCGGCATGGGTGGGTTGGCGTTCATCGCGAAACTGCGCGAAGCGCCGGCGCTCAGATCGGTGACCTGTATCGCGCTCAGCGGCTTTGGCCAGGAGGCCGACGTGAAGGAGGCCACGAATGCCGGCTTCGATGCGCATCTGCTGAAACCGGTGGCACTGGACGACTTGCTGTCCGTTCTTGCGCGTTCGCGTCGTTGATGCCCGCTCCAGGACACCGTCGTGGCTCGCACTTATTTCTACCTCAACAAACCCGTCGATGGTCAGGATCCGGAAAAGGAGTTGTTCGAGCTCGACAAGGCCGGTTACACCGTCGTGCTCAGCCGCACCGCGATCGAACATGTGCACCCGTACGTCGCGGCAGCCGGTCGGCCGGAACTGAAGGGTCTCTTGCGGCGTGTTGCTCCCGGCGATTCTCTGGTGGTACTCGAACTTTCCGCGCTCGGGTGCAGCGCGCGCGATGTACTTTCGACGTTGATGGCATGTCGCGACAAAGGAATTTCCGTCCTGTGCGTCGAGCTCGGCAACGTGGACCTCGCAGGCCGTCCCGAACGGCAAGCGGTCAAAACGCTGCGCGCGATCGTCCAAATGGAAATCGCGACGAGAAGCCAACGCAGCCAGAACGGCCTGAAGTTCGCGCAGGAACGCGGACAGCATACTGGCCGGCCAGCCTCGCTGTCGCGCCACGATCAGGAGCGCGTCATGCGTTCGCTCGACAAAGGCCTGTCGGTCAGCGAGGTCGCACGTAAATTCGGCACCTCGCGTCAAACCGTCATGCGGATACGGGCGTCTTCCGCGACTGCCGCTACGGAAGACTGACGGGTGCGCAAGCGCGTTGCGCAGCGTGACGGGCCCGGTCGCGGCGATCCGCGATTTCGACAAGCCCGAGGACGCGATCGCCGCTCAATGCCGGCTGCTGCCGCGATAGCTTTCCACTTCCGCGTCGTACGCGGCGAGAAACGCCTTGCCGAATACCGACGCGAAATCGTCTTCGATCGCGAACACCGTGTCGCGATGCGTCGCCGCGTAGCGGTCCCACATCCTCGCCTTGTACAGCGGGGGCACGCGCTTCTCGTACCAGCGCATCGCATCGTCGCGCTCACGCAGCCGTTGCGGCGAAAAGCGCGTCAGCAGGTCCATCAGCGCGGCGCGCATGCCGGCGACCATGCCGATCTGGTGCGCATGCAGATCCTGGAACGCGTCGCTGACCGCGCTCTGCGGCGACATGAAGCCGGGCAGCGGCAGCCCGAACATCTGGCGCAGCACGGCGCCGCCGTCCGGCAGCAGCTTCAGCGGATTGTTCTCGCGATCGAGCAGCATCGTCATGTGCGCCTTCACCTCCCGCTTCAGGATGCTGCGCGACGACAGCAGCTCGACCGTGCCGTTCGCGAACAGCGCCAGCAACTGCCCCGCGATGTACAGCTGTTCGGCCGACCATTGATGCGACCCGGCGGCGGTATCGAGTCCGGCGCCCGCGAAGAACGCGTTCAGCAATTCATCGGGCGTCGGCACGCGGTTCGCCTGCGGTGCAGGCTCATCGATGGGACGTGGCTCGGCATGCGCCGTCGCCGGTTGCACACGCACGTGCTGCGTCCACTCGGGCGCATGATCGGCTTGCGTCGCGGACGACGCGCCGCGATCCGCCTTGCCGCGTTCGGACGGAGACGCCGAACCCGATCCACCGATATCGGGCGACGACGGTACAAACAAGTCGAGCGGGTCGGTCGATAACTGATTCAGATCGCGTTGCGATGGCACCGGCGGCGCGGCGCGGCTCGCGGGCTGCGCCGCCTCCCTGCGCGCCGCCGTGCCGGATCGCGTGCCGGTGTCCGCTGCTTTGCCGCGCGGAGCGAGGCGATCCTGCAGCAGGCCCCACAACCGGTTGCCGGTCGTCTTCGCGTCGACGTGCGCGTGTGCGGCGGTTCCCGGCGTGTCGGCGCGCGCGCTGGAAGCAGCGGTGGGCATGTCGACGACCGGCGCGTCATGTCCGTCGTCACGCTCGGCACGCAGCACGTAGGGTCCGATGCGGATGATGTCGCCGGTATTGAGTTCGCGCTCCTGTGCATAGCCGACGGGCTCGCGGTTCACCTCGATCGTCGACACGCTGCTCAGGTTCTTCAGCAGGCACGCATCGTCACCGACCTGCAGCAGGGCCTGCAGCCGGGAAACCTGCCGGGTGTCGTCGCGCAGCACGAGATGATTGTCGGTCGCCCGGCCGATGGTGCCGCCGGGCGGGTGGAACACGACGGCGTCGTAGGAGTCGCTTTCGACCGGCTCGCCGGCATGTTCGATCACGATCAGTTGCATGTCACACGTCGCTCGGTAAGGAAACGCTCGCGGGGATTCCGGTTCGGTCAGGACGACGACGCATGTCTGCGGCGCGCGAACTCGAACGCGGGCCCCCAGACCGGATGTCCCTTCTCGGCCGGGGACAAGTCGAAGCGCGGGTTGAGGTCGAGAATCTTCGAGAACTCGGCGCGGCACTGCGCGATGCGGTTCGTCACGCAATAGCTGAACGCGAGCAGCTTGTGCGCGGCGACCTGCGTGTCGGTATCGGCCCCGTCGATCTCCTTCGCTCGGCTCAGGATCGCGATCGTGCGTCCGTAGTCGCCGGCGCCATACGCCGCGCGCGCGCTGTCGACCGCGGCGCGCGCCGCCGACTGCGTGGGGGACGTGCTGCATCCACCGATTCCCAGCAGCAAGGCGCCGAGGAAAATCACGATCGATGAACGGCCTTTCATTTTGAAATGAAATATTTGCGTTATTGGAAGGTGGCGCACAAGCGCTGTTGGATTCTAGTGCCAATCACGGCAGGTGATGTCGTCGTTACGTTTTGTTTCAACTTGGGAATTGCGTTCGAGTTGCCACTCAAATCGATTCCGGGTTTTCGACTTGTTAATCCATAAAATCGATTCTATAGTTCGCTGTGCTTTTTTGGGATTCGTCAGTTGTTTGCCCAGCGCCGGTCAATGATCGTAAGACCGGCCTGCCGTTCGGGCAACGCAAACAGCGTGACACGACCCGCAGGGCGTCGCCACCCATCGCCGACGGCCGTCAGGCTTGGGTTCAGCGTCCATACAGCAAGTGTCCATGCAATAGAACCGGGCCGCCGTGGCGAACCGGCCGGACTAACACGCCTTTTCAAAATGACAGAAATCAATTCATCGCCATCTCCCCAATTTCGATTCCGTCCCGTAATTGGAGATTTGACCCGTCTTTTTACAAGAATAAATTGCCGAATGAAATTTGAGTGGAAGGATATGCAGGTCACGTAATTACCGGTCAATTAATCGTCCCCTTTTAATTCGATGCGTCGATTTCGCGTACGGAAATCGACGGGGGGATTATTGCGCTGCGAGGGTGAAATATGCGCTGGCGGTCGAGCGGGTTCATCGTATTGGGATGTGGATTGCTGTTGCCCGGATGCGGCGCCACCGAGCGTGCCGCCGCGGTGCCGTATGCGATCACGGTCGACGTGGCGCCCGACGTCAATCCGGACCTCAACCGCAAGCCTTCGCCGATCGTGCTGAAGGTGTTCCAGCTGCGCGCGGCATCGACGTTCGACGGCGCCGACTTCTTCTCGCTCCAGGACAAACCCGAGAACATCCTCGGCGCGGACCTGCTCGGCACCGACCGCGTGATCCTGCGCCCGGGCGAGTCGCGCACGCTGCATTACCGCGGCAACGTCGAGGCGGGCGCGATCGGCGTGATCGCCGAATACCGGATGCTCGACAAGAACCGCTGGCGCCTGACGGTGCCGCTGCCGCGCGCGAAGCAGTTGAACGTATACAAGTTCTGGCAGACGTCGCCTGGCGAGCTGAAGCTGTCGATCGCGGTCAGGAACGGCGGTCTCGCGCTGAACGACACGCGGGGGCGCCCATGACCGAACCGACGATGTCCGCGACGCCTGTCGCCGCGCTGCGCCAGCGCGTGGTGTGGACCGAAGGGATGTTCCTTCGGCCGCAGCATTTCCAGCAGCTCGAGCGGTACTGGGAGCGCTACGTCGCGCTGCGCTGCCTGCCGCTGCAGGGGTTCTACTGGGGCTTCGACACCCTCGAGATCGACCGGGAGCAGCTCGCGCTCGGCAAGGTCGCGCTACGCGCGGCGGCGGGCGTGATGCGCGACGGCACGCCGTTCGACCTGACGCATCCCGACGATCTGCCCGAGCCGCTCGATGTGCCGCCCGATGCGAAGGATCAGCTCGTCGTGCTTGCACTGCCGCTGTGGCGCGGCGGCGGCGAGGAGGTGTCGTTCGGCGTGGACGCAGGCGGTAACGGCGGCATGGACGTCGCGCGCTACGTCGTGCGCGAATACGAAGTGGCCGATGCGAACGCGGTCGCGCTCGGCCCCGCACTGCTGCAAACGGGGCGCCTGAACGTCCGGCTGATGCTCGACACCGAGCTGACCGGCGACTGGCATGCGCTCGGCGTCGTGCGGATCGTCGAGCGGCGCACCGACGCGCGGCTGCTCGTCGACGACGGCTACATTCCGCCGCGCCTGGTCGCGCAGCGCGATGCGGCGTTGCTGGCATACACGCGCGAGCTGCACGGATTGCTGACGCAGCGCAGCGACGCGCTGGCCGAGCGCCTGTCGGAGCCGGGGCGCGGCGGCGTATCGGAAGTCGCGGATTTCCTGCTGCTGCAACTGGTGAACCGCTACCAGGCGCTGACCTGGCACGCGCAGCAGGACGTCGCGACGCATCCGGAGTCGCTGTTCCGCGACTGGCTGAAGCTCGCATGCGACCTCAGCACGTTCACGGCGGCCGGCCGGCGTCCGCAATCGCTCGCCGTCTACGTGCACGACGACCTGCGCACGAGCTTCGCCGAATTGATGACGGAGCTGCGCCGGTCGCTGTCGACGGTGCTGGAGCAAAACGCGATCCAGATCGAGCTGCGCGACGCGGGCAACGGCATCCGGGTCGCGACGCTCGCCGATCCCGCGCTGCGCGACACGGCCGGCTTCGTGCTGGCCGTGCGCGCGGACGTGCCGGCCGACAGCCTGCGCGCGCGGTTTCCCGCGCAGGCGAAGCTCGGCCCGGTCGAGCGGATCCGCGACCTGGTGCAGTTGCAGCTGCCGGGCATCACGATGCGCCAGTTGCCGGTCGCGCCGCGGCAGATCCCGTATCACGCGGGTCATACGTACTTCGAGATCGACAAGGGCAGCGACCTGTGGAAGCAGCTGGCGCGCTCCGGCGGTCTCGCATTTCATTTCGCCGGCGAATTTCCGGGGCTCTCGATGGAGTTCTGGGCGATTCGCGGGTGAGGGCGGGGCAGCGCGATGAATTCTTCCTCCGATTCGATTTCCGCCGGCGCAGGCGGATTCGTGCCGCCGAATCCGGGTGGCATGCATCCGCCAGCCGCGGCCGGTGCGGCCGGGCCGACGGCCACGCAGCCGCGCCCGGGACGCTGGGCCGCGAGCGGCACGAACCCGCTCGTCGCGGCCGCGAACCCGCTGCTCAATCTCGTGCCCCAGATCCGCTCGACCGTCCATCATCCGAATCCGGCGTGGCTGCGCGAGCATCTCGTCGTCGAGATCCGTCAGTTCGAGGCGCGCGCGCAG
Organism: Burkholderia sp. Bp9099; assembly: GCF_003857805.1. NCBI lineage: Bacteria > Pseudomonadati > Pseudomonadota > Betaproteobacteria > Burkholderiales > Burkholderiaceae > Burkholderia > Burkholderia sp. Bp9099. The sequence continues at coordinate 358,495 of NZ_QTPU01000002.1, forward strand.
GAAGCCGGCGTGCCGTCGGAGGCGATCATCGGTGCGCGCTACTGCCTGTGCACGGCGCTCGACGAAGCAGCCGCGCTGACGCCGTGGGGCGGCAGCGTGTGGTCGTCGCACAGCCTGCTCGTCTCGTTCCACAACGAAACCTGGGGCGGCGAGAAGTTCTTCCACCTGCTCGAACGCCTGTCCCGGCAGCCGCGCCAGCACCTCGACCTGCTGGAGCTGCAGTATTTCTGTCTCGCGCTCGGCTTCGAGGGCCGCTATCGGGTGCTCGACAACGGTCATGCCGAGCTCGGCGCGCTGCGCTGGCAACTGGCTCACACGATCCGCTCGGTGCGCGGCGAATTCGAGCCCGCGCTGTCGCCGCACTGGCGCGACGTCGTCACGCGCGACGTGTCGCGTCGCTTCATCGTGCCGCTCTGGGTCTGCGTGGCGCTTGCGCTGCTGATCGGCTTCGGCACGTTCGTCGGGCTGCGCATCGCGCTGGCCGGACATTCGGACCGGCTGTTCGCGTCGATCGACGCGCTGCACGTGCCGAAGCTGCAGCCTGCCCAGGCATCGCCGCGCCCGGCGCCGGCGCCGCGCGTCGCGAAGTTCCTGGCGCCCGAGATCGCGGCCGGCCTCGTGTCGGTGCGCGACGACGCCGATCGCAGCGTGATCGTGCTGCGCGGCGACGGGCTGTTCAAGTCCGGCTCGACGTCGGTGATCGACCGTTACGCACCGGTGCTTGCACGCGTCGCGGATGCGCTCGACCAGGTGCCCGGCAACGTCCGCGTGACCGGCTATACCGACGACACGCCGGTGCATACGGCACGCTTCGCGTCGAACTGGGACCTGTCGCGCGAGCGCGCGGAGGCCGTGCGCGGCATGATCGCCGCGCGCCTCGATCATCCGGAGCGACTCGCGGCCGAGGGGCGCGGCACGCTCGATCCGGTCGCGCCGAACGATACGCCCGCGAATCGCGCGCTGAACCGGCGCGTCGAGATCACGCTGCTGCCGGCGCCCGGCAGTGCCGCCGTCGACGCGACGCAGGGAGCGCACTGACATGAACCAGGCCGTCGCACGTTTCGTCAGGCCGTTGCCGTCGCGGGAGATCTGGACCTTCGCCGGTCTCGTCGTGCTCGCGTGTTTCGTGTGGCTCGCCGGACCGCTGTTCGCGTTCGCCGAGATCCGGCCGCTCGAGAGCGGCTGGGCGCGCGCGGTGACGATCGCGGTGCTGTTCGCCGCGTGGGGCACACGCGTGGCGTGGCGAAGCTGGCACGCGAGCCGCCTGAACGCGCAGTTGCTGAACCAGTTGCGCGAGGCCACGCCCGGGCCGGCCAACCCCGACGATCCGGCCAAGGCCCAGCTCGACGAGCTGCGCAGCCGCTTCGACGAGGCCGCGGCGCTGCTGAAGAAAGTCCGCTTCGGGCAGGCGGACACCGCGCGCAAGGGGCTGGCGCGCTGGTTCGACCGGATGTCGCGCCAGTATCTGTACCAGCTCCCGTGGTACGTGTTCATCGGTGCGCCCGGCTCGGGCAAGACGACCGCGCTCGTCAATTCCGGGCTCAGTTTTCCGCTGGCCGAGCAGTTCGGCCGTGCCGCGATTCGCGGCGTGGGCGGCACCCGGCACTGCGACTGGTGGTTCACGAACGACGCGGTGCTGATCGATACGGCCGGCCGCTACACGACCCATGAAGGCAACCGCGCACTCGACGAAGCCGAGTGGAAAGGCTTCGTCGAGCTGCTGAAGAAGTACCGCACGCGCCAGCCGCTGAACGGTGCGATGGTGACGATCAGCGTCGCCGATCTGGTCGGCGCGTCGGAAGCCGAGCGCACGCAGCATGCGATGGTGCTGCGCAAGCGGCTGCTCGAGCTGCGCGCCCAGCTCGGCATCCGGTTTCCCGTCTACCTGCTCGTGACGAAGGCCGACCTGCTGGCCGGCTTCGCCGAGTATTTCGGCGGCTTCGGCCGCGCGGAATGCGCGCAGGTGTGGGGCTTCACGTTCCCGCTCGCGCAGAGCGAGGCGCCGGGCTTCGACCTGCGCGCCGCATTCGACCGCGAATACCGGCTGCTGCACCAGCGGCTGAACGACGGGCTGCCCGAACTGCTCGCGACGCAGACCGATGCGCGCCAGCGCGAGATGGCGTACCTGCTGCCGCAGCAGGTCGCGGACTTGCAGGACATGCTCGGCCAGTTCGTCGCCGAAGTGTTTTCCGTGTCGAGCTTCGAGCCGATGCCGATGCTGCGCGGCGTGTACCTGACGAGCGGCACGCAGGAAGGCACCGCGTTCGACCGCGTAATGAGCGGCATCAAGCGCTTCCTGAAGATCGAGGGCGTGCCGCCGGTTGCCCAGGTCGGCTCGACCGGGCGCAGCTTCTTCCTGAAGTCGCTGCTGCAGGAGCACATCTTCCGCGAAGCCGCGCTCGCCGGCAGCGACCTGCGCTGGCATCAGAAGCGGCGCGTGTTGCAGATCGCCGGCTATGCGCTCCTCGCGCTCGTGAGCGTGGTCGTGCTGGCTGCCTGGCTGCGCAGCTATGCGAACAATCGCGCGTATCTCGACCGGATCGCGCAGCAGGTACCCGCCGTCGATGCGCAGATCGCCGGCGCGAAGTTCTCGGATGCGACCGACATCGCGCGGCTGCTGCCGGTGCTCGATGCGCTCGGCGGGCTTGCGAATGCCGGCGGCGTCGACCGCTCGCATCCACCGCTCGCGTACCGCTGGGGGCTGTTTCAGGGCGAGAAGATCGACGAGGCCGTCGACGCCGTGTACCGGCGCGCGCTCGACGACGTGCTGCTGCCGATCGCCGCGCGCCGGATGGAGGCCGCGCTGAGCGATGCACGGCCGGACGAAACCGACTACGCGTATGCGGCGCTGAAGGCCTACCTGATGCTGTACGACAGCGCGCATTACGATCCTGCGTTCGTGCAGGCCGTCGTCGACCTGGAAATGGAGCGCGCGCTGCCGCCCGATTTCTCGCCGGCCGAACGCTCGGCGCTGCGCGCGCATCTCGCCGCGCTGTTCGGCAACCGGGTGGCCGTGTCGCCGTATCCGATGAACGAGCGGCTCGTGGCCGACGTACGCGACCGGCTGCGGCAGGTGCCATTCTCGCAGCGGCTGTATCGCCAGCTCACGCGCACGCTGCGGACGGCGACGTCCGCGTTCGATTTCAGCGTCGCGCGCGCGGTGGGGCCGGACGCGTCGCTCGTGTTCCGCCGCCAGAGCGGCAAGCCGCTGTCGGAAGGCGTGCCGGGCCTGTATACGCGCAACGGCTATCGGAACGCGTTCGCGTCGCGCCTCGCGGGCGAGGTCGACGCATACGGGCGCGAGGAGGTATGGGTGCTGAATCTCGGGCTGTCCGAGATCCCCGGGCCGAACGACGCCGCCGCATGGGCGCGTGACATCCGCCAGCTGTACCTGAACGACTATCTGAAGATCTGGGACGACTACCTCGCCGACCTCAAGCTGCAGCGCACGGCGACGCTCGCGCAGAGCATCCAGGTCGCGCGCGCGCTGTCGTCGGCGGATTCGCCGCTCACCCGGCTGATGATCGCGCTCGCGCGCGACACGGCGCTCGGCGATGCGCCGGGCGGTGCGCGCAATCTCGCGTCGCGCGCGCAGGACAAGGTCGACGAGGCGCGCAGTTCGCTGTCGCAGATCTTCGCGGGGCAGGGCGCGAGCGACGCGAATCCGTCGGCCGCGGCGCCCGCGAGCCCCGAGCAGGTGGTCGACAGCCACTTCGCCGGACTGCGCGCGTTCGCGCCGGGCAGCGGCGACCAGGCGCAGGCGTTCGACGCGGTGCTGAAGTCGATCGACGCGCTCTATACGTACCTGACGGCCACCGACGATGCACTGCGCAGCGGCGCCCAGCCGCCGCCGTCCGACGCGCCCGCGCGGCTGCGCGCGCAGGCGGGCCGGCTGCCCACGCCGTTCCGTGAAGTGCTCGACGACCTGTCGAACGTCGCGAACGGCAGCGTCGCGACCGTCGAGCAGCGCAGCGTCGCGCAGCGGGCCGGCGCGAACGTCGGCGATTTCTGCCGGCAGGCGATCGCGGGTCGCTACCCGTTCGCGCGCGGATCGTCGCGCGACGTCGCCCCGGCGGACTTCGCGCAGATGTTCGCGCCGGGCGGCCTGATGGACGATTTCTACCAGAAGAACCTGCAGTCGATCGTCGATACGACGTCGCACCCGTGGCGTTTCGCGAACCGCAATGCGGACGCCGATCCGGCTGCTGCCGCGATGCTTTCGTCGTTCGAGAAGGCCGCGGTGATTCGCGACGTGTATTTCGGCGGCGCACGCACCGCGCAATTGAAGGTGCAGATCCAGCCGCTCGAAATGGATCCGTCGCTCACGGAGATGGTGCTCGATGTCGACGGCCAGATCGTCCGTTATGCGCACGGCCCGCTCGTGCAGAGCGCGGTCGACTGGCCGGGCACGCGCGGCAGCAACCAGGTGCGCCTGCAGGTGTCGGGGCAGGCCGGCGCGACCGACGGCTTCACGACCGGCGGCCCGTGGGCGCTGCACCGGCTGTTCGACCGCGCGGCCGTGTCGGCCGGGCGCGGGTCGGACCAGATGGTCGCGCGCTTCACCGTCGACGGCAAACCGCTCGTGCTGCAGGTGAATGCGGGCAGTGTCCGCAATCCGTTCAGGCTGCCCCAGATGGAGTCCTTTACATGCCCTCCGAAGCAATGAGCCGCCTCCCGCCGCTCACGCGCGCCGATGGCGACGCCCCGGCCTGGTACGGAAAGATTCCCGGCGCCGGCGACTTCGTAAACAGCCGGCTGCCGCATGCGCTCGCGCAGTGGTGGGAACGCTGGCTTCAGCAGGGGATGGGCGCGATGCGCCAGCGCGGCCCGGACGAGATCGCGCGCCACTACACGGTCGCGCCGGTCTGGAATTTCCTGGTGCCGACGGGCGCCGGCGCGTCGTGCGTGCAGGCCGGTTGTCTCGCGCCGAGCTGCGACCGCGTCGGGCGTTACTACCCGGTGGTCGTCACGCTGGCGATGCCGGCGGCCGATTACTGGAACGGGCTGCCGGACGCCGCCGACGCGTTCTACTGGCAGATCGGCCATGCACTGCTCGACGCGATCCGGCATGCGCGCGCGCCGGTCGACCTCGAGGAGACGCTCGACCGCGTGCGGCTCGCACCGGGCGACGGGCCGACGGCGGACGTGGTCGACGGGATCACGGCGACGCTGCCGGAGCGGCCGGCGCTCGCCGCATGGCCCGGGCTGTCCGGCTATTTCGATCCGCACGGCGGGACGAGCTTCTGGTGGACCAATCGCGCCGACGGCTCGCCGCTGCGCACGCATGCGCATACGGGCGCACCCGACAACGCGCTGTTCCTGACACTGTTCGGCGGTCGCTGACGGTGCCGGCCGGCGGTCGGAGGCAGGCAACGCAGGCAATACGGATGCGGTATCGCGAGGTAGACATGAAGGACCCTTCATCGAGAGACAACGAGCACGACACGGCGACCCGCGGCGACGCACCCGAATTCACGGTGCGGCCGCTGCCGCTCGGTCATCGCCTGGGCGAGCTGCAGCTCGACGAGGTGCTGGGCATCGGTGGTTTCGGCATCGTCTATCGTGCGTTCGACCGCACGTTGCGGCGCGCGGTCGCGATCAAGGAATACATGCCGTCGATGCTCGCGACGCGCGGCGGCGACTACACGGTGTCGCTGCGCTCCGAGCGGTTCGCCCAGGCGTTCGACGCGGGACGCGGCGCGTTCCTCAACGAGGCGCGCCTGCTCGCGCAATTCGACCATCCGGGGCTCGTGAAGGTGCTGCACTTCTGGGAGAGCCACGGCACCGCATACATGGTGATGCCGTTCTACGAGGGGCGCACGCTCAAGCAGCTGCTCGACGGCGGTGTGCGGATGAGCGAGACGCAATTGCGCAACATCGTCGGCGCGCTGCTCGGCGCGCTCGACACGCTGCATCGCGCGCAGTGCTTCCATCGCGACGTCGCGCTCGACAACGTGCTGATCCGCCCGAACGGCAGCGCGATCCTGCTCGACTTCGGCGCGGCGCGCAAGCGGATCGGCGATCTCGTCGACGACGGCGCGATGATGATCAAGCCCGGCTACGCGCCGATCGAGCAATACACCGACGACCCCGCTTTCAGCCAGGGGCCGTGGACCGATCTCTACGCGCTCGGCGCGGTGATGCACGCGTTGATCACCGGTGAACTGCCGCCTGCGGCCGTCGTGCGCAGCATCAAGGACACGTACCGGCCGCTCGCGTCGCGCGAATTGCCGGCCGGCGAGGTGTACAGCCCGGCGTTCCTCGCGGCGATCGATCATGCGTTGCAGTTGCGGATCCCGGATCGGCCGGAGTCGGTCGCGGCGTTCGCGGCGGAACTCGGGTTGCGCGATCTCGACCGGCCGGGCGGCGGGTATGGTGCGGCCGTTGTGTCGCCGGCGGCCGATGCCGGGGGCGGCAGAGCAGGGAAGGTTGCTTCCGGCGTTTCGGGTGCGGCTGCGGGAGCGCTGGCTTCACAGGCGTCGTCCGCGTCTTCAACTGCTTCGTCATCCGTATCGCAGGCGTTGTCGCCCTGCGCGAAAACGGGGCTGTCCGATGGACGTGAAGACGATGAGGAGCATGCAAAGGAAGCGTCGCACGACGACCGGTCGGCTTCGAGGACCGAAATGCATGGCGATGCCGGCATGCGATCGGCAAGCGCCGGGGCGGACAGTGGGCAAGGCCGTGCAACGGATACAGGGAACCTGAACGGAACGGCACCGCCGATTGCTGGCGCTGCTGGCGCTGCTGGCGCTGCTGGCGCTGCTGGCGCTGCTGGCGCCTCCACATCCACGCCCTCGCCGGGCGCAGCGCCTCCGATCCACCCGCCGCGCCGCCCATCGTTCATCGCGGCGGGCAACCGGCGCACGAAGACCTACGTGGGTGGCGCGCTGGCAGCGCTGATCGTCGTTGGCATCGCCGCGACCTATCTGTCGCGTCCCGCGAAAGTCGCGGGCGAACCGGAAGCCGGCGCAAGCCAGCCGCCGGCCGGCGTCGCGTCCTCGGCCGGCGCGTCGGATGCGATGCTCGCGCAGCGTGGCCCGACGCCGATCGTCGTGCCGCCGTCGAGCATGCCGGGCGGATCCTCCGCGCAGGTGCCGCCGCCATCGCCGGCCAGCACGCCCGCCGCGGTGGCTGCCGTTTCCGCGCCGCAGGTCGCGACGACCGCCACGGACATCGCCGGCGTCACGCCGTCACAAGCGGGTTCGAGCGCGACCATCGCGCCGGCCGGCAGCCTCGACGCATCGGAGCGCGTCGTCAACGTGCCGCCGTCGGAGGCTGCTGCGTCGCCGTCGGCCGCACCGGTGCCCGCGCCGGCGTCGCCATCGGAAGCGGCGACAGCCGTCGCGGCGATCAACGCGCCGGCCGTCGAGCAGCGCCCGCCGAAACAGGAGACCGTCCAGGTCCGTTTCAATGTGCGTCCGTGGGGCGACGTGTACGTGAACGGCGCACGGCGCGGCGCGAGCCCGCCGCTGCGCTCGGTGTCGCTGACACCGGGCGTCTATCAGATCGAGATCCGCAACGGCTCGCTGCCGCCGTTGCACCGCACCGTGGCGATCGACTTCGGCAGCAAACCGGTCAACATCGACTATGCATTCGAATGACGTCAGCCAGGCGGCGCCGGCCGCCGCCGCATTGTCCTCGCCGTCGCCCGGTTTGCCGGCCGCGACGCCGCGCGCCGGGTTGATCGGCCGGTTGCTGGCGGCGGTCTCGCCCGAAGCCCCGTGCGGTCCGAACCTCGAATACGACGCCGACTACCTGCAGCTTCAGGCGCGGGCGACACCGCGCGCCGAGCAGCAATACGGCGACACCGTGATTCCGGCCGAGACGCCCGACTGGCGCGCGGTCGAGCGCCTCGCACTCGCGCTGGGCGAGCGGACGAAGGACTTGCGTGTCGCCGCGTATCTCGCGCGCAGCTGGACCGAGCAGCACGGCATTCCGGGCTACGCGGACGGGCTCGCGGTCGTCGCCGGCCTGATCGAGCGCTGGTGGGACGACCTGCATCCGCGCCTCGACGCCGATGGCGAACCGGATCCGACATTGCGAATGAACGCGCTGGCCGATGTCGCCGGCGCGCACGAATGCGCGCGCGCGGCGCGGCGCCAGCCGCTGTTCGATGGCGGCCCGAGCGTGCGCGACGCCGAACGCGCGCTCGACGGCCGCGACGATACGGGCGACCCGGCCGCAGGCAGCCGCGACGGCCTGGTCGCCGCGCTGTCGACCGCACGCGACGACGGCCGCGCGCCGATCGACGCGGTGCGCGCGGTGCTGGGTGCGCTGGATGCGATCCGCACGCACGTCACGGACCGGCTCGGCAGCGAATGGTCGCCCGATGCGAGCGACACGGAAAAGGCGTTGCAACGCATCGTGCGCGAAATGCCGGAGCCGGCACCGCTGCAAGCGGCACGGCCGGCGGACGGTTCGATTCCGGCAACGCCGGCCGCATCCGGCGCCGCGCACGCCGCGTCCGCGCCGGCCGCGTTGCCGCACGGAGAGGCCTGGCGCGATGCCGAGGTCGCGAGCCGCGACGACGTGCGGCTCGGCCTCGACAAGATGTGCCGCTATTTCGAACTGCACGAGCCGAGCCACCCGGCGCCGCTGCTGCTGCGGCGCGCGCAGCGGCTGCTCGCGCTCGACTTCTACGAAATCATCCGGGACCTCGCTCCGGAGAGCCTGCCGAAGCTGGACCTGCTGAGCGGCGAGCGGAGCGAATGAGGCAAGCCGCCCGGCGGCGGCGACGTACACGCAATCTGATCGATGTGAAGGAGCGGACGATGACGGACAGAACCAAGGCGGCAGGCAGCGGACAGAAGTTCATCGCGCGCAATCGGGCGCCGCGCGTGCAGATCGAGTACGACGTCGAGACCTACGGCGCCGAGCGCAAGGTGCAGCTGCCGTTCGTGATGGGCGTCATCGCGGACCTGGCGGGCAGGCGTGCCGAGCCGCTGCCGGATTTGCCGGAGCGCAAGTTCCTCGAGATCGACGTCGACAACTTCGACGAGCGGATGAAGTCGGTCGCGCCGCGCGTCGCGTTCCAGGTGCCCAACACGCTGACGGGCGAAGGGATGCTCAACGTCGACATGACGTTCGAGCAGATCGACGATTTCTCGCCGGCGGCGATCGCGCGCAACGTCGACGCGCTGCGCCGGCTGCTGGAGGCGCGCACCGAGCTGTCGAACCTGCTGTCGTACATGGACGGCAAGCACGGCGCCGAGCAGCTGATCGAGCGCGCGATCAACGATCCCGACCTGCTGAAGACGCTCGTGCGCGAACCGCGCGCCGACGCGCAGGCCGGCGACGCGACCCAACCGGAGGCCCGCGATGAATGACCCCGTCCAGTCCCGCGCAGAAACTCGCAACACCCGCGACGCCGCGCAGCCGGCCGTCGCGCACGGCGAGTTCGCCGCGCTGCTGCAGAAGGAGTTCAAGCCGAAGACCGCCGAGGCGCGCGAGTCGGTCGAGCGCGCAGTGCGCACGCTCGCGCAGCAGGCGCTCGAACATACGGTCGGCATGACGACCGACGCATACGGCAGCGTGAAGCAGATCATTGCGGAGATCGACCGGAAGCTGTCCGAACAGATCAACCAGATCCTGCATCACGACGAATTCCAGACGCTCGAAGGCGCATGGCGCGGCCTGCATTACCTCGTCACGCACACCGAGACCGACGAGCTGCTGAAGATCAAGGCCTTGCCGGCGTCGCGCAACGAGGTCGCGCGGATGCTCAAGCGCTACAAGGGCGTCGCGTGGGACCAGAGCCCGCTGTTCCGCAAGATCTACGAGGAGGAATACGGGCAGTTCGGCGGCGAGCCGTTCGGCTGCCTAGTCGGCGACTTCTACTTCAATCACAGCCCGCCGGACGTCGAGATGCTCGGCGAGCTGTCGAAGATCGCGGCGGCCGCGCACGCGCCGTTCATCGCGGGCGCGTCGCCGGAACTGATGCAGATGGATTCGTGGCAGGAGCTGTCGAATCCGCGCGACCTCACCAAGATCTTCCAGAACACCGAATACGCGGGCTGGCGCAGCCTGCGACAGTCGGAGGATTCGCGCTACGTCGGCCTCGCGATGCCGCGTTTTCTCGCGCGGCTGCCGTATGGCGCACGCACCAATCCGGTCGACGAATTCGACTTCGAGGAAGACACCGACGCCGCGAATCACGACCGCTACACGTGGGCGAACTCGGCTTACGCGATGGCCGCGAACATCAACCGCTCGTTCAAGCTGTACGGCTGGTGCTCGTCGATTCGCGGCGTCGAGTCGGGCGGGGCCGTCGAAGGGCTGCCGAGCCACACGTTCCCGACCGACGACGGCGGCGTCGACCAGAAATGCCCGACCGAGATCGCGATCAGCGACCGCCGCGAGGCCGAGCTCGCGAAGAACGGCTTCATGCCGTTCGTGCACCGGAAGAACTCGGATTTCGCGGCGTTCATCGGCGCGCAGTCGCTGTACCAGCCGGCCGAATATCACGACCCGGACGCGACCGCGAACGCGCGGTTGTCCGGCCGCCTGCCTTATCTGTTCGCGTGCTGCCGCTTCGCGCACTACCTGAAATGCATCGTGCGCGACAAGATCGGCTCGTTCCGCGAGCGCGACGACATGGAGCGCTGGCTCAACGACTGGATCATGAACTACGTCGACGGCGACCCCGTGAACTCGTCCCAGGAAACCAAGGCGCGCAAGCCGCTGGCCGCCGCGCAGGTGGTCGTCGACGAGGTCGAGGACAACCCCGGCTACTACACGTCGAAATTCTTCCTGCGACCGCATTACCAGCTCGAAGGGCTCACCGTGTCGCTGCGGCTCATCTCGCGCCTGCCATCGGCGAAGGCGGCGAACGAGTGAGCGGCACGCGGCATTCGATACGGCATTCAACCTGATTTCGCACCGAAACGGAGACGGCAATGGGCGTGGCAATGTTTATGAAGGTGGACGGCGTGACCGGCGAATCGGCGGACGCGCAGCACAAGGGCTGGACCGACATCGAATCGTTCACGTGGGGCGCGAGCCAGCCGGGCGCGATGGCGAGCGGCAGCGGCGGCAACGCGGGCAAGGCGAGTTTCAACGATCTCGTCGTCGCTGCGTACATGGACAAGGGCGCGCCGGCGATCGTCAAGAACTGCGCGAGCGGCAAGCACTTGCCGAAGGTCGAGATCTCCGCGTGCAAGACCGGCGGCACGCAGGTCGAGTTCATGCGCGTGACGCTGCAGGAAGTGCTCGTCACGTCCGCGCAGGTCGCGGGCATCGACCCTGGCGACGCGGCCGACCGGCTGATGATGCACTACGGCTTCCAGGCCGCGAAGGTGAAGAAGCAGTACTGGCAGCAGAACGACAACGGCGGCAAGGGCGCCGAGGTGTCGGTCGGCTGGAACATCAAGGAAAACACCGAGATGTGACGGTGGAGCGATGACGATGGACGACCCGCAAGCCGGCGCCGGCCGGCACGCCGGTGTGCGCGACCGGCTGCAGCCCGCGCTGCTCGACCGGCTGACCGACGACGCGCCGCAGCGCACGGCCGATCCGCCCGGCACGCAAGGGATCGGCGCCGAGCGCCTGCGCGCGGCCGTGCTGCGCGATCTCGCGTGGCTGCTCAATACGCGCAACGCCGAGGACGGCTTCGTCGACTGGGCCGCGTTCGCGCATGCGCAGGCCTCGGTGCTCAACTACGGGATGCGGCCGCTCGTCGGCAAGCCGATGTCGGGCGTCGAGCGGATGTCGGTCGAGGCGTCGATCCGCGACGCGATCGTGCGCTTCGAGCCGCGCATCGCGCCGGACAGCGTCGAGGTCCGCAGCGTCGCCGATGCATCGGACGGGCGCGCCGGCGAACGGCGTCACAACGTGCTGCTGTTCGAGATTCGCGGCACGCTGTGGTCGATCCCGCATCCGGTCGAATTCGTGCTGCGCTCCGACCTCGATCTCGAGACGGGCGCGATGTCGCTGCGGCCGGCTGCGGGAAACTGACACGATGGATACGCGCCTGCTCGACTACTACAACCGCGAACTCGCATACCTGCGCGAGCTCGGCGACGAATTCGCGCAGCAGTTTCCGAAGGTCGCCGCGCGGCTGCGGCTCACCGAATCGGGGCCGCCCGATCCGTACGTCGAACGGCTGCTCGAAGGCTTCAGCTTCCTCACCGCGCGCGTGCAGCTGAAGATGGATGCCGAATTTCCGCGCTTCACGCAGGCGCTGCTGGACGCCGTGTATCCGGGCTATCTGGCGCCGTTGCCGTCGATGGCGATCGTTCGGTTCGCGCCGATGCCGAACGAAGGCAGCCTCGCGCAGGGCTGGCGGCTTCCCGCCGGCACCGCGCTGCGCGCGCGGGCCGCCGCGTCCGAGCAGACCGCGTGCGAATTCCGTACCGCGCACGACCTGACGCTGTGGCCGCTCGAGCTGACCGATGCGGCCGTCACCGGCGCGCCGTCGTGGCTGCCGCGCGGCGCCGTGCCGGCACGCCAGGACGTGCGCGGCGCGCTGCGCATCCGGCTCAAGGCGCGCGGCGGCGCCAGGCTGTCGCAACTGCCGCTCGAGCGGCTGACCTTTCATCTCGCGGGCCCGGAACGCGACGCGCTGCACCTGCTCGAACTGATCGCCGCGCACGCGCTCGGCGCCGTCTGCCACGACCCGGGGCAGCCGCCGAGGTGGCTGCACACGCTCGACGCCGATGCGATCGTCCATGAGGGCTTCGATCCGGCGCAGGCGATCCTGCCCGACGACGGGCGCAGCTTCCACGGCTACCGGCTGCTGCGAGAGTATTTCGCGTTTCCGGCGCGCTTCCTGTTCTTCAGCATCGGCGGGCTGCGCGCCGCGCTCGCGCGCGCCACCGGCGACGAATGCGAGCTGACCGTGCTGTTCGATCGCCACGACGCCGCGCTCGAGGCGGCCGTCGATGCGCGGCATCTGGCGCTGAACTGCACACCGGCCGTGAACCTGTTCGCACGTCGCGGCGACCGCATCCTGTTGCAGCCGGGCGCGCGCGAGCATCATGTCGTCGTCGACCGCAGCCGGCCGCTCGATCACGAGGTCTATGCCGTGCAGCGGCTTGCGAGCGAGCAGCGCGACGATGGCCGGTCGCGCGAATTCCGGCCGTTCCATGCGTCGTTCGCGCGCGACGACGGCAACTACGGCGCGTACTACACGGTGCGGCGCGAGCCTCGGCTGGTGTCCGAGCAGGCACGCGCGAACGGCACGCGCACCGGCTACGTCGGCAGCGAAACCTACGTGTCGCTCGTCGACAGCCAGTGCGCGCCGTACGACGAGACGATGCGCTACCTGTCCGTCGACACGCTGTGCACGAACCGCGATCTCGCGCTGCTGCCGCCGCCGGGCGACGCGAACGCATTCACGCTGCGCATCTCGGCGCCCGTCGAACGCATCGTCGCGATTCGCGGCCCGTCGCGGCCGCGCCCGCCGATCGCCGACGCACAGACGGCCTGGCGGCTCGTTCGCCATCTCGGGCTCGCCCGCCAGACGCTGACCGATCTCGACGACGACGAGGGCGCGCATGCGCTGCGCGAGCTGCTCGGCCTGCACGCCGACCCGGCCGATGCCGCGATGCGCCGGCAGATCGACGGCGTGCGGCGCGTCGCGTTCTCGCCGGTGTTCCGGCGGCTGCCGGCGCTCGGCCCGCTGATGTTCGGACGTGGCGTTCAGGTCGACGTGACCGTCGACGATCATGCGTTCTCCGGCGACAGCCCGTTCCTGCTCGGCGCGGTGCTCGAACAGTTCTTCGCGCGGCATGTTTCGATCAATGCGTTCGCCGAATGCGTGCTGACCAGCGTGCAGCGCGGCACGCTCGCGCACTGGCCTGCGCGCATCGGTAGACGGCCCGCGATATGAAACACGGCACGCCACCCGGCGCTCGATCGGCCGTCGAATCCGCCCGCCGCGATGCGTGGTGGGCGCAACTACGCGCCGCGCCGCACGGTTACGACCTGTTCCAGGCGTTGCGCTGGCTCGACGCGCTGTCGTCAGGCCGCGCACCGCTCGGCCATGCCGCGCGGCCGCGCGACGAACCGGTGCGGCTCGGGCAACGGCCGTCGCTTGCGTTCGCGGCGTCGATGGTGGCCGGCGGATACGACGGATACGACGGGGACGGCGGCGCCACGCGGCCGCGCATCGCGATCCACGGTTTCGGATTGTTCGGACCGAACGGTCCGCTGCCGACCCACCTGACCGAATACGCGCACGAGCGCGCGGCCCAGCACGACGACCCGACCTTCGCCGCGTTCGCGGACCTGTTTCATCACCGGCTGATCCTGCTGTTCTACCGCGCATGGGCCGACGCGCAACCGACGGTGAGCCTCGATCGTCCCGGGCGTGCACGGTTCGACGCGTATGTCGCGAGCCTCATCGGGCGCACCGCGCATGACGACAGGCCGGCCGCGCAGGCCGATGCGGAACGCACGGCCGCCGACACGCTCGCGCCGCATGCGCTTTATTTCCACGCGGGTCATCTCGTGCGGCACACGCGCAACCCGGAAGGGCTCGTGCAGATCCTGCGACGCCATTTCGGCGTCGACGCGCGCATCGTCGAGCACGTGCCGCGCTGGGTCGCGATCGAGCGCTCGCAGCGCTGCGTGATCCGTGCGACGCGGCCGACCCTGCGCGTCGGCGGCGTCGCGCTCGGCATCGCGGTGCGCGACGCGCAGTCCCATTTCCGGATCGTGCTCGGGCCGCTATCGCTCGACGCGTACCGGCGCTTCCTGCCGGGCGGCCCGCACGCGCGGCAGCTCGCGCACTGGGTGCGCGAATACGTCGGCATCGAGTTCGACTGGGACGTCCAGCTCGAACTGGCGGCCGACGCGGTGCCCGCGATCGCACTCGGCGTGCCGCAGGGCCTCGGCCGTACCGCGTGGCTCGGGCAACGGCTCGACGCGGGGCCCGCGCGCGATCTCATCGTCCGTTACGACGCGCGCCGTGGCGGCCCGCCGCGCACCGGCGCCGCTCCTCATCGCGAAACCGCCTAAACGGGAACCGTCATGTCCGATATCGGCCGCGTCAACCTGTTCGGAAAGCTCGACCCGCTCCTCTACGAGACGCTCGAGCAGGCGACCGGATTCTGCCGGCTGCGCGGCAATCCGTACGTGGAACTCGCGCACTGGTTCAAGCAGCTCCTGCAGCGGCCCGACGGCGACCTGCAGCGCGTGCTGCGCCGGTTCGAGATCGACGAGGCCGCGATCGAGCGCGGCCTCGTCGCGTCGCTCGATCGGCTGCCGCGTGGCGCGGGATCGGTGTCGGACCTGTCCGTGCACATCGACGACGCGGTCGAGCGTGCGTGGGTCTATGCGACCTTGAAATACGACGCGACGCGGATTCGCGGCGCGGTCCTGCTGCTCGCGATCCTGAAGACGCCGCAGTTGCGCGGCGTGTTGTACGCGATCGCACGCGAGTTCGAGCGCATCGTGCCCGACGTGCTCGCCGACGAACTCGCATCGATCGTCGACGGTTCGCCCGAGGCGCAACCGGCTGCGCGTGGCGACTCGGGCCTTGGCGCCGGCGCCGACGCCGCCGCGATGCGCGGTGTGCCAGCCGCGGAAGGCTCGGCCCTGGCGCGCTTCGCCGTCGACCTGACCGCCCGAGCGCGGGCAGGCGAGATCGACCCCGTCGTCGGGCGCGACGCGGAGATCCGCCAGATCGTCGACATCCTGCTGCGGCGCCGGCAGAACAACCCGCTGCTGGTCGGCGAGGCCGGCGTCGGCAAGACCGCTGTCGCGGAAGGCTTTGCGCTGCGCATCGCCGCCGGCGACGTGCCGCCGTCTCTGCGAGATGTCGCGCTGTGCCTGCTCGACATCGGGCTGCTGCAGGCCGGCGCGAGCGTGAAGGGTGAATTCGAGAGCCGCCTGCGCGGCGTGATCGACGAAGCGATGTCGTCCGAGCGGCCGACGATCCTTTTCATCGACGAAGTCCATACGCTCGTCGGCGCGGGCGGGGCGGCCGGCACCGGCGACGCCGCCAACCTGCTGAAACCGGCGCTCGCGCGCGGCCTGCTGCGCACCATCGGCGCGACCACCTGGTCCGAGTACAAGCAGTACATCGAGAAGGATCCCGCGCTGACGCGGCGCTTCCAGCTCGTGCATGTTCTCGAACCCGAAGAAGCCGCCGCCGTGACGATGCTGCGCGGCCTCGCCGCGGAGCTCGAAGCCCACCACCGCGTGCTGATGCTCGACGATGCGCTGCAGGCCGCCGTGACGTTGTCGCACCGGTATATTCCCGCGCGGCAGTTGCCGGACAAGGCGATCAGCCTGCTCGACACGGCCTGCGCGCGCGTCGCCGTCAGCCAGCACGCGGTGCCCGCTCCGATCGAGGACGCGCGCCGACGCATCGACGGCCTGCGCGTCGAGCGGGAACGGATCGCGCGCGAGTGCGCGCTCGGCAGCGGCGACACCGCGCGGCGCGACGCGATCGATGCCGAGCTTGCCGCCGTGCAGGCGGAACTCGATCGGCTCGATACGCGCTGGCAAGCCGAGCGCGACGCATTGGCCTCGATCGTCGAATCGCGCGCCGCGCTGCTCGACGACGCGCCGTCGCGCGCGCTCACCAGCGACGCACGCGCCGATGCCCTGTCGCGCCTCACAGCCGCGCAGCAGGCGCTGGCCGAGATGCAAGGCGACGCACCGCTCGTGCTGCCCGCCGTCGACACGCATGCGGTCGCCGCCGTCGTCGCCGACTGGACCGGCATCCCGCTCGGCCGGATGGTGCGCGACGAGACGCAGGCCGTGCTCAAGCTCGCCGAAACGCTCGGCGAACGTGTCGTCGGCCAGCACCATGCGGTCGAACTGATCGCCCAACGGATTCAGACCGCACGTGCGAAGCTCGACGACCCGACCAAACCGCATGGCGTGTTCCTGCTGTGCGGGCCGTCCGGCGTCGGCAAGACCGAGACCGCGCTCGCGCTGGCCGACACGCTGTATGGCGGCGAGCGCAACGCGATCACGATCAACATGAGCGAGTTCCAGGAGGCGCACACGGTATCGACGCTGAAGGGCGCGCCGCCCGGCTACGTCGGCTACGGGCAGGGCGGGGTGCTCACCGAGGCCGTGCGCCGGCGGCCGTACAGCGTCGTGCTGCTCGACGAGATCGAGAAGGCGCACCGCGACGTGCACGAGATGTTCTTCCAGGTGTTCGACAAGGGCTGGATGGAAGATGGCGAAGGGCGCGACATCGACTTCCGGCATACCGTGATTTTGCTGACATCCAACGTCGGCGCCGAGCGCGTGATGCAGCTGTGCCGCGACCCCGACCATCTGCCCGACATGCAGGCGCTCGCCGATGCGCTGCGCGCGCCGCTGCTCGACGTGTTCCCCGCCGCGCTGCTCGGCCGGCTGACCGTCGTGCCGTACTACCCGCTGACCGATGCGACGCTCGCGCGCATCGTCGAGTTGCAGTTGCGGCGCTTCGAGAAGCGGATCGATCTGCATCACGGCATCCGGCTGCGCTGCACCGATTCGGCGACCGCGCTGATCGTCGAGCGCTGCCGGACGATCGAATCCGGCGGCCGCATGGTCGACGCGATCCTCACGCATACCGTGATGCCGCGCATCGGCCGCGCGATCCTCGAGGCCACGCTCGAAGGCCGCGCGCTGGCTTCGATCGAGGTGAGCGCGGCCGGCGGCGAATTCGCTTACCGGTTCGACGAGGAGGGAACGACGTGAATCGCGTATTCACACTCGACAGCCCGCACGGCGACGACCTGAAATTCCATGCGCTCGACGGCAGCGACGAACTCGGCCGCCTGTTCGAATTCCGGATCGACGCGCTGGCGGACAGCCATAGCCTGTCGCTGAAGGACATGCTCGGCAAGCCCGTGACCGTGCGGATCGAGCAGCAGGACCTGTCGACGCGTTACTTGAACGGCATCGTCGCGCGCGCGACGCTCTGCGGCCGGCGCGCCGAGCGGCACTATGGCTACGAACTGGTCGTGCGGCCATGGCTGTGGCTCGCGACGCGCCGCTCCGATTGCCGAATTTTCCAGAATCGCACCGTGCCCGACATCGTGCAGGAAGTGCTCGCGCCCTACGGCTTCCCCATCGAGAACAAGCTGACCGATGCGTACGTGCCGCGCGAGTTCTGCGTGCAGTACAACGAGACCGACACCGCGTTCGTGACGCGATTGATGGAGTTCGAGGGCATCTATTTTTATTTCCGGCACGCGGCCGACAGTCATACGCTCGTGCTGTGCGATGCGATGTCGTCGCACGTCGCGTTGCCCGGTTACGAAACGATCCCGTACATCGCGCAGGATCGCACCGCGATCGCCGACGAGGAACGCGTCGACGGCTGGCTGCCCGCGCAGGAGGTGAGCGTCGGCAAGCATCAGACCGCCGACTACGACTATATGAAGCCGCGTGCGGATCTCTCGTCGCAGAAGGTCGATCCGCGTGGGCATGATCACGACAGTTTTGCGTCGTTCGAATGGCCGGGCGGGTATCGCGACGATGCGCCTGGTGCGCATTACAGCCGCGTGAGACTCGAGGAGCAGCAGGCCGAGCATGAGCGGGCGAGTGCGGATACCGACGTGCGCGGTGCCGCGCCCGGGTATCTGTTCACGCTTGCGCATTGCCCGCGTGCCGATCAGAACCGCGAGTACCTGATCGTGCGGTGTCGATACCGTTTCCAGGAGAACGCGTATGCGAGCGATCAGGGCGCGGAGGCTGTCGTGCATCGAACGACGATGCTCGTGCAGCCGTCGAGCCTGCCTTATCGATCGCCGCGTGAAACGCCGCGCCCGCGGACGAACGGGCCGCAGACGGCGACCGTTGTCGGACCGCCCGGCGAGGAGATCTGGACCGACCAGTACGGGCGCGTGAAGCTGCAGTTTCGCTGGGATCGGTATGGGCAGAGCAACCAGGATTCGTCGTGCTGGGTGCGCGTGTCGAGCCCTTGGGCGGGCGGTGGATTCGGTGGCGTGCAGATCCCGCGCGTCGGCGATGAGGTCGTTGTCGATTTTCTCAATGGTGATCCGGATGAGCCGATCGTGACGGGGCGGGTTTACAACGGCGAGAAGATGCCACCGTGGGGGTTACCGGGCAGTGCGACGCAGAGCGGGTTGCTGTCGCGCTCGTCGCCCGGCGGGACAACCGACCATGCGAACGCGTTCCGGTTCGAGGACAAGAAGGGCGCCGAGCAACTGTGGATGCACGCTGAGCGCAATTTCGATGCGGAGACGGAGGTCGATCATTCGCTGTCCGTCGGGAACAACCACACGCATACGGTCGGAAACGACGAGACGATGCAGGTGAAGAACAACCGGCAACGGAGTGTCGGGCAGGACGAGACGGTGAATATCGGCAAGAACCGGGTCGCGCAGATCGGGGTGGATGAGACGCATGGGGTGGGGGGGAATCGCACGCGAACGGTCGGCAAGAACGAAACCGTGACGATCGCCGCGAATCGCGACGCGACCATTGGTGGAATACATACCGAGACGGTTGCGAAAGCCAAGACTGAAACGATCGGCGAAGGCAAGACGCTGAACGTCGGACAGATGTATCAAACGACTTCGCAAGACATGAAGACGCTGGTTGCGTCGTCGCATACCGAGGAAATCGGTGCACGTACATCGACGATTGCGAACGCCCATACGCACACGGTCGGCGGCGAACACACCGTCAACGTCGGCGCGAACCAGACGACGAACGTGCAGCATCAGGTCACCGTCAACGCCGGCGATCAGCTTTCGCTCGTCTGCGGGATGTCGAGCATCGTGATGAAGCGCGACGGCACGATCACGATCCAGGGCGTCAACGTCGCATCGACCGGCTCCCAAAGCCATAGCGTGCGCGGAACGACGGTCACGTCGTCGGCCACGGGCGAGCACACGGTCGAAGGCACGGTCCTGAAACTGAATCCATAACGGAGGCTCGCACGAATGCAGAACTGGCAGCCAACCAATCCGGTGGAACGCAGGTTCATGGATGCGCACACGGACTGGATGCGTTTTGCGAAGGATCGCGATGCGCGATTGATGATCTGGCAGACCGACGAGAAGGATGCGGAGCTCGTGCGGCTGTATTTCCAGGTTCAGGACGAGACGTCGTGTGCGGTAAGGACGATGAGGGCGTCGTTCGTGAGCGAAGCCGGTTATGCGTCGGCGCTGACGGATGAGCTCATCGCTTTCTACGACAGCCGGCGCGACGCATCCGCCGCGCAGGGCGTGCGTGCGGATTGGCAAGCGCCGTATGACGATGGCAAGCACCCGGTGCTGTATCTCCTCACGGTTGCCGACAGCCTGATGCAGCACCATCCGGAAGTTTTTCCGGCGATGGTGTTCGTGCTGGAGCCGGCGCACGTGCGGGATGACGCGGCATGGGTGCGATGGATGGACGGCTTGTTGTCGGTCATCGGCGCCGCACCGAAGCTGGGCGAACGCGTGCGCTTCGTCGTGCCGCGTACCGGGATCGCGTCGTTCGCAGCACTGATGCTGCGGTATCCGGCCACAGTGCGAGTCGTACAAGGCAAGTACGCGATGGCGAGCGTGCCGCGTGAGTTGCTCGCGGAATCGGGCGAGCGCGGATCAAGCGGCGAATTCCGCCGACTGTTCGTCGCGATGAGCGAGACCGTCGAAGGCGGCAATCCCGCGCGCCTGGAGGAACTCCGCGCGGCTGCGCTGCAGGTGGCCGAGCGCGAAAAGTGGTTCGACCAGTGTGTCGTCGTGCATTTGATTGCCGGTGCCGCGTATCTGAAATGGCGCAATCGCGAGCAGGCCGTCGACGCGTATCGCCATGCAGCCGAAAGCGGGGCGCATGCGGTGAACACCGGCCATCCGGCCGGCCACAAGCTCGTCGCCAACGGCTTGTTCGGCGAGGCGAGCGTGCACCTGACGTACAACGATCATGCGCACGCCGCCTACTGCTACGAACGGGCAGCCGCATCGACGACCGCGGCGCAGGATACGCTGATGACGGTCGAAGCGTGGCGCATGAGCGCCATATGTTGGGAGCGCGCAGGGGAGCGTGAGCATGCGCTGGAAGCCGGCTTCAACGCACTCGATGCGGGATTGGCGCTGGATGACTCGACGCGCGTCAACAGCAACCTGCAGTTCGTCGTCGAGTGGATCGCGTCGCAGGTCGGGGCGTTCGACCGGCGCCGCGCCGAACTCGGCGAGAAAGTCGCCGCGTTGCGCGGTGCCCGCTGATCGGAGACACGCATGGCGCTGCCGGCGGTCAAGCATCTCGATCCGGTCGTCGGCGTCGACTTGCATTCAGTCATGGTCACGCCGAGCCCGACGCCCGTGTTCCTGCCGCACCCCCATATCGGGTTCATGCTGGATCTGCGCGAGTATGTGAACGCCGCGCTGGGCGTGATCGGTGCAATCGCCTTCACGATCGTCGAAGAAAAAGCCGTCGAGTATCTCGAGGATCATCCGGACGACGTGAAGCAACTCGGCGACACAGTCAACGCCGCCTCCAACGAAGCCAAAAAGCTCGGAAGCAATCCGACCGTCGCACACGTACTGAAGGGCGCGACCATGGCCGCCGACATCGCGAATGCGGCGGGCGCGGGCGTCGGGATGGGCAGCATAGCCGGCCGGCCGATCTTCGTGAACGGGATGCTGCGCGCGACAGCGGGCACGCACGCGTTTCATGTGCCGTCGCTGCATTTTCCGCTGGGCGCATCGTTCGCGCCGCCCGATCCGGACCCATCGAACGACGCGGAAGCGTACATGGGCAGCAAGACCGTGCTCGCGAACAACGATCCGATGGCTTTCCTGGCGCTGCCTGCGATGAGCTGCTGGGCGGTCGGGCTGGAACCGCCAACGCATAACGGCGCCCATACGAAGCGCGAGCATCTGTCGCTGCCGACGTCGTTCATGCTGCCGATTCCGACCGGACGCCCCGTGCTGGTGGGCGGGCCGCCGATCGTCAACATGGCGGCGCTTGCGAAGGGGCTGTTCAAGGCGTTTCGCGGGTCGGAGTGGGCGAAGTCGCTGGCAGACAAGCTGAATTTGAAACCGGGGTTTTTGAGGTGCACCGTACTGAAGGCGGAGCCGGTCGACGCGACCACCGGAGAGGTCGTCGTTCAGCAGAGCGATTTCACTGTGTCGGGGCGTCTGCCGTTCGAGTGGGACCGGTGCTATGCGAGCCATGAGCGATACGTGAGCGCGGTCGGCGTTGGCTGGCTGACGCCGGCCGACATCCGACTCGAACTGATACGGCACGAGCATGGCGTCGGCGCGGCGGCGTATTTTACGGATTACGCGACGGCGTTCGACACGCTGCCTGACGAGGCGGGGTGGCAGGCCCGTGTGTACGACTGGCAGCATGGGTACGCCCTATACCGCCGAGGCGCACACCTGGTGCTGCGAACGACCGCCGGAATCGAGTACGCGTTCGTGTTGTCGCCCGACCGTCAGGTTCAGTGGTGCGCAATGGCAAGTGAGCCCGACGAGCGTGCCGGGCTGGTCGCGCCGGTCGATCGCATGGCCGATCTCAACGGCAACGCATGGATTTTCGAGCGTGAGCCGGACGGCAGCCTCATACGCCTGGTCGAATGCACGCGTGACGGTCCAACGAAGCGCGTCATCGAGTGCGGCCGGGGCCATCCGCCGCACGCCGCACGGCTGACGTCATTGACCCTGATCGATGCGGATGGCCGCGTGCATCCGCTCGCACGTTACGAGCACGATCACGAGGGAAACCTGGTCGCCGCAATTGATGCGATGACACAACCGCATCGTTTCGAGTACGCCAGCGACCATCGCATGGTGCGTCATGCCAGCGCGCGCGGCGTGTCGTTTTACTACAGCTACCTGAAGCACGACGACGGCGTCTGGCGCGCGGATCGTGCGTGGGGAGACGAGGGCGTCCTCGACTATCGCTTCGTCTACGATCGCGAGCGAATGGAAACGCGGGTCACCGATTCGCTGGGCCACACCACCGTCTTGCAGCTCAACGCGCGCGGCATGCCCGTGGCCGAAACCGATCCGCTGGGTGGGGTGACGACCTATCGATACGATGCACAATCCAGAGCGAGCGCGCGCATCGATGCAGCCGGCCGCGCGACGACCTGGGAATACGATGCGTACGGCAATCTGCAGGCGCAGACACTGCCGGACGGCAGCGCCTTGCGCAACGAGTACGACGATGATCTCCGGCTCGTTTGCGTGACGGCGCCGGGCGGCAGGGTGTGGCGCTATGAATGGGATGCGTGCGGCAACTTGCTCGCTCAGACGACGCCGGCGCAGGCAACCTCGCGGTACGCCTACGATGCGTGCGGACAGCTCATTGCGCATGTCGGGCCACGCGGCGGAGTGACCCGGTTCGAATACGATCGCGACGGCAATCCGTCGACACGCTGCGATGCGCTCGGCCGCTATACGCAGTACGTCCATGACTCGCGCGGCAATCTGATTCAAGCCGTGAACGCCCTCGGCCAGACGAGCCGTTACGAATACGACCGCAACGGCAATCTTCTTCGTGCCATCGAGCCGGGCGGACTGGAGATCCACTGCATCTACGATGCAGATGGCAATCTGACGCGCTATCGCGACCCGCTCGGACATGTGACACAGCTCGAGTATTCGGCGCTCGGGCATGTCAGCAAACGACTGACGGCCGACGGAAATGCCGTCGAGTACCTGTACGACACCGAAGCGCAACTGGTCTGCGTCGTCGACGAGCGCGGCAGGCGCTACGAACTGCAACGCGATGCGATGGGGCGGATCGTCGAAGAAGTCGACTACTACGGGCAGTCGCGCCAGTATGGCTATGACTTGCAGGGCCGGCTACTGCGCAGTATCGACCCGCTTGGACAGGCAATCGTCTACCGGACCGACGCACTTGGGCGCATCGTGCAAAAGCAGGTGCCCGACTCGCGACAGCCTGACGGGTTTCGCATCGAAACGCTCACGTACGATGGCGGCGGAAATCTCGTCATCGCGGAGAATCCGGATAGCCGCGTCGAACTCACCTATGACCTGGCGGGACGCGTCGTCGAAGAAAAGCAGGGCGATGATTTCACGATTGCCAACGTGTACGACGAATCGGGAAACCGAATCGAACGCACGACCCGGCTGCTCGCCGGGACGGCCGTGCTCAGTCATACCGTCCGGTACGCGTACAACGAGCTGGATGAAGTCACGACGATACAGATCGGCGACGAAGCGCCGATAACGCTGGAGCGCGACGAACTCGGACAGATCCGCGTCGAGCATCTAGGCACGGCGTTACGCCGCGAGTTGTCGTACGGCATAGACGGGCGACCGGCGAGACAAACGTTGTTGAACGGTACCGGTGTGCTGTTCGCAAGCGAATATACGTACGACGCAAATGGCAACATGCTCGAAAAGCGTGACGCTCGCCTCGGTGTCGAGCGCTTCGAGTACGATCCTGTAGGACGACTGACGCATCACGTCGACCCGACCAGCGGGCTGCAACGCTATTTGTTCGATCCGGCTGGCGACCTGCTGAAAACGCCGCCGCACGCGAGTCACGAACGACACGCGCAGACGCGCGAAGGTAGCTATGCCGGCTGCCACTACACGTTCGACTTATCCGGAAATCTCGTGCGCAGGCGGGACGCCACGCAGGATCTGCTGCTGCACTGGGACAGCGACGGGTTATTGATCGAAACCGAGGCAAGACGCATTGCGATCGATGGCGAATCGAACACGCGTACGCGCTACACCTACGATGCGCTTCACCGGCGGATCGGGAAGGTGTCGCATACGCAGTTCGGCGGAAGGCCGGCTTCGCGACAGCATTCCCCTTCGAAACGGCGTTCACGTGTCAGCCGCTTTTTTTGGGACGGGGACGCGCTGGCGCGGGAGTTCGTGGTCGATGGCACCGGACCGGACGTCAGGGACCTAACGGGATCCATCGACACGCAAGACGTGAACGATCAAGAATGGATCTACTACCCTGAAACGTTTTGTCCCCTGGCGTTGTTGAAGCATCGGCACGACGCGAGCTTCGATGGGGGAGACAGACAGCATCTCTTCTATCAAACCGATCCGAACGGATCGCCGGTTCGCATCGTCGACGCGCGCGGGCAGGTGAGGTGGGAAGCGTCGTATACGGCCTGGGGCGGATGCCGCGCGATCGACACGTATGCCGGATTCCGTCAGCCCCTTCGTCTTCAGGGGCAATATTTCGACGACGAGTCGGGGCTGCACTATAATCGCTATCGCTATTACGATTCACTCGCCGGAACATACATCTCACCGGATCCGCTCGGTTTTCGGGCCGGAGAGAATATATACGGCATCGCTCCGAATGTTTTCGATTGGATCGATCCGCTGGGGTTGAAGCGGAAGAGTTCGCGGAACTGGAAAGCCTTGAAGTGGATGCCGACCAAAACAGGGCATCAACGCCAACACATTATTCCGCACTCGCTTCGCAACCACCCCATATTCCTGGCATCGGGCGCCAATATCGATGCCCCATCCAACTTGATGTATATGCCCAAGCATTGGTCGCGCGCGACCGATCCACATCAACTGATCGGGCTGCATCGAGGATGGACGAAGAAGCACAAGGAGTACAACGAAATGGTCGAAATTTATCTGGATGATCTCGAGGAATTGGCGCACCAGTCAGGCTGGGACCGCCAGACCATCAGGCAGGAGATATACGGGCTTCAAAGTGAGCTGCGGCGAGGTAGCCGTGACGGCAGGTTCACCTGTGCGAAATTCAAATAATGAATATTTACTCGATACGAACGACGGTGCAATCCGAGTTTGCCATCGTGGATTTCTCCCGAGACCCGAAGGGCATCTCGAATTATTTTATACATGGCCGTGGAGATTTGCGCGATCTGAGCATTCCGTTAAAGGCCGTCGCACAGAGCGGATATACGAAATCCAATATCCAGGCGACCGACTATATCGCGGCCTCCATTCGAGTTCCCATTTTTTCGACTCGATTCCAGGACGTTCTTGGGGAGACGTTTTCGGGAGAGCTGGAATTCGTCCCCTGTGTAATCGCGTGCGATGGGCAACCATTCCAGTTTAGTGCCGGCCGGATATTGCGGTCGCTGCCGCTGATCGACACCGAAAAATCGCAATATCGAAAGCTTGCGTCGGGGGCGTCTCTGCTATTGCGTGCTGTCTACCGGCCGGAGATCGAATCCAAATTCTTCATCTGCAGGGACAACGACAGTCATGGCCGATTCGTCGTGTCGGAAGCGTTCAAGACGCTTTGCGAAGCGCACGATTTCAGTATCGAATTCGGCTCGCCTGTCTGATGTTGATCGAAGATCGAAGGCAGGTGACCGGCATCGCTTTTCGCACGTGGGAGCAAGGGGTGGCTTGTCGACATGCCGGACTCGTGCCCGATGCGTGTACACGCAGGAGCGCGGCGTATCGAAAACCGCACAAACTGGCTCCGCCGATTCGTTCCGGCAGATCTGATCGATTACCTCGTCCGCTCGATGCCTTCCGACATCGCGCACACTCTCGCCAAATCTGTGTCCGGATTCGCTAGACCGCTACAGGATTCGAACGCCATTCGCGACGCAAAAGTGAATGCACGCGCTTTACTTTGCGAGCGCGAATAGTTGCCGACGAGCTAACATGGCAGGAATCGTTAAGATGGTTGAACTGGCTAGACCGACTACTTCTTTACCCCCGACGGCTATCCGGATGGCATCCGGGCGCTCAAAGGCGCATGTCCTACCCATGCGCCTGTCTTGAAGTTCAGTTGAATCATCTGAAACGAAACATTATAGGGTCTGACCATTCAATGTCGTAGCCATTTCAAGATGTCGTGGCGCCAGCTAAATAGAAATGTCCGGTTTTGAGGTTGGGGTTAGGGTTGGTT